>CAYTVF010000020.1:18988-22154 GCA_964441345.1 uncultured Desulfopila sp. | reverse complement strand
CTCCCCCTCCCCCTACCCCCTCCCGCCAGGGGAGGGGGATTGACCGCGCAAAACCCCCTCCCGGCAGAGGAGGGGGAATGACCGCATGAAACATGCCGTTTTTAGAGCAAATACGATGCCGGCCCATTGAAGCCCGCACCGGCGGAGGAGATGTATGGAGTTTCAACCGAAATGGATAGCCTGGGAAATCACCCGCCGCTGCAACCTTAAATGCGTCCACTGCCGCTCATCCTCGGCGCTTGACATTGGTGGCCATCCCGATTTTTCCCTGGCCGAGGCCAAAGCCATCATCGACAACATCGCCGCGTACGCAAGCCCGGTCCTGGTCCTTTCCGGCGGCGAACCGCTGCTCCGCGAGGACGTTTTCGATATCGCCCAGTACGGCACGGACCAGGGATTCCGTATGTGTCTGGCCACCAACGGCACCCTGGTAACCGACGAAATCTGCGAAAAAATCAAGGCCGCCCGGATCCGGATGGTGTCGCTCAGCCTGGACGGGGCGAAGGCCGAAACCCACGACAATTTCCGCAACCAGCAGGGCGCTTTCGCCGGCACCATGGAGGCCATCCGGCTCTTCCGCAAACACGATATTCCCTTTCTCGTCAATTCATCGTTTACCGTGCGAAACCGCCATGAAATTCCCGAGATATACAAACTGGTCAAAACCCTCGGGGCAACGGCCTGGTACATGTTCATGATTGTGCCGACCGGGCGGGGCGAGGATATCATGGGCGAACTCATCCCGGAAGATATCTACGACGAGATTCTCGACTGGCATTACGAGGTGGAGAAAAAGGAAGACGAGCTCCTGATGCGGCCGACCTGCGCCCCCCACTACTACCGGATTGTCCGGCAGAAGGCCAAGGAAGAAGGGGAAAAGGTCAAGCAGAGGACTCTGAAATTTTCCACCGGCGGCTCAAAAGGCTGCCTCGCCGGCCAGCTCATCTGCCTGATCGATGTCGACGGGGAAGTCCAGCCGTGCAGCTATTTCCCCAAATCGGCCGGCAATATCAAGACGACCTCCTTTAAAACAATTTGGGAAGAATCCGAACTTTTTCTTCAACTCCGCGATTTCAAAGGGTATAAGGATAACTGCGGCAAGTGCGAATATGTCGGCGTCTGCGGCGGATGCCGGGCCAGGGCCTATGCCATGACCGGCGATTTTCTCGCCCAGGAGCCGTTTTGCAGCTACATCCCTCGACAAATTGCGAAATCACAATCTTAACAAAACCCCATGTCACGAAAACTCATCTCCCATAATTCAACCCCGAAAACTCCATGAACGATACCTTCCTCAAAGCATGCCGCGGTGAAAAAACAGCCTACACTCCGATCTGGATGATGCGCCAGGCGGGACGTTACCTCCCCGAATACCAGAAGGTGCGCGGCAACGTTACCTTTCTCGAGCTGTGCAAGACTCCGGAGCTCTGCGTCGAAGTAACCCTGCAGCCGGTGGACCTCCTCGGCATGGATGCCGCCATCCTGTTTTCGGATATCCTCATCCTCATGGAGGCGATGGGTGCTCCCCTTGAATTTCATGAGGGGCGTGGACCGATCTTTCATCAGACCATCCGGGATCAGGCCGCCCTCGACCGGCTGATCGTACCCGACGCCGACGAGGCAACCGGTTTCGTCATGGAGACCATCCGGCTGCTCCGCCGCGAGTTGCAGGTTCCGCTCATCGGCTTTGCCGGGGCACCCTTTACCTGTGCGACCTACCTGATCGAGGGCGGTTCCTCCAAGACGTTCTGGGAGACCAAGAAAATGATGTACCGGGAGCCGGAACTGTTCCACAACCTGATGGCGAAAATCACCGACAGCACCATCCTCTACCTCCAGGCCCAGGCCAGGGCCGGGGCAGAGGCACTGCAGCTTTTCGACTCCTGGGTCGGCGTCCTGGCCCCCTGCGATTTCGCCGATTTTGCCCTGCCCTATGTGCAGAAGATTATGGCCGCTCTCCAGCAGTTTGATATCCCCCTTATTTATTTTGCCAATAACGGCGCCACGCTGCTTGATCTCTCGGTCACCTCGGGGGCCGACGTGCTCGGCCTCGACTGGCGGATTCCCATCGGCGAGGCAATCAAAAAAATCGGCAAAAAGGCCGTCCAGGGCAACCTCGATCCCTTTGCCCTGATGCTGCCGAAAGACAGGTTGCGCGAAAGGATCGGCCGCTTGCTGGACGACGCCAGGGGAGCCCATGGCCATATTTTCAATCTCGGCCACGGCATCCACCAGTTCACCCCGCCCGAGCAGGCCAAAATTGCGGTCGATGCGGTCCATGAGCTGAGCAGCAAATGACAAAACAGATCCCGTCCCGCATTCCAACCGTAAGCCAGTGCCTGGAGTTTTTCGACCGCTATGGGATGCTCGATAATATCCGGGCCCACTCCATTATGGTTGCCCGGGTCGCGGGGGCCCTGGTCGAGGGGTTGCACCGAACCGGCCGTGCCGCCGCACCCCTGCCGGACCTTGCGGAGGTCACGGCCGCGGCATTGCTCCATGATATCGCCAAAACCCTCTGCATCCAGACCTCCTGCCATCATGCCGAAGTCGGGCGCCGGATCTGCATCGAACTCGGTTATCCGGAGATTGGCGAGATCGTCGCCGAGCATGTGGTGCTGAACAATTTTACCGCCGAGCTGTATCGGAGAGGGCTGTTCGGAACCAAGGAAATCGTTTTCTATGCCGACAAACGGGTGCGCCACGACCAGGTGGTGGTGCTGGCCGACCGGCTCGTCTATATCCTCGAAAGATACGGTGACGGCAACCCGCAAAAGGAAAAATTCATCAAAATGAACTTTCAGCGAACCGTCGATTTAGAAACGATGCTGTTCAGTTTTCTCGACTTCACCCCGGAAGAAGTCCTGTTCCATATGTCCTGAATATCTCTGATTTCGCCGCACCAGACTTGACACGGGAGAAATTTACTGGAATAACTCTACAGTAATAATAGCCTCGTGTATCAGGTTTTTTTATATGCCCTCTGCACCCCAATCGTGAAGCAAAGGCCAACAAAAAAATCCTGACTTTCGAGGAGAGTTCAAAGGAAACATCTACCGAGTATCATTTCACCAGGAGGCATGTTCGATGAGACAGTTTAAAAAAGTTGTGCCAACGATGGTTGCGGCAATTTGTCTGACCGCAGGGGTAGCTACCGCAGGAACCC
>CAYTVF010000020.1:0-18888 GCA_964441345.1 uncultured Desulfopila sp. | reverse complement strand
CCAACGATGGTTGCGGCAATTTGTCTGACCGCAGGGGTAGCTACCGCAGGAACCCTCGACGATGTGAAAGCCAAGGGCTTTGTTCAGGCAGGGGTGAACGGCGAGCTTTTCGGCTTCGGCAAACCGGACGAAAAAGGCGTCTGGCAAGGTCTCGATGTCGATGCCGCCCGGGCTGTTGCCGCCGCGGTCTTTGGCGATGCCGCAAAGGTGAAATATACCACGCTGACTGCAAAAACCCGTTTTACCGCCCTGCAATCGGGCGAAATCGACGTTCTGACCCGGAATGCCACCCAGACCCTTACCCGCGACACCGATCACGGCCTCGACTTTGTTCAAGTCAATTACTATGACGGCCAGGGCTTCCTCGTCCCCAATAAACTTGGGGTAAAAAGCGCCAAGGCGCTTGACGGCGCCACCGTCTGCGTACTCCCCGGCACCACCACCGAGCAGAATGTTGCCGATTATTTCCGCGTCAACAAAATGAAAATGAGTCCGGTAGTGATCGAAAACAATGCGGAACTGGCCAAAGCCTTCTTCGCCGGCCGCTGTGATGTTTTAACCTCCGATGCCTCCCAATTGGCCGGGATCCGGGCAGTTGCCCCCAATCCGGGCGACTACGAACTCCTCCCCGAAATCATCTCCAAGGAACCTCTGGCGCCGGCTGTCCGTCATGGCGACAACCAATGGAAAGACATCGTCAATTATTCGGTATTGGCAATGATCGAAGCCGAAGAACTGGGCATCACCTCGAAGAATGTCGACGAGATGATGACCAGCACCAACCCCAGCATTCAGCGATTTTTGGGCGTAACTCCGGGCAACGGCAAGGCCCTCGGACTTGACGAGAAATGGGCCTACAATATCGTCAAACAGGTCGGCAACTACAGCGAAGCTTTTGAAAGAAACGTCGGCGTCAACACCCCGCTGATGCTGAAGCGCGGCCTCAACGCCCTGTGGAATAACGGCGGATTGATGTATTCACCTCCTTTCAAGTAACCATAGCACAACAAAGGCATACCCGGAGCGATACTCTCCGGGTATGCATGTGATCACAGGTAAACATGGACAAAACCGCACCCGAGAAAATCCCGTTCCTGCGTGACCCGGCCAAGCTGGCAATTCTCTACCAGTTTCTTACTTTGACGGGGGTCGGACTGCTGAGTTATTATCTGATCAGCAACACCATGGCCAACCTTGAACGACAATCGATCTCGACGGGCTTTGGTTTTCTCGAAAGAGAGGCCGCCTTTGAAATCGGCGAGACCTTCATCAAATACGGCGCCACCGACTCCTACGGCCGAGCCCTGACGGTGGGCTTCCTCAATACCCTGGTGGTGGCTTTTATCGGCATTGTCCTCACTGTCCTTCTCGGCACATTCTTAGGCATCGCCCGGCTGTCCACCAACTGGCTGGTGGCGAAACTCTCAGCCTGGTATATCGAGTTTTTCCAGGACATTCCGATATTGCTCCAATTGTTTTTCTGGTATGCCTTTTTCTACGAGATATTGCCCGCTCCGCGCCAGGCCCTCAACCCGATGCCCGGAGTCTTCCTGTGCAACCGGGGGTTGATCTTTGGCGTCCCCCATTGGCATGACGCATACAAGTCCGCGGCCGCAGCCTGCATTGTCGCCTGCGTGCTGATATTCTTCATTCGCAGGTGGGCAGAGAAAAGACAGGCGGCAACCGGCCGGATTTTTCCGCTGATCCGCTGCTCCCTCACGCTGCTTATCGGCCTGCCCCTCATGGCCTGGTTCCTCACCGGGGCACCGACGGCGATGAATGTGCCGCAACTGACCGGCTTCAACTTTAAGGGCGGCATCAGTATCAGCCCGGAATTCACCGCCTTGCTGCTCGGCCTGGTCCTGTACACCGCGGCCTTTGTGGCCGAAGTCGTACGGGCCGGCATCCAGTCGGTCGGCAAGGGACAGCGCGAGGCGGCCATGTCCATCGGCCTGAAACCGGCCCACGTCCTGAACCTGGTCATTCTCCCCCAGGCGCTGCGGGTAATAGTGCCGCCGCTGACCAGCCAGATGCTCAACCTGACCAAGAACAGTTCCCTGGCGGTGGCCATCGGCTACCCCGATTTTGTCTCGGTTGCCGGCACCACCATCAACCAGACCGGTCAGGCCATCGAAGGCGTGGCCCTGATCATGATCGTCTATCTCGTTTTCAGCCTGTCGACATCGGCATTCATGAACTGGTACAATAAAAAAATCGCAATCGTTGAACGATGATCACGCCTATGGAAAATATTCTGCCCCCTAGAGCACCGTCGGAGATGAGACCTCCAGTCACCGAAGTCGGTATTATCGGCTGGATGAAGGCCAACCTGTTCAACGGCTGGTACAACTCCGCCCTCACCCTCGTCGTGCTCTACCTGCTCTGGCTGACCGTCCCAACCTTTGTCAAGTGGGCATTGATCAACAGCATCTGGTTTGGCGACAGCGGCCAATGTAAGGCCGCGGATGGCGCCTGCTGGTCGGTTATCACGGCGAATATCCGTTTCATCCTGTTCGGCTTTTATCCCCATGACCTGCAATGGCGGCCGCTGCTGGGAATAATCATCCTGGTGGTCCTGCTCTATTACAGTCAGAACCGGAACCATTGGCGGAAATCCCTCGCCTACGGCTGGGCAATCGGTCTCTTCGCCATGGGACTCCTGCTGAAAGGCGGGCTGTTCGGGCTCGAAGCGGTCGACAGCAATAACTGGGGCGGCCTGCCGCTTACCCTGCTGCTGTCGGTCTTCGGCCTGACTGCCGCCTATCCGGTGGGGATACTGCTGGCGCTGGGCCGGCAAACGGATATGCCGGTTATCAAATCTTTTTGTGTCGTCTATATCGAGCTGATCAGAGGCGTTCCCCTGATCAGCCTGCTGTTCATGTCCTCGGTGGTTTTCCCGCTGTTCCTGCCCGAGGGAATGACCCTCAACAAGATTCTCCGCGCCCAGGTTGCAATCATTCTCTTTACCGCCGCCTATATCGCCGAGGTTGTCCGCGGCGGGCTGCAGGGCATGAACAAGGGCCAGTACGAGGCCGCCGAATCCCTCGGTCTCAACTACTTTCAGACCATGCGACTGATCATTCTGCCCCAGGCCCTGAAAATCGTCATTCCGCCATCGGTGAGCATTTTAATCTCAGCGTTCAAGGACACCTCGCTGGTGGTCATTATCGCCCTCTATGATTTACTGAAAACCACGCAAACCACGCTGTCCGATCCGAAATGGATGGGCTTTTCGGCCGAGGCGTATATTTTCGTGGCCCTGATTTACTTCTTCTGCTGCTTTGCGATGTCCAACTACAGCAGAAGGCTGGAAAAAGAACTCGATACCGGCCTGTAAGCAAGAGGTTACCGCTGCCTGATCAACCATGACCCCAGAAAACAGGAAAGAAACAGATGAACGCGATTGAAGCTGGACAGATGAATACAGACAAGAGTCCGATTATCACCATCAAGGATATGCACAAGTGGTACGGGGAATTTCACGTACTGAAGAATGTCAACCTGACGGTCAACAGAGGAGAGCGCATCGTCATCTGCGGCCCGTCCGGGTCCGGCAAATCGACGCTGATCCGCTGCATCAACCGGCTGGAGGAGCACCAGCGGGGCAGCATTGTCGTTGACGGCACCGAACTCACCAACGATCTCAAGAATATTGAAAAGATCCGCACCGAAGTCGGTATGGTGTTTCAGCATTTCAACCTGTTTCCCCACCTGACCATCCTCGAAAACCTGACGCTGGGACCGATCTGGGTGAGAAAGACGCCGAAAAAGGAAGCGGAGCAACTGGCCATGTATTACCTGGAAAAAGTCCGCATCGCCGAGCAGGCCAAGAAATTCCCCGGCCAGCTCTCGGGCGGGCAGCAGCAGCGGGTGGCCATTGCCCGCAGCCTGTGCATGAAGCCGAATGTCATGCTCTTTGACGAACCGACCTCGGCCCTTGATCCGGAGATGGTCAAGGAGGTTCTCGATGTCATGATCAACCTGGCCCGGGACGGCATGACGATGATCGTGGTCAGCCACGAGATGGGCTTTGCCAAAAGTGTTGCGCACCGGGTGCTGTTTATGGATGGGGGGGAGATTCTCGAACAAAACGTCCCGGAGGAATTCTTCAATAATCCGCGGCATGAACGAACCAAGCTCTTCCTCAGTCAGATTCTTGACTGACTTTCAGCTCCCTTGCCACTCTTTCGTACCATTGCTGCTGCACCTCCGGGGCATACTGCCGGGAAGTGGCCCGGTCGAACTCCGTATGTTCCCTGAGCACGTCTCTCTCCGACTCGGCCAGCCACTGGTCGATCTCGGCCAGCAATCTCTTTTTTACAGCTTCATTGCTGGTGTCGAACACAGTCAGCCGCGCCTGTTCCTCTGCAACCCTGCCGGTCAACCGGCGGGCGGCGACCTCCATCAGGGCAAAGTGAATCTGTTCATGCTGCAGGACATAGGCAAATCTTTCCTTGGCCAGCGTCGGATTCCACCAGCTGCGGGCAGGGATCATCACCGCCTCGAAGGCCAGGTTCTCGACCCGGCCGCTGTACATCTGCGTGCCATGACCATCCGGGGGGGAGAGTATATATTGTGCTCCGGGTATCGTCCGGATGGCGACCGCCGTATGGGCATTCATATGCCGGGTATGGTCGCGCAGGAAGTCGGGAAGATGTTCGGCCTGGAAATCGGCAGCGACAAGGTCGCGGTAGGCAACGACATGCGCCGGCAGGGCGGTGTCGCTGGGATAGATCCGGGGCTGGCTGTAGTCGGGCAACCTGGAGCAGCCGGCCAGCAGGATCAGGAAAATGAAGGCAAAAGCCACCATGGGCTTTTTGTTTTCATCGACGGCGGATACCATGCAACGCCTTATCTCGTCGTCGAAATCTCATGGGTCGCCTCGTAGAATTCGGCGATCGGTTGTTCCCCGGCTCCGTGTTGTTCCCCGGCCCCGGTTTTTTTGCCGGTGACAGCTATCCCGCGGGTTGAAATCGCCAGGGATTGCCGATCTCCGCCGTATGCGCTGAGCCCCTGGCCGATGCTCTCCATGGCTACCTCCCCCAACGGTACTTCGCTGGCATACACCACGATCCTGTCCGTCCCGAAAGGCGGGGAAACCGTCAAATCGAACCCATCGCCGGTATCCGGGATCTTGTAGGTCCGTCCTCCGGTAAAGAGCGATGCGGTGCGGTAGTCGTTCGGCAGAAGTTGAACAATATCACCCTGGGAATTGATATCGACGATCCTGGCGTAAAAATCCCGATTCCCCTGGACAAAGATCTCAATCTTTTCCCCTTGTTTATATTCTTTTTTCGGGGACCAGATCTTTACCGTAAGCGGCCCGCCGGCGGGTGGAGGGGGGCTTACCTTGTGCGATACTTCCCCCGCCGGCGACGCAGCCGGAACGGCCGGCGCGGCGGCTTTCGCCGGCGCTCCGCCTTCACCCAGCTGATATTCCACCTCGGCCTTCACCCAGATATGGTAACGGCTGTTATCCTGTATGCCGTAGTCCTTCTGTTCCAGAATTTTTACCGTGCCTTCGGAATTGATCAGAACATCGTCACTCTTCAGGACAAAATTTTCAACCTCGGTTCTTGACCGGATGTAGGTCTTGGCATTGGTGAGCGCCTGCTGCTTGGCATTGTTCAGAGCCGCGGTGCGCAGTTCGGCCACGGTCTTGTCTTCCGAGAGATAGGAATATCCATCGACAGCCTGTATGCACGAGCGTTTTTCGAGATCCCCCGGTTCATCGGCAAGCCCCGGCGACAGAAGACCGGCAAGTAAAATGAAGATCGCGCCAGGTAGGGTGCACTTCGTGCACCACCATTGGTGCACGAAGTGCACCCTACGGGCATTCTGCTCAACACTTCCTCCGATACCAACCGGGGTCGCAGCCATTCCTGCTGAATAGAGTTCACAGCCACTTTTCATAATGTTCCGTTTAAATACCTCGACTCTGCCCCGCTCAAGCGCTCCGGGCAAAGTCGATACGGCAGCTAAAATTCCAGCCTTAATCCGGCAACAAACCGGTGCACGGTAATATCCTCAAAGCCAAATACGGTCGAGTAGTCGAAAAAACACTGCAAACCGCCGGGCAACACGGCGGAGAGGCCGGCGCCAAAGTTCATGAAATCCCGGTCCGGGGCGTCGGTCGGGATAATATTCGTATTCGTGGCAGCATAGCTGCTGCCGACCTCGGCAAAGCGGGCGGTGATATTGCGGGCATCGTTTTCAAATTCATGTTCCCAATCCGCCCGCACGTAAGGTGTCAGGACGCCCCGCGAGGTATTGATGGCTCGGGCGAACTGCACGCCGAGGGTTGCGGCAAAAGATTTCACCTCCTGGTCGTCGACCGCCAGCGCAAGCCCGAAGCCGGGGTTGGCATTGCTGCCCTGCAAGCTCTCCGTGTATCCGTCGATATTCGATTCGAGATACGCCAAATTGGCGAACGGCGTCAGGGAGAAACCGCCGAGGGCGAGATTGTAGCCGGTGCCGAGAGCCAAGCTGACATCGTCCGCATCGGTACTGCCGTTGAAAATCTGATTGACGACCGTGGTGCCCCCGGATGTAGCGGCAACGCTGTAGCCGACATTACGCTGGGTATCGTATTCCTTGACGGCCAGACCGGCCAGGAAATCCAGATAGAACCGGCCGAAATAGTAGGTACCGTACACTGAGCCGCCGACGCCATCCAGATCTACATCGCCGCCGTTATTGTCGATTGAGGAATCGGTCACGGCGTAGCTCAGGGCAAAGCCCATAATGAACTGGTCGGAGAGGCGGTAGTCCAGTCCCGAGACCAGACTCCAGGAGTCGAAATCGAATCCCGGCTCACGGGAGGTCACATCCTTGCTGCCGGTACCGTAGGAACCATTCACAAAAACCCCCCACTTGCCGTAATCGCTCATCTGGCTGAATTGTCCGTAATACCCGCCCGTGCCTTCAATCGGATACCCGCCGCCCTGCTCTTCGGCGGCGCCGAGGTTGAGTTTCCCGGAGTTGAGGGCGGCAGAAGTGTTTGGCCGTTCCCTGTCCGGCCCGGTACCCGAATCGGGAGAACGATCGGCCGCCGCGGTGCTCACCGACTTATTGCGCAATACCGACAATCGTCCAAGAACGGCGATATTCTGGGCTCCCGACACCTCAACGGTGGCCGCCCCCATGACCGAGCTCTCATCGCTTGCCATATTGTCGAGGCCGGCGAGTTGGGTCGCGGTCAGGTTGGAGTAACTTTGTCCGGGCGCAAGTTTCAATTCACCGCAACGGGCAAGCACATCCTTTTCGGCCGCTGTCAGGGATGCGGGATTTGCCGCGTTGGCGGCTTTCAGTTGCGGACAGAGTGCTTCCACGGTTTGCGACATTGTTTCCGTCGGGGTGGCGCCAAAACCTGCGGATACGCTGACCACCGTCAGCAGCATGGATGCCGGGACTATTGAAATTGAAAAAAAATTTCCAGATTGAGAAATATGCATGCTTTCACCTCGATATTGTGATGCGGGTTATCCCAAAATACGGTTTGAAAGACCTGTTGACATATAACGATACGTGGAGCAGCCGAACCGTCTATCAGATAGGTATAGCTCCCGTGAGGGAAAAAATCCAGCCCCGATAAACGAGATATGTGCCTTCACGGAATTATTTTCTTGCCACAAAGCAAGAAAATAATTCAGCGAAGCGCTAACCGCGGCGTTGCGCCGGTACGAAGAGAAAATCTCCCAGCTCATGCCCGGCCCGATTGAGTCCGGCATACTGGGGAACCTGGTCGTGTCCCATCCGGCCGGAGGCATCGACCACCTTTGCGGCAATGGCCCGATGGAGATCTATGCCGAGCAGGATTTTATTATTATCGCGAAGCGTGTCGAGCAACGCTTTGGCGAATACCGAGTGGTCTCCCCCGCCGCCGTCCAGAACAGGTTTGGTCTCGCCTGAGCTGATGATAACCCGCGATTTGTATGCCGCCATTTTTTTCAGCCATTTATTATAGCTTTCCTCCGACTTGCCCGATTCAAGCCTGGTCAGGCTGGCCCTTGTCATGATCCCGGAATAGCAGGCATCGGCAACCACCATGATCTGTTTTGCCGACATAAGGTTCATGATCCCGGTAATCCGATCGGTAGGCAGCCAGTTGACGTCGTCATCGAGGGATGAATCGACCGGCAGCCAGAATCCCTGGGTATTCTTTTCTTCCAGGGTCCCGTGGCCGGCATAGTAGATGAGAAAATTATCCTTTTCGGTCAGCCGCTTGCGAAAATCGTTGAGGGTTGTAAGAATGGCGGCGCGATCGGCATTGTAGAGGGCAGTCACCTTGAAGCCATACTGTTCCTCGAGCAGCTTGCCGACGACTCTCGCGTCTTCCACCGCCGTCTGCAGTTTGGGCAGCTGCCGGTATTCATTGTTGCCGATTACCAGGGCGTAATAGGTGCCGAATGCTATGGACGCCGTCTCCTTTGCCGCAGAATCCGTACCTCCTTTCTCCGTCCCGCCGCGGGAATCCCGTTCCTGCAAGGTGAAATTCATTTCATCCGTCTTGCCGTTCTGGTCGGCGGCGACGATGTGAACTTTTGCCTCCTCGCTTTCCATGGCAAAAACTGCCCTGAATTTCCCGTCCGTTTTGAATTCGGTTTCCTTGCCGTTGACCTTCAGATATTGCAGACCGGCGGGGGACCAGACCTGGCCGGTAATCGTCCGCTGCTTCTTGCCGGTCTCGACAGGGGCGACGACGATCCCGCGGGTTCGCAGGAGCTGCGGGTCGAGCACCTCGATCTTCGGTCCCGGCAGATTGGCCAGCTTGTCTTTCAGGTCGGTGAGGGTTACCTGGAAGGTTTGCTCGGTGCTCTGATGTTTTTTCAGCTGGCCGGAAAGTTCGGCGGCCAGCCGTTTCTGCTCGGCAAGTTCTTTTTCTTTCGTCTGCAAACCACCCTGCAACGCCGCAAGCTGGGCCTGGAGATCGGTATTTACCGCCGTCTTTTGATTCGCCAGCTGCGATTCGATTTTTTTCATCTGGGCCTGTTTACCGGCAATCTCCTGCTGCTGGGCCAGAATAGCACTGTTGCGCTTGTCCAGCTCCTTACGCACCGAAGCGAGAGCAGCCTGAGCCGCCGCCCCCTCCTCCTTCAGCCTCCGCAACTCGCTCAATTGCGCCGCATTACTCATTTTCAGCTCCTGCAGCTCCGCCCGCTCCTCCGCCGACAGCTGCTGCTGCTGCACTATCTCCTTGATGTCGGTACCGGAGGCCCTGCTGTACCACTGCACCGCCTGATCCATGTCGGCCTTGACCCCCAACCCTTTTTCATAGAGGTACCCGAGATTCACCTGCGCCCGTTTATGACCTTTGCCGGCCGCCTGCAGAAACCACTTGGCCGCCAGATCGTAGCGCGGCTGTTCGGGAGGAGATTTCATATGGATCTCCCCCACATAGGTTTCGGCAACGGGATCGCCGGCTTCCGCCTCGCCCATCCAGACGGCGAGGGCTTCCTTGTAGTTGGCCCGATCATAGGCGACGTATTCACCGCCGCGGATCTCGCAGTCGCCGGCCGTGGTCTTCATCGGCCGCCGGGGGCTGGCGTAGACCATGGTCCCGAGCTTGCGAATCTGGCCGGGCAACAGGCAGTCAACCTCCATATATGCATCCGGATTGACCGCCGCTAAATTCGGTACGCCGGGCGGCAGGGCGGTGGAGGAGATATCGGTACTCTGGCTACACCCGGAAAGGATAAACAGAAGAGAAAAGAACAGGAGCGGAGCACATCGGCTGAGTGCTTTTATTTTCATATGCCCCCCTTTGATTGATTTGACCTTGAACATGTGGGGCAGACCTGATAACAAACCAGCCCACAAATGCCACTATGTGGTATCTATATGCTATAAGTCATCCGGGGCAAAAATCAATGGAATGTCCGGAATTGATCTCAGACTGGTCCACCCATACCGGCGGGAGCAAAGGCAACACTCCTTTGGCCTTATCGCTCCTGCCAACGAAAGCGGTCGCTATTAAATTATTTTACAACTCCAGCGTTCCTTGACAATATTTGTCACCGTTATTCTGTCATTTCCAGTCATTTTCTGTTCATCTGCATACGTTTGCATTCGACTATTGTTTTAATATTCAATTAAATAGGTTTTAAGCACCACTCTATCACCGCGTATGGCACATAATTTGCTTAGAAATATTTCAAGCACTATTCCCGTCAACTGGCTCTAACACGTGCATGCCTTGGACAATCCGATGAAAAGAATATTACCTCAGAAATCAAAGCGGTTTGCCGGAATCAGCGACGGCTCCGGTTTCACCCTTGTCGAGACCATGATCGTCATCGTTATTATCGCGATTCTTGCGTCGATTGCCTTCCCCGCGATGAGTACGTGGATTCCCAATTACAAACTCAAAGCAGCAGCGCAGGAACTCCATGCCTCCATGCAGCGGGCCAAGGCAATGGCAGTGAAATCCAATCGAAATGTCGGCATGGAATTTGTCACCGTAGGCTGTCCGCCGGAGGGGGGAAGTTACCGTTTTTTCATCGATGACGGCGCTGGCGCCGGCAATGCAAAAGACAATCAGATGACCGGATCGGAAACTGCGTTCCTGGGTGTAACCATGCCGGCGGGCGTCTGTCTGTCGGCAACGACCTTTACAAATAGCAGGGGAGGTTTTACCGCCCAGGGTGTGGCATCGGTCGGCGGAGCCGGCTCGGTGACACTTGGCCATGTAAAAATTGCCCGGACCTATACCGTTTCGGTGTCGGTTACCGGCGGCGTGAAGATTGAGTAAAGGATGGCGGAAAGGATGGCGGAAAGGATGAACAAGAGATCCGAAAAACAGGCAGCTGGCTATTTCAATAATCGGACCGCTGCCGCGAACAGCGGTTTCACCATCATCGAGATGCTGATCGCGATGGCTGTTTCTGCCCTGGTGGTGGCTGCGATCTATGTGCTTTTTGTTTCTCAACAACGACATTACATGGCGCAAAGTCAAGTAGTTGAGATGCAGCAGAATCTTAGATCCGGAACCGGAATGATGGAGTCTGACCTGCGAATGGTCGGCTATTCCCCGGTTGCGACCCCGACCGATACTTTTGGTCTGCGGGATATTAGAAAAATGGATCTGGCATATCTTCCTAATACCACCGGGAACAGCAGCATTCAGTTTTCCGTGGATCTCGATGAAGACGGTGAGCTCGATATACTAACCGAGGTTATCACCTATTCTCTCGCCAATTATCCGGATAATAACGCTGCCTTGCAGGATGGCGTGGCCGACCTGACCCGGTGCACGCAAACCACGGTAATGCCCGCTTCTCCGAACTTTAATCGCCAACTTATTGCCGAAAACATACAAGCGCTCGGTATTGCCTACGCATTCGACCTTGACGGGGATGACAAACTCGACACCAGCGCGAAAGGAAATGTCATATGGGCGGTCGATACCAATAACGATAACGTTTTGGACAAACTCCTCGACACCGACGATGACGGCGATATCGATGTCAACGATACGGCAGGCGGGGCAGCCCTTGGCAGCGCACCGGCCCTGTCGCATATCCGGTCTGCCAGGGTCTGGGTCCTGGCACGATCCGGCGAGGTCGATCCTGGGTTTTCCGGTGCGGTAACATATGTGATCGCGGAGCGACGGATCGTTACCGCTGACAATTTTCGAAGAAGAGTGCTTGAATTCACCATGTATTTCAGAAACGCGGGGCTTTAGAGATGAAACAGAATAGCCATGTTGCTTTAAACGACAGAGGTTTCACCCTTATCGAGGTGCTGGTTGCCATGGTCATCCTCTCCATAGGCATCATAGCGTTGACTTCCATGCAGACTGCCGGCATCAAGGGCAACGCAACGGCAAATATTCTCACGACGGGGGGGACCTGGGCCGCGGACTCCGTGGAACGGATCTTTGCCATGGACTATAACGATCTGCAGAATGCCACGTCCACCTCGGTGGATGGTCACTATTCCACCAATTGGCAGGTAACCAATGATGTACCATTGCCAAATACCAAAACGGTGGCAATTACCGTGACCAGCTCGGATGGCGGCGCTCAGCGGAGAGTAGTGGTGAACTATATCATAGCAAAGTACGTGAAATGATATGAGAATATTCGATATAATCAAAAAACTGCTGTCTGTCGGCCGAGCACATGGCGAACAGGGTTTTGTGCTGATCACCGCTCTCCTGGTCATGCTGGTCCTGACTATCATAGGAATAGCGACCACCACCAATACCTCGCTGGAACTGCAAATTGCCGGCAACGACAAGGTCCACAAGCAAACGTTTTACTCGGCGGAGGCCGGGGCGATCCTGGGAGCGGAACTCCTGGAACAGAATATGAACTGCGTGACCGGTTTTAACTCAACCGGCACCGTAGACGGTAATCCTGTCGCCGCCATCGAAGGTTCGATTCAGGTCGCAACCCTTGACTTCGCCTACAACTCCCCCGATCTCGATAAATACAAGTCGGATAATCTGGAGAGTACCATCATGACGGATAATTTAGCCGACTTCTTCTTCCCCATAGGCGGGACAGAGTTGACCTACGGCTATGCACACGGATCGACGGTAATGCAGGCGGGTGGATCGCTTATGATGGCCGCCGGCTATGAACGAAAGGGCAAATCCGCGGCTGCCGGCGGGGTATCGATTCTTTTCGACATCTATTCCAGGCATATCGGTGCCGATGCGAGTGAATCCATTGTGCTCTTTGGCTGGCGGCATCTGGTCGGAGACGAGAGTTCGTGTAAATATTAAGAAAATCGACGCGATACAAGGGTAAGAACAATGAATGGTCGCGTGCAAAGTCAAACACAAGCTGGTGGCTGCATATGAAAAGGTTAACTCAAGAAATCAGAACTGTGTTGCTGGGTGTGGCGATTTTGGCTCTCACTGGTTTTGTCACTGAAACAGGTTATGCGATCGATGTTTGCAGCACCGGAATAAGTGAACCGCCGTTTCTGTCCTTTGGGGTAAAATCGAACCTGCTGCTGGCAATCGATAATTCCGGCAGCATGCTCGATATGGCTTACACGGACCCGGACAAAACCCAGTGTTTTGACGATTCATACGATTCGGCAGAGGTATATGCCGGGAACTATTCGTCAAAGGATGAGAATGGGGAAAGTATCTGGTACCAATGGGTTAAAGGGCCTTACAGCCCTTGGAAGACTGCGACTGAGTATGGCGACACGAATGAGCCCAAGAGAGTGTATGTGAATGGAATCATCTATCAGGTTCAGGCGGCTTGTACCTCTACCGGCAGTACTCTCGATGCGGATACCGGTTGCGACTGGAAAAAGCTGGTCGAAGTGGATATCTGGCAACAGGGATTTTCCTACGCTGCCGGTTCGTTTATTGTCGACAGAAAGCAGCTTTACCTCACCAAGGATGCCTGCACATCAAGCGAAGGTTCCGATATTGCAGCCGATTCCGTCTGCGAGTGGGAACCCGTCGATCACACCTGGCGGGCGGATATCACCTACGCGGTCGGAGCCGTTGTCACCTATAATGGCAAGTATTTTGAGGCTGCAGGCCCTACGGCACCGGCCATGGGCGCGGCACCTGAAACAACTGCAGCCTGGACCTATCTTGCGGAAGGCAATTATGTGCAGGTGGCGGGTGGAATAGCTAATATCGCGACGTTTTGCGATTCGACCGCCGCCGGTACCACCAAATACATGAGTGACATGTGCATACGCGTAGACACAACGACGACGCCGAACACCATGGTTGCCTTTGCCGCCAAGGGAAGTTTTCTGAACTGGGCGACCGCTTCAAAGTTCGATATCCAGAAAGAGATTTTGACGGGCGGAAAATATGATACAAATCGGGGATTGGTCGTTTCCGAGAGTCGCGGCTGTGCTGGAAGCGGGTATGTCAAGCAGATCAGTCTCACTTCCGGAGGCTACCTGACTCTGCGAGTGCGCGGATCCTTTACCGAGGATGGCGCTCCCTCCACCTGGGATTGGGTCGATTCGACCGACAATACCACCCGGCTGGAGATCCTCGGCTTTTCCGCCGGCGGCTTCGACATGGAGGCGTGTCAGGATGCGATCGACAAAATCCTGACCGTGGGGAGCGGTTTCCAGAACGATGTTGACGCCTGCCTCAGCGGCTCGACCAATGACGAGCGAGATGCATTGAACCATGCCCTGCAATATTGCTGGCAGGATACCCACACCCGTAATCTGAATGTCATTGCCGACGACTGCCAGGGATTGTACGGCAGTTTACCTCCAAACGGGATTTCGGCCTATAACGACGCCTATAATTGTTATGGCGTGTACGACAAAAATTATGATCATGACAACCGTGTGGGTTATGTGGGAAGATGTTGGAATACCGGGACAGGGACCTTGCCCTCGACCTGCCCTCCGCATCCCCGCAACGCGGCAGAGTGTAATTGGAATATCAGCGACCCCTGCAAGTATACAGTAGGAACCAAGCTGCTTCGCAACACCTCCGGGTCTATCTATACCGAGAAATGCACAGATCTCAACCAGCAAGGTACCGACTGCCAGAACAATCAAAAGTGGGCGGTGTATTATACCGACTCATTGACCGGACTTGAATGCAATCCCAGCAGTCCTGCATATTCCGGAACGAATCCCGAATGGTCCGACCTTCTTTACCCGACCAAGGTAACGAAAAATAATCCTGCGGATGATCCGGACTATAGGCTCGGCATAATCCCAAGCAATCCCACCATCGGCGATGGGACCGATGCCGAATGGTGGTGTGTATACCAGGCGATGAACGACTATTGCGGTGACCTGAAAGTGCCGGAGGTTATCGATCCATCCGATCTGGCCACGACTACCACCGAGGCTTGGAATATTCCGGGAAATCTGGTCGACTCAGGCGTCTTTTCGCAGCTTGGTATCGAACAGCCCCTGGTGGTTATGAAAGGTTATATTGCAGCACCGGCAGCACCCGTTGGGATCCTGCAGGAAGTGAAAGACGATCTGCGCATCGGCGTCATGGCGTTTAACAATAATGGTGCAAAAACGGAATGCGATGCCACCGTCACACCTGGTGTCATTGAGCCGTATTGTCCTCCGGTGGGCAACCAGGATGGTGGGCAGATAATCACCAACATCCTCCTTGGCAGTGCCGATGTCGGCGGGGGCAGGCAGCATATCGACGATGTCGTCGCCGCTGTCAACGCCACCCGGGCCATCACCTGGACACCGCTGGCCGAGGCAATGTATACCGCCATCGGCTACTTTACCCAGCAGACCGCTCTGAGGCTGAACGCCGACGACTTCCAGGTGGGCGCCGGTCTGGATCCTATCACCAACTGGTGCCAGGAGAACCATATACTGCTCATCACCGAAGGTGCATCCACAAAGGATACCAACCAGCAGATGATCGATTATGTCACTGGCGCAGCGGCAAAGGACACCGATATAATTGCCGATAGAATCTGTGACGCGACTCTAGATGCCAGCACCTACCTTGACGATCTCACCTATATTGCCAGGCACAGCAGCGCCACCGATCTGTATGGCAGCGCCGGCAATGCAACCATGTCGACCGGTGAGGATTCAGATGGCGACGGCGCCCCCGACATGAAAGAAAAGCAGAAAATCACCACCCATATTGTTGTTTCAGGTTCTCTGCGGGTGACAGGTACCGACGAGTGCAGTCCCGACAAGCTGTTGACCGACGCCGCCAAACACGGCGACAAGGACGACGACGGCGAACTGATACTTGGCGAAAATCCGGAAAAACTCGAAAGTGCGCTGCTCGAAATATTCAATGATCTGCGCCAGCGGTCGTCCGCCGGTTCGGCAGCATCGGTAATTTCCTCATCACGGGGTGGAGAAGGGGCGATCTATCAGGCAATTTTCTGGCCGGAGTTGAAACGTGAACATGCCAACACTCAGGATTATTCGGTCGAATGGGTAGGCGATGTCCACGCTCTATTCATCAACGATGCCGGATACATGTTCGAAGATACCAATAACAACCGGCAGTTTGATCTCCCCGAAGATGTCGATTTCGACGGCAGACTTGATGTGAATGAAGACGCCAACGGCAACGGTCTGCTGGATTCGGGAGAGGATGTGGATCTTGACGGCCATCTTGATGTCGCCGAAGATCACAACAGCAACAATGTTCTTGACGGCGACAAGAGAGTAGTTATCTATTTCGACAATTCGGCCGCGAAGTCCAAAGGTTGCTATGACGCTGCGGTCATGACTACAGGCGTTTGCAGCAACTCCAAAGACCTCGATGAGATCAAATTTATCTGGTCGGCCGCCGATTGGCTGAACAGCTCTTCCCTGCTGACCTCGACCAATCGAACCTACCTCTCCGCCGAGCGAAAACGTTTCATATTCACCTGGCTGGATCTCGACAATGACGGCATCGTTGACGATGACCATGATGCGACACTTGAAGATTCCGATGAAATCCGGCCGTTTGTTACAGGACTGGCGCTTAATACGTCGGCCACCGGCAACATGCCCGTCAGCGGCACCCGGTCTCCTGTTTATGCGGATTTCGGGGTTGCGACAACCGGCGAGGTAGACGGCATCGTCAGCTGGATTCGCGGCAACGATTCGCTCATCGACGAAGATGTCGACAATGACAATATCCTCGATGCGGGCGAGGACACCAACGGTAATGGCCGGCTCGATTCCATCCAACGCAGCAGGCAGATTCCAGTCACCGAAAAAGGCGGCTCGCTGATGACCTGGCGACTGGGCGATATCATTCATTCGACCCCGATGACCGTATCGGAACCTGCTGAAGGCTTCCATCTTATCTATCGTGATCGATCCTATGCCAATTTTGTGGAGAGGTACAAAAAACGACGCCATATGGTCTATTTTGGCGGCAACGATGGCATGCTGCATGCGGTCAACGGCGGTTTTTACAAGGCAGACGAGCTGAAATTCTGTCTGACTTCCGTGGAGGATGCCGATGGCAACTGTGATGAGAGTGCCGGCAATTATCCTCTCCTTGGTGCCGAAATGTGGGCCTATGTACCGTATAATATTTTGCCGCATCTCAACTGCCTCACGGACGTGGCCTATGCCCACAAATACTTCGTCGACCTGCGGCCACGCATCTTCGATGTCAAGATTTTTGCGCAGGAAGCAGCGTGCACTTCACTGGGGACCGACGATCCGGCATGTATTCATCCCAATGGGTGGGGCACCATTCTGGTCGGCGGCATGCGGCTCGGCGGCTCTCCCGCCAATGCGTACGGCGTCAGTGTCGATGTGAACGATGACGTAACCGATGACAACAGAAAATTTATCTCCTCCTATTTCGTCATGGATATCACCAACCCGGAGGAACCGCCGACGCTGCTCGGGGAATTGACCCAGCAGCTGGATAACACTAATGCCCAGAAGTTCGTCGATCTCGGATATTCCACGACCATTCCAACGATGGTTATCATGAAAAATCCGGCATCGGGACCACTCTCAATCGGAGGGGAAACAAACGACTGGTATCTCGTTTTCGGCAGCGGACCGCATGGCGACGACGCCATGAAGGGGCTGAGTGACCAGAATGCCAAGGTAAGCGTGCTGCCCCTCAAGTGGCTGGGGGCCGCCAGTTCTTCCGACAAGAAAGCCTTGCGGCTTCCGGCGACCGCGCCTGTTTTCGATAATCCGGGAGGAACCTTTGAGCTTCCCAATTCCCCAAACGGTTTTGTCTCCGATCTGATTACGGTCGATTTCGATATTGACCCGTCTACCTTCGATTATATGGCCGACGCGGTTTATTTCGGCACTACGGAGAGAGACCCCGAAATCAATGCCGACAGTTCCATTTCATTGGTCGGCGGCGGAACGCTTTACCGGCTGGTAACCAGGGATACGGATGGCACCATCCCCCCCAGGAGCCGGTATGGGTCGGATGTCGTTCAGCTGCCCAAAGCGCCCCATGAGTGGCAGATGACCACCATGCTCGACCTCTCGAAGGACAAAAAACCTTTCAGTTCGGCGGCAAACGTCGGTTATGACGGCCGGAATTTCTGGGTCTATATCGGAACGGGCAGATTCTGGGATGCGGACGACAAAACCGACACCAGCCAGCAGACATTTTTTGGATTAAAAGAACCGATGATCTTCAATACCACCACCGGCAATCCAACCTATTTCCTCTGGAGTCAGATCGAAAAAACCGACAATGTTAAGGATGATGGCACGGACAATGGCCTGAGCGCCAACGGAGCGGGGGATCGCGGTTTGCTGAGAGTAGATGACATTCTTGTGGCCCAGTCCGATTCGGCAACCACCGCCAGACTCAGTTGCCGGGATAATTCCGACACGTTGAATGGCACGGCCGCGATCGGGGATATGACCTGCATACCGCCAGTGATACGCGAGGCCACCCCGCCGAATACCGCCTTTTTCTCCAGCCTGGAAGGGTATATCGCCGGCAGGAAGATTGGCACCTGTACGGCAGATAAAGTAGACTGTACCGATGGCTGGTATAAAGATTTCTGGCCGTACGCCAACCGTGAACGGAACCTGGGCCAATCAACCCTGCTCGGCGGTCTGGTAACATTCACCACGTATCAACCTTTCAGCGAACCATGCCAGGCTGAAGGTATTGCACAGCTTTACGCAGTCTATTACAAGACGGGTACCTCCTGGTATGAAAACATCTTCGGTACCTACGGGGTTACCTACGGCAATGTCACCAACAAGCTGAATCTGGGCCGGGGTCTGGCGACAACGCCCAACCTGCACACAGGTTCGGGAGGGGATGAGGGCCCACGGGCCTTTATCCAGACAAGCACGGGCGAAATCAAGGAGATCCAACAGGAGAACCTGCCGATCAAAGGCTACGAGAGCGGCCGGAGCAAGTGGAAGGAATACATCCCTTGATCTGATAAGTCCCCCCTCCCCTGGCGGGAGGGGGTTAGGGGGGGGGGGGGGGGGGGGGGG
>CAYTVF010000019.1:0-36148 GCA_964441345.1 uncultured Desulfopila sp. | reverse complement strand
TTTCGATGATTTGCTTGCTTTGGATTTTGATATTTTGCTCGTGTCCCTCTATCGCCCGCTTGCGAAGATAGAAACCTACCAACACGCCGAGGAGCACACCGACACTGGTGAGCAAATATGGATGGTTCACTAATCCCATAAAGTATATCCTATCGTGGTGACGACTGACAGGACAGAAGGGAGAGCAGCGGAGAAGAAAAAACGGGGTGGGATTATAAAGAAAAACGAGGACAAGCCCGATTAAAACCGCTCGGAAACTGAAAAGCAGATAGTGCCAAACCCTTCCCCCTCCGATCCGCGATCCGATTTATGGCATCCCATCGGCAAGCGCGTAAACAACACAACTCACCAACCGCGGATCTCTCCTCATACGCAAAACAGTCTTGGGGGTCAATCGACCATGCTTTCAGCCCTTGGCGACAGATCCGCAATGCAGATCGCGAACCATGTCCTCACCAAGATGAAACCGAACAGTCAGTTAATCGCTCAGATAACATAATACCAGTAAATACAAACCGTTATATACCGCTCCCGGGGAGGAGTTATTCCACTTCATATCATGGGAATAAGTTAATCCAGATCACCACCTTGTGCCGATTCATCTGGAAGAGTATCTAAAAATGCAGTCCTGCTTCCCTGTATTCGTTTTTCGTTCCGACAGCACCTTTCTGCTGAAGTCAATCATCTATTATATGTTTGACCGGGCTGACACTTCCCCAACAGTCTGTTGCCGGAGGAAACCTCATACCGGATAGTAAAAAACGCGGGCAGACCTTCTATCTGCCTTGAAAAAAAGAATCTTCCCCACACTGCCGTGTCACCAGGAAAGTTAAACCTAATGAATAGGTGGGCACCTCTTAATAACTTCTGGAAATTCGTCAGACGATCTTCCTTCGGCTATCAGCGGAGCTGCCCTTTTTGTGAGAGTTGGCTCAACACACACTGAAGATCACCAACAGTGCAGGGAGAAATTCAATTTGCTACGTAACCAGGTAATACCCTTAATAATCTCCGAATCAATACCTGAAAGTGCAATTTCTTGATTAAAGTATAACAGACTTTCCGGTAAACGAAAACAAATTATACAGATGGTCATCATTCAACCAACAACTTAGCCCTGATATCTTCGCTCAGTCTTACTATCCTCAACTCGGAGTCTCTTTGATAATCCGCATATTCCTGCTTCAGCTTGACATATTTGGAGGCGATATTCAAACAGGCTAAAATCGCCACCCGGCCGACGGGCAAGGTTCCGGTGGTCTGGGTCGAACTCTGCTCGATAAGCCGGCGAACCAATGAAAGAATCGACTGCATTTCTTCTTCCGAGGCGGCGGTATAAAACTTATATTCCTGCCCCAACAGTTCGAATTTGACCATTCTTTCATTTTCCGCCATACCATCCCAACCTTCCAGCCAGCACCAGCTTCAATAGAAAAAAGCAAAAAAACAAAAAAACAAAAACGAACGCCGAACCGATCGTTAATTTCCCGAGTTACCGCTGGACGCTCTTCATTGAAAAGAGGTTATGCTGCACCCTCCCCTCCTCGTCGCCACGGGGTTCCGCCGCGACTTCCTCGATTTCTTCCTGAACCTCGTAATCCTCCAGGATCGATTCCTCGACGCTTGATGATTGCAGCACAGCCGGTGGTGCCTCTTCCAGACTGCTTTCCCATTCCTCAATCTGATCGACGAGTTTTCCTACTCTTTGGCTGATCTCACCGCGTTCCACCTCTTGCGCGGTCACATTGTTGCGCAATTCTTCGATCTGCTGGTCACGCTCGCTGAGTTGCTGCAGCAGATTCGCCTTTTCCGCCCGCAACTCGGAAAAGTTCGTTAACAATTTTTCGACAAAACGTTCAAGCCGATGAAGCTCACTTTCCTGACTCATATCATTTGCTCCTTTATGTATTGTTTCCCCGGCAATTCCAGACCGATACGCAGATCGATAGCCGCGCAGCAGCAGTGAATCCTTCAGGAATCTCTCGTTACCTGCAGTTCGTCTGAATATACCATGTGCCATGTTCGCCGCAACCTCAATCAGGTTCGCGAATAATTCCAACTGAGCGGTCGAGCGTTCCGGTACGGCATGAACCCATGAAAAATCCTGGGGTCATCATCAAAAACCAGGGGTAAAAAATATTTATCGCCCTCCCACATCGGCAGCTTGAAAATATCGTTCACGTCGACCCAGACCAGATCCCCTTCCTCGTTTGCCAGCCTGGGCACCCCGCTGAACCGCTCAACCCGGTAGATGAACCCGAACCAGTTTTCGCCATGCGGTCCAAAACCGGTCCAGTTGATGGTACCCTTCAAGACCGCTTTCTCGCACCGAATATTCGCCTCTTCAAATATTTCCCTGACAAGACACTGGTATATGTCCTCTTCCGGCTCCATTTTTCCACCCAAGCCATTATACTTGCCAAGGTGCTGGTCGTCGGACCGCTTGTTGCGATGAACCAGCAGGGTTTGCTTACCGTCCGGAGACAGGATATATCCCAGTGTGGCGATTATCGGCGTATACATTTCCGTTCCCATTTTTTGTCATACAAACGATTATACATATTCCTCTGCTCTCTTTCTTATGATATAAATAATCATATCAATGATCTTATAGTTTCGCTGTTCCGTAGCCACTTTCAACCCCATGCCGCGATAATGGTTCCAAGACTCAGCCGTTTTCCAAACATCCTGAAAATGTTGATGAAAATGTTGCTTTTCAGCTGCACTCTGTGGTGCTCGATTTGCGCCGCTGCCCAAAGTCCCGGTGCGAATAACGATACCAGGGAATTCCCCCTCTTTCCGGCTATCGCCAAAAACGTTCAATTCTGGGAAAAAATCTACGCCCACTATTCTCTGAAGGAACTAGTTATACATGACTCGGAAGATTTATCAAAGATCTACCACGTCATTTCGCTGCTCGATCAGGGCCTGCCGGACGCCCGCCGTCTCAATGCAATCGCCGAGCGCCAGACCAAGGAAAAATACGCCGCCATGCTGGCAAAACTGGCGAATCAACCACCTGATACCGCTGAGGAAAAGAGGATAGCCGCGCTTTTCCCGGGTAAAAACGGCGGGCAGGAAATGGCCCGGGCGGCAGGAAATGTCCGCAGCCAAAGCGGCCAGAAAGAACGATTTCTCGCCGGAGTGGTCACTTCCGGAATGTATATGAAGGAGATAAAGAAAATCCTCCGGTCCCACCGGTTGCCGGAAGATCTGGCCTATCTTGCCCACGTCGAATCCTCCTTCAACACTCAGGCATATTCAAAACTGGGGGCGGCGGGGATCTGGCAGTTCACCCGGACGACCGGCAAGCAATACCTGACCATAGACTACACCGTGGACGAACGGCTCGATCCAATTCGTGCCACCTACGCAGCAGCCCAATATCTGCAAAACAGTTACCGCTCGCTGGAAGACTGGCCCCTCGCCATCACCTCATACAACTACGGCTTGGCCGGCATGGTAAGAGCCGCCAAAGAACTTGAAAGCTACGAAAGAATTTTTCAGCACTACAACAAAGGCTATTTCAAGTTCGCTTCCAAGAATTTCTACTCGGAGTTCCTCGCCGCCCTCAAGGTTGCCAAGATGCTCGAAACAAACGGCAGCGTCAGACTCGCACCGGAACTCTCCTGCCAATACCTCAATCTTCCCGGATACATGCATATTAACGACGTTGCCAAACATTTCGGCATCAGCGCCGCAACCGTCGGAGAGCTCAATCCGGCTCTGCAGGCGCCCGTTATCCGCGGCGAGAAATTTATCCCCAAAGGATACAGCCTCAGGCTGCCTGCAGGAAAGAACGCCAACGAACTGATAGCGGTATCGCAAGCGGTATCTCCTCCCCCCGCCGTTTTCAAGAAGGAACAAAAAGCCAGCCTTATGCACCGGGTGCAGAAAGGCGATACCATTTACAGCATTGCCAGGCTGCACGGGGTATCCGTCAAAAGCCTGATGCAGGCGAATAACCTCGATAAATATGCAAAAATTATCATTCGCCAAGACCTGAGGATCCCAGGAAAAACGCAGACCGCCGGGGATATCGAGACCAACGGCAAGAAGAAAACAGTCTTGAATTCGACGCCCACGGTCACACCGGCCGCCGATACCGGGATAGTGGCACTGAACGGACTGCAGACCGACACACAGGCAGGCGCTCTGGCCAGCAACTGATCCCCCGATTACCCAGGCAGTCTTTTCCGCCCATATATCGCAGTTTTTCGCATTTTCACTCCGAACCAAGGAACATCCGATGGATATTACGAAAACAATCAATGAATTGAAAGCCAGACCGGAGTTTACCGACAATGTCGGGATGATTCTCATCCATAACGGCGTTGTTCGCAATTGGTCGAGAAAAGACAAGGCCAGTGTCACAGCCCTGGAAGTGACCCCGGACTATGAAAAAATCGAGGCCCTGCGCAAAGAATATCTGCAACATGACGGCATCTTCGACATAATCGTCGAAGCACGGCAAGGGACCCTGCAACCGGGTGACGATCTCCTTTACATCATTGTTGCCGGAGACATCCGGGAACATATCAAACCTGTCCTGGCCGACCTGCTTGAGAGGATAAAAGCCGAGGCGGTTACCAAAAGGGAGATTTTCTCATAAGGTACAGACCACGAGGCCCCACATGTCTACTGCCCAAACATTCATTGCAAAGTTTAAGGACATCCAACCCCTGCCGCATGTCGTCTCGACCCTCTCCCGGCTGATTGCCGACAGCGAGTCGACCATGAAGGATTTCGAGGAAGTCATAAAGATGGATCCGATCCTGGTCAGCCGGCTCCTGCGGCTGGTCAACAGTCCCTTTTACGGCCTGGCCCAGACCGTTGATTCCATTGGCCGGGCGGTGGCTTTTCTGGGCATGAAAAACCTGCATAATCTGGTGGTGGCGGATGCCCTGAAAAATATTTTTATCTCCCGGGACGCTAGTCCCATTTTTTCCAAAAAACGTTTATGGCTCCACTGCGCCGCGGTCTCCATCTGCAGCAAGATGGTGGCCGAGAGGATTTTCGGGATCAACGGCGACGATGCCTTCCTCTGCGGCATCCTGCACGACTTCGGCCTGCTGGTGGAGGAACAGGTACAACCCGAACCATTTCACCGGATCTGCGCCACCTGCAACAATACCTCATCGCTTATCGACATGGAACGGCAGGAGTTTGCCACCGACCACTGCGAAATCTGCTACAATATGACCCTCGACTGGAATATGCCGATAACCATTCAGGAGGCAATCCGGGACCATCATCTGCTTTCCGCCACCCTTGGGCCATCCAGCCTTGCAGGAATTATCCAGATTTCCGAATACATCGCCAGCCAGCTCGGCTACCCGACCCTGCCGAATATGACAACACAGATATCTCCGCCGCTTCTCGACCACCTGCAGGAGAATATGGACGAATACAATGTACTCATCGAGGATCTGCCGGATGAAATGGCCAAGGCTCAATCTATTTACGGATAGGAATTACGATGACCACCCTGTTCAATAAGGCCGCCTCCCCAGCCACCCTGATCAAGGAATTGCTCGCCTACCTGCAGGAGACTTTTCCGGCCATGCCCTTTGTCGCCGTCACCAACGACGGACAGTTCGTTCCCGAAGAAGGCCTGGCCGGAATCGATGCGGAATCGATCGGTAAACTTATCGATCCGAAGGTTCGGCCGCCTGAAAGCAGAGGACCGTGGCTTTCGTTCGACCGGAAACACCTTATCCTTGCCGTTCCATCCCTGCAATCGACTCTTGTTATCCCTGCCGATCATAAGGATTTCAGCACCGAGGGACTATCGCGTTGCATCGCCCTGACCGTGCAGGGATATTTTGACCATAAGGAGACTGAACAGCTCCACAAGAAAATCACCATCCAGAAGAATCAGTTCACCCGCAAATTCCAGGTATTGGAAACGAAACACCAGGATATGCTTGAGGAAGCTCAGCGCAGCTACAGGACGATCCAGGAGCAGCAGGAAAACTACTCGAAAACGCTGAAATCTGAGATCGAGAACCAGACCCAGGAACTCCGCAAATCGAAAAAGGCCGCCGAGGAGGCCAATGTCGCCAAAAGCCAGTTTCTCGCCTCGATGAGCCACGAAATCCGCACACCGATGAATGGCGTCATCGGCTTCACCGATATGCTGCTTGCGACCGAATTGGACGAGGAGCAGAAAGACTTTGCCTTGACGATTAAACGCAGCGGCGAAGCCCTGCTCGGCCTGATCAACGATATCCTTGACTTTTCCAAGGTGGAAGCCGGCCAGATGTCCCTTGAATACATCGACTTCGACCCGGAAATTACCGCCCATGATGTCTGTGAACTGATCCGGCCGCGGGTTACCGGCAAACCCATCGAGGTACTCTGCCGCATCGAGGACAATCTTCCCGCCAACATAAAAGGCGATCCGGGCAGGTTCAGGCAGGTGCTCGTCAACCTGCTCGGCAACGCCGCAAAATTTACCGAACAGGGTGAGCTGGAGTTGAGTCTTGAAGTCATGGCGGAAACCGAAGAAACCATTACCCTGCTCGCCAAAATCCGCGACACCGGCATCGGCATTCCTGAAGATAAATTTTCGACTATATTCGAGGCATTTAAACAGGCGGATGGGTCAACCACCAGGAAATACGGCGGGACCGGCCTTGGCCTGTCGATCTGCAGGAGGATAGCCGGATTGATGGGCGGCCGGATCTGGGTCGAATCGACCCTCGGCCGGGGCACGACCTTCTTTTTCACTTCCGTCATGAAAAAGTCGACATCGTGTACGGCGCAACGTCCACCGGCAGAAAATCTCGGTGGCGTGAAAATTCTCGTGGTCGACGACAACCGAGCCAATAACGAGATACTTCGGGGAATTCTCGGCAAGGCGGGGATGGAGGTGGTAACTCTCCTGGACAGCACCACAGCCGTCGCCGAACTCATCCGGGCCGAAAAGGAAAATCGTCCCTTCCAGCTGGCCATTCTCGATCTGCTGATGCCTCTCGTTTCGGGCTACGACCTTGCCACCGGGATCCGTACATCAAGCCTGGCCAATCCTTCAATCCCTCTTCTCGCCTATACCTCTTCAACGGAAAGGGTGGCCCAGAAATGCAAGGAGGCCGGCTTCACCGCATTCCTGACAAAACCCGCCCGGCGCAGCCTGCTGCTCCGCACCCTCTCCCGCATCCTCGGACCGGGAAATGGCGCACCGGAGATGCCGGAGGAGAAAAAATTCGTTACCCAGTATTCGGTACGGGAGGAGCTGAAACAATCGATCCGGATACTCCTGGCCGAAGACAATCCGGTCAACCAGAAACTGGCCATGATGATGCTCTCCAAGGCAGGTTACCAGGTGACCGTTGTACCGAACGGCAAGGCCGCGGTGGAAACGTTCACCGGAACACCCGATGGTTTCGATACGATTCTTATGGATATTCAAATGCCGGAGATGGATGGCTACGAAGCCACCCGGCAGATCCGCCGGCAGGGCTTCCGCGAGATACCGATCATTGCCATGACGGCCAACGCCATGAAGGGCGACAAGGAACTCTGTTTTGCAGCCGGAATGAACGATTACATCATGAAACCGATCAAAAGGGAGATCGTCTTTCAGATTCTTGAAAAATGGCTCCACATCAGAAGCTGAAGAACGGGCCGGCAATGACGACTCCCACCGCCAGTCTGCGCGCCGGGAAGCGCTCCCTCAAGATCTGGGCCGATCAACCGGTTGCCAGGCCAACGCTCCCGTACAGGGCGCTGCACACCCTGATCCGGCTGATACTCATCACCATAACCGAATTCAATCGCAACACCCTCAGCCTCCGCGCCGGGGCAATGACCTACACCGTGCTGCTTTCCCTTGTACCCATCCTGGCGATGAGCACCGCCGTGGTGAAGGGACTCGGCGGCGGGGATGAACTGCGCAAGGCGGCCTATACCTATATCGAGACCCTCGAAAACAGCGGCGATCTGATCCCCAAGGATCTCTTCATCAGGGAAGTTCCCGCCGCCCCGGCCGGCGGCGAGCCCAAGGCAAGCCTGACCGAACACCTGCGTTCCGCGGTCGACCAGCTCTTCGACTATGTCGACAAAACCGATTTCGCCGCCCTCGGAACCTTCGGCGTTATCGGTATCCTCGTCAGCGTTCTCCTCCTGCTCAGCAACATCGAGTCGGCCATGAATACTATCTGGAAAGTCGAGAACGGCAGGTCGCCGCTGCGAAAAATCGCCGATTATCTGACCCTGCTCATCCTTCTGCCGCTGTCGATAAATGTCGCCTTTGCCGCCAGCGCATTTCTCAAGAATCCGACCCTGGCGTCGCATATCGATGTGCTCGTCCCTTTTGCCTGGATGCAGACACTCCTACTCAAAGCGCTGCCGGTGGTCATTATCGCCATCAGCTTCTATGTGATGTATATCTTCTTTCCCAACACCAGGGTCAGAACCCGGCCGGCCGTGTTTGGCGCCGTCCTGGCCGCCATTCTGTGGTTCGGCGTGCAGAATTTCTATATTTCCCTGCAGGTCGGGGTGGCAAACTATAACGCCATTTACGGCTCCTTCGCCACCTTTCCGCTCTTTCTGGTCTGGATCTACCTCGGCTGGATGTTCATCCTGGCCGGTGCCCAGGTCGCCTATGCCGCCCAGCACCTCAAGGACTACCGGCTCCTGCCGCTTACCGCCGCGCCTTCGCTGCGGCTTTCCGCCGCATTCGATATCATGGACTGCCTGTACGGGAGATTTATCGACCGGCAAGCGACCACCGCTGACGATCTGATCGAGCTGCTTTCGGCCTATCCGCCGCGCCTCATTGGCGAGGTCCTCGCCGTCCTCGAACGAGCCGGCCTCATTCACGTGTCGCAGCGCGACGAGCGGCTGCTGCCCGGATCCCCCCGGGAATCGTATGATACCGGGACGGTTGTCAGAACTATTCTGGGAGCGGAAGAGGTGCCCGAAACCGCAGGCGGCAAGATGAGCCGGGAGGCGGTCAAGGCCGCGGCCGAGGCAACCCTGCCGCCCGGCGCAACCCCTCGCGGATAGCGATAACAAACCTTCGTCAACATTTCGGCCTTGCGCCGGTAACTTTTCTTTTTTTTAACAGCCGATAAAAGAACCATGCCTGCACCAAAAACCTGCCGCACGTCAACTCCTCCGGGCGCTATCCTGGAAATCACCCTTTTTGTCTGCGGGGCGGTGGTAATGATTTACGAGATCACCGGAGCGCGTCTGCTCGCCCCGCACATCGGCACCTCCACCTATATCTGGACCAGCCTGATCGGCGTCATTCTTGCCGCCTTGAGCCTTGGTTACTGGCTCGGCGGTCAGGCGGCGGACCGGCAGGCGGAGATGAAGGTCCTTGCCGGGGTGCTGTTTCTTGCCGGCGGCGCAGTGGCGGTGACGATTTTTGCCGGCGATTATCTCCTCTCCCTCATCGCCGCCTCTTCGCTGATCCTGCAGCTGCAGTCGATGCTCGCCGCCATCCTGCTCTTTGCCCCGGCGGCGGTGCTGCTCGGCTTCGTGACCCCTTACGCGGTCAGGTTGAAGATGTCAACGCTGGCCGATTCCGGGCGCATCGTCGGCAGGCTCTATGCAATCTCGACGCTCGGCAGCATCGTCGGAACCTTTCTCGCCGGTTTTTACCTCATCCCCTTCGTCGGTGCCAGCCGGACCCTCTATCTGATCGCCGGCTGCCTCCTGGTTCTTGCCGCCCTGCTGGTCCCCTTTGCCCTGAACCGGACCCGGACCGTGGTGCTGCTGCTCTTCCTCGCCGGAACCTGCGCCCGGGAAATACGGGGGCTCTACCTTGCCAGGGCCCACGATATCTACCAGACCGACACCGAGTACAGCGCGGTGCGGATCTATCCCAGCACCGAACCGGCATCCGGCCGCCTGGTCCGGAACCTGACCATCGACCCGCACTACAACCAGTCGCGGATGTATCTCGACTCGGACGAGCTGGTCTCCCCCTATACCCGCTATTATCACCTGATCCGGCACTTCAGGCAGGGTTTCTCGCAGACCCTGATGATCGGCGGGGCGGGCTATTCCTTTCCCAAGGCCTACCTGCAAAGCTACCCGTCGGCCCGCCTGGATGTGGTCGAGATCGATCCGGGGATGACCGCGATTGCCCGGCGCTTTTTCCGGCTGGAAGACGACCCGCGGCTCTGCATCCACCATCAGGACGGCCGGGTCTACCTGAACCGGGCCGAGGCCGGCCGTTACGACGCAGTGCTGCTCGACGCCTTCGGCTCACTTTTTTCGGTGCCCTTTCAGTTGACCACCATCGAGGCGGTGCGGCAGATCCACCGGGTGCTGAAGGACGACGGGGTGGTCGTCTTCAACATCGGCGGCGCCCTTTCGGGGCCGGCAAGCGGCTTCTTTCAGGCTGAACTGGCAACCTATCAGGCGGTATTTCCCCAGGTTTACGTCTTCAAGGTTCTCCCGGCAATGGGCGATGCCGAGGTGCAGAACCTGATGCTCGTCGCCTGCCGGGGCCGGGAGCCGATCCCCCTGCAAAGCCCGGACGCCGAGATCGCCGTAATGCTCGCCCGCCACCACGATGTGGCAGGGCTGGCGCAGCGGCCGGTGCTCACCGACGACCTTGCCCCGGTGGAACATTACAACTCCTTTGCCCAGAACCTGCCATAACATCAGCAGTCAGCTATCAGCTGTTTGCTGCTGAACGCTGACTGCTGAACGCTTACGCCAGGCTACTCCAGGGCAGGGAGGATTTCCCCCGTCACCTCGCCGAAGCCGACACGATAGCCCTGCCCCTGGCACCAGCCGGTGAGGGTGACGGTATCGCCGTCCCGGAGAAATTTCCGCCGGTCGCCGTTTTCCAGCTCAATCGATTTTGTCCCTTTCCATGACAACTCCAGCAAGCTGCCGTAGCCCCCTTCGTCCGGTGCGCTGATGGTTCCGGATGCCATCAGGTCGCCGGGGTTGACGTTGCAGCCGGAAATGGTGTGATGGGCCAGCTGCTGCTGGATATTCCAGTACAGGTATTTGAAATTGCTGCTGGATATGCGTGAGTTCTGGAGATAGACCTCCAGTTTGATGTCGTAGGCCAGCTCGCCTGTTGCCTGCAGATACGGCAGGGGCTGCGGTACCTGTTGCGGGCCCCGGCAACGGAAGGGGTGAAGGGCGTCGAGCGGGACCACCCAGGGCGAAATGGAGGTTGCGAAGTTCTTGGCGGTAAAGGGTCCGAGCGGTTGGTATTCCCACTTCTGGATATCCCGGGCCGACCAGTCGTTGACGAGTACCATGCCGAAGATATGCTCGGAGGCGGAGTTCACGGGGATCGGATGGCCAAGCTTTGTGCCGGGTCCGATGAAAAAGCCCATTTCCAGCTCGAAATCGAGAAGTCCGCTGGCAGTGAGGATCGGGCTGTCCCGATCACTACCAGGCTGTATCTGGCCCTTCGGCCGTCGAATCGGCGTGCCGCTCAGGACCACCGAGCTTGCGCGGCCATGATAGGCGACCGGCAGGTGCAGCCAGTTTGGCATGAGGGCGTTCTCTTTTCCCCTGAACATGGTGCCGACGTTTTCGGCATGCTCCCGGGAAGAATAAAAATCCGTGTAATCGCCTATGGCAACAGGCAGGTGCATGGTAACCTTTGCTGCCGGAATCAGAGCTTGGTTCCGCAGTTCGATATTGTCGCGGAGTTCGGCCTCGTCGTCTCGCAGCAGGCGGGAAACGGTTGCCCGCACCGCGGTCCATGCCGGCCGGCCCATTGCCAGAAAGGGATTGAGCGTGCCGGTATTGAAGAGTCCAGGGAGCGAGGGAAAGAACCCCCGTTTCTCGAGCAGCGCCAGATCGAGCACCATCTCGCCTATCCGTACTCCCGCCCTGATGCTGCCCTGCTCTTCGAAGATGCCGAAGGGGAGATTCTGTATGGGAAAATGGGAGTCTTCGTCATATTCGACAAAGGACCTGAGCTTCGGATCCGTGGTGGATTGCATAAATCAGGCTCCAGTAGGGTCAAGAAAACCGAACGAGCGAAGACCTTCAAGCGGTTCAGTGAAGGAACAGCTGCCGAAACTTATCACTTTGCTGTGGCGCAATCGTTTGATCTCACCTGCTGAAATCGTGTTTTCCATCCAGGATACACTCTCCTCCGTGAAGTGAAAGTGGTGGGCGTTCTCGTCACCAAGGCATTCCGTCATTTCGGCGGTGGACAGGTTATGGCCCCAGCACAACAGGGCCGCGCAAAAAATGTTGATGAAGCCGTGCTGCATAACCTCCAATTGAGGAGCGTGATTGCGCAGAGGATAATGCATGCCCGCGGTAAACTTCATGGGTATATCGTGGCCGCGACAGATGCCGATTGCCTCGGCCACTTTTTCGGGCGGTGGGAAGGCCGGTTTCTCCAGGCCGCCGCAGCGAAGCTTATATCCGACATTGCGAATGACCTCTCCCCCGCCGCGGCGGTTGTTGAAGGCGGCGATGGCCTCGGCTGCGGCAGCAACGCTTACCGCTTCCACAAACAGCTGAACATCCTGCAGACCGGCCTGGCGGAGCCTGGAATTCAAGAGCAGCAAGTGATCTAAGCAGCGCTCGGGGGAGCCGGCGGTTTCCGGCAGGCGAGTCTCCACCATGTCCACCCGTCCCGTAAAAGTACCGAGCCGATCGAGTTCCTCCTCCGAAACGGCAGGACTGACAATGACCGAACAACGGAATCCGGGACAAAGGACTACCCGATGGAGCTGCGCGGCGGGCACAATACATCGGCCGAGCATCCAGCCATTTTCGCCCGCAAGATAGCCGGCGTAATTGCGTACAGCTGTCTCGAGGTCAAGACCGGCAGGCGGAAAATGTCCCGCATAGTCGATGAGGCCGGCCATGAAATCCCTGAAGGAAGCCTTCATCACTGCTGTTCCAGCCAGGAAGTCTGATACCCCGGGTCCTCGCAGGCGAGCGCGGGTCTGGCGACAAAAAGCGGTTTGAAGGTATCCACCATCACCGCAAGCTCTTTGGTCTCCTTCAGGCCGATCGATGCCTCCGCCCTGCCGGGGTGGGGACCATGGGGCATGCCGTCGGGGTGGAGGGTTATCGATCCGCATTCAATCCCTTTTCTGCTCATGAACTCCTCACTGCAGTAATAGAGGACCTCGTCGGAGCCGATGTTCGAGTGGTTATAAGGCACGGGGATGGCACCGGGATAATAATCGAAGAGTCTCGGCACAAACGAACAGACCACAAAACCGTCGCCTTCAAAGGTCTGATGGACCGGCGGCGGCTGGTGAATACGACCGGTGATCGGTTCGAAATCGGCGATGTTGAAGGCCCAGGGGTAATAATATCCGTCCCAGCCGACTGTGTCGAAAGGATGGTGGCCGAGGGTCATGCGCTGGAACGCACTTCTGCTCTTCACCATTATGGGAAACTCGCCGGTTATATCCTGCGGGACAAGCCGTGCAGGCGGCCGGATATCCCGTTCGCAGTAAGGGCTGTGTTCCAGCAGCTGGCCGTGCATATTTCGGTAGCGGCTGGGGGTTCGCACATAGCCTCTGCTTTCGATGATAAAGAAAAGATTTTCTAGAGCGGTGAAGCGGTAGCGGTGGATGATGCCTTTGGGGATGACCAGGTAATCACCCTGGCGGAAGTCGATCTCGCCCATCTGCGATTCGAGTACCCCCTCGCCTTCGGTCACGAAAACAATCTCGTCGCCCTGGCCGTTACGATAATAAAAAGAATCGTCGGCCGAAGGGCGGGCAAGGGATATGCCGATGTCGTCGTTGAACAGAAGCGGTGTTCTGTCCAGCACCGGGCTGGCGCCGGCCGCCGCCAGCCGGTGGGTTCTGAGATGCCGCAGACGGAGGGTGGGATCGGGGTCCGCTTCCCAGCGGATTTCCTTGCTTGCCTCGACACCCGTGAGCCGGGTGGGCGGGCGCAATGTATAGAGCAGGGACTTGATGCCGTTGAAACCGAGATTGCCCATCAGATGCTCTTGATATATCCCGCCGTCTTCCCTGCGAAAGGCGGTGTGCCGCTTATGCGGGATCTCTCCCAGTTTGTGGTAGAAGACCATGTTGTGCTCCCCGGTTAGAGATTGCCCCTGCGCCGCTGCTCCATTTCGATGGATTCGAACAGCGCCTTGAAATTGCCCTTGCCGAAGCTCTCGCAGCCCGCCCGCTGGATGACCTCCAGAAACAGCGTCGGTCTGTCCTGCACCGGCTTGGTGAAGATCTGCAGGAGGTAGCCGTTCTCATCCCTGTCGACCAGGATATTGTATTTGCGGATCAGTTCCCGGTCTTCCTTGATCTCGCCCACCCGGTTCCAGACGGTGTCGTAGTAGCTCTCGGGAATGGTGAGAAAATTGAGGCCGTTTTTTCTGAGTCTGCCGACCGTGGTCAGGATATCCGGGGTGTAGAGGGCGATATGCTGTACCCCGGCGGCGTAGTTGAAGTCGATATATTCCTGAATCTGGCTCTTTTTCTTGCCCGCGGCCGGTTCGTTGATGGGAAACTTGATGGTTCGGGAATCGTTCGCCATCACTTTGGAGCGCAAGGCGCTGTATTCGGTGGAGATATCCTTGTCGTCATAGGAGACGAACTGATGGAAGCCGAAGACCTTGGCGTAGTAGTCGCACCATCTGTCCATCTGCCGGTCCTCGGTGTTGGCCACCACATGATCGATCCGGGTAAAACCCAGCTGTTGGCCCTCGATCGGAGCCGGCCGGTATCCCGGCAGGAAAACCCCCGTATAGCCCTGCAGGGCAACAAAAGTGTGAATTACATCGCCGAAGGTGCGGACTGCCGCCCGGCGGACACGGCCGTTCGCATCCTCCAGATCGCCCGGAGCCACCGCGGATGCCGCGCCCCGCCGCACCGCCTCCCGGTAGACCCCATCCACATCGTCCACTTCAAAGCAGATGTCTTTGACGCTGTCGCCGTGCAGCAGCAGGAAAACATTCCTCGGGTCCTCATACCTGAGCGGGGTGGTGAATACCAGCCGGATACGATCCTGTTGCAGGACGTATGAGGCGCAGTCGGGATGGCCCGTTTCCGGTCCGAGATAGCCGATCTGCTGAAAGCCGAAAGTCCGGCGATAGAAGCAGGCCGCCTGCAAGGCGTTACCGACAATGAATTCGATGTGGTGGATCCGCTTGACGGGTAGACTTTTTTCCATGGCATCCTCTCCTTTTTTTAATCATCAATCAGTTTAGCAAGGCGGGGTGTTGTAGTCAAATCGGAGATGCAGAGAGTTGTCTCGTACCGGTTTCTTGATGTGTCGATCGCACTATTTGGAAATATGTTGACTTTATAACTCTACGAGCGCACCATGTATTGATTAGTGGGTTCCTCCGCCGAGGGTCTCAAGGATACCCACACAACTCTGTTCGATCGCCGCCTGTCCGGAGTGGAGGTTCATGCGACAACGGTCGGTGCCATCCTGGACCGGGATTTCATTTCCATACCGGGCTGGACCGTCGGAGTGCAGGGGGTTGGAGCTTTTTTTGCGGTCCTGCTCGCGCTGACGATTGTGTTACAGTTTTCGACCTGGGCTACCGGTCTGACATCTTTCGTACCCAAAAGTACATCAAAGCCATGGCTCAATATCTTGTCAATCACAGGAACCATGAATATCGGATCGATCCAAAGGAAGTCGATTTGCTGTGCAAATCCTCTCCGCTTCATGATGTGGGAAAAGTAGGGGTTGCCGATTCCATTCTGCTCAAACCCGGACCGCTTACCCCCTCCGAATTCGAGGAGATGAAAAAGCATACCCTTTATGGCGCAGAAACCTTGGCAAAAGCCGAAGCGGCATCCGGCATCTCCGATGACACGTCCTTCCTGAAAACGGCTCGTGAGATTGCCCTGACCCATCATGAAAAATGGGACGGCACGGGTTATCCCCATGGGCTCAAAGGGAAGAATATCCCCTTAAGCGGCAGACTCATGGCCTTAGCCGATGTGTACGATGCACTTATCTCCGAACGTGTCTACAAGAAAGCCATGAGTCACGAAACAGCGGCGCAGCATTACCTTGTCTTGCACAGGAGGGACAATCAGCATGATAAACACTCGCGACACTCGCGAAGCAAATGATCCATTCGACCTGGCTCGCTTCACAAGCGCCCAGGAAGGCATATATGACCGTGTACTCGCAGAATTGCAAAACGGGCGAAAACGGAGCCACTGGATGTGGTTTATTTTCCCGCAGATCGATGGCTTGGGGCATAGTGCTACGGCAAAGCGCTATGCCATAAAAAGCAGGGAAGAAGCCCGCGGATACCTGGCCCATCCCATCCTCGGAGCAAGGCTTATGGAATGCGCCGAAACCGTTTTGGCCATTGAGGGGCGGTCGGCGTCTGAAATCTTTGGCTATCCCGACGATGTGAAGTTGAGATCGTCCATGACCCTCTATGCATCCATTACAGAACCGGGATCCGTGTTTGGCCTGATCCTCGATAAGTTTTTCAGTGGGCGTCGAGACCAAAAAACGCTCCACTTCCTGGCAACAATGCATAAAAACGACGGCCTGTAAAAGAGCTTAACCTCCCGCAAGGAGGGATTTTAAGCCCCACCTTCCTTCGCGCTTTTAATGATCTTCTGACATTCATTTTCTGCATCCATGGCATTCTTTGCCACGACTGTGCGAAAAACCGAGAGATTGTCTTTTTTGATCAATTCATACTTGTCATCGCCGATATATTCCAGAAGCCAATCTCTCCATTGATGAATATTTCTTCTCAACATATCTCATCCTGCCCTAATTTCTGGGTCTGTAGATTTTTATTTAGATTTGCCTGTCCTCCATTAAATAAGATCAAATAGTGCCAATGTACAGGGGTTATTGCTGGCGGGGATGGTCCGCATCAGGCCGGAGGCCACCTTCCCCCCGTTGCCATCAATCTCTAGCCGTAGCCCAGATCCTCCAGTTCGTCGTCGCCAAAGCCCATGAAATGGGCGATCTCGTGGACGACGGTGACCTCGATCTCGTCGATCAGCTCCTCACGGCTGAGGCAGAAGGCTTCAAGGGGCTCCTGAAAAATATATATGGTGTCCGGGTATAAAGGGGGATCGGCCGGGCTGCGCTCGGTCAACGGCACCCCCGAGAAAATGCCGAACAACAGTTCATCGGGGGGAAAGCCCATCTCCGCCAGCAGTTCCCTGCTTGGGTGCGGCTGGACCGAAATCAGCACGTTGTCCAGATGCTGCCGGATTTCCGGGGGAATGCGGGCGATGGCCTGTTTGACAATGCGGTCGAAGGCCTCGGCGCTCAGTTTCGCCTGTTTGCCGGATGTCGTTCTTGCAGACGGTTTCTCTCTGTCGGCCATGTTAAAACTGTCCTCACAACTGACCCCTTGCTGTGCTTGGTGACTTCTTGAGGGGCAAACACAGGGGGGGCGGATTTTTTAATATACCTGCTGTCAACACCTCAGCATCCAAAATTACGATTGGAAATCGTAAATTCTCACAAAGGACAGTATTGTCCGCTCAGGTCGCCGAAGCAGAGCGATTTGAGTGGTATTCGTTGATTTCCAGTAATTTTCAACTGCTTCTAAAATATTTCCTCTTTTTGCCACTCTTTTGCAGACTTGATATTTAAAAGCACAACAAAAATCAGATCTCTTCGGTCATCAGTGGAGTAAATGAGATAGTTACCACAATCGCGACCGCTGTCGAGGAACAGACCACAGCGACAAAGGAGATTGCAAGCAACATCAACCAGGCCAGCCAAGGTATTCAGGAGGTCAATGAAAACGTGAGTCAAAGTTCTGCTGTGGCAGGCACTATTACCGAAGATATTGCCCAGGTAAATCTTGCCGCGAATGGCATCTCGAACAGAGCAAGGAACACCACATAATTATATCATTCCTTGTCCAACGCTATCCTGACCTTGGCGGATAAGTCTCGGTGCGAAAATGGCTTCTGGATGAATCTCAAGCCCTTATCCAGGACTCCCTTATTGGCAATAACGTCCGCCGTATAGCCGGACATGAAAAGGCAACGCATCTCAGGGTAAAGGCGCATCATCTGCTGCGCCAGCTCGTGGCCGTTCATCTCGGGCATTACCACGTCGGTGATCAGTAACGCAATCTCGCCCGCATGCGTCTCGGCAGTTTGAAGAGCCTCGGAAGGAGTCTTGGCCGTTAGCACGTTGTAGTTGAGATGAGTGAGAATTTTTTCAATTAAATTCAATATCGGCATTTCATCCTCGACTACCAGCACTGTTTCACCCTCGCCTTTAAGGGGCTCCTCGACGGCTTTGCCGCGCTCCACTGCGATATCGTCCGTTTGATTGGGGAGATAAATTTTGAAAGTGGTGCCCTGGCCGGGTTCGCTGTACACGTTGATAAATCCATTATTCTGCTTGACGATGCCATAGACTGTTGCCAGGCCTAAACCGGTTCCTTTGCCAACGCCTTTGGTGGTGAAAAACGGCTCGAAAATTTTCTCCTGGGTCTCGCGATCCATGCCGCAGCCGTCATCGCTGACAGACAGCGTTACGAACTCTCCTGGCAAAAAACCGGCATGCCCGGCACAGTATGTCGAGTCGAAAACCGCTTTGCCGGTTTCGATGGTGATCCTGCCCACGTCGGCGATGGCGTCCCGGGCGTTGATGCATAGGTTGGCCAGAATCTGGTCGATTTGAGAAGGGTCCATCAGGACCGGCCTGATCCCTTCCTCGGGCCTCCAGACCAGATCGACGTCTTCGCCGATGAGTCGCCGCAGAATCTTGAATGTACTTTCTATGGCGGAATTGAGGTCGAGCATTTCGGGCGCGATGGTTTCCTGGCGGGCAAAAGCCAGTAACTGCCGGGTAATGTCCCTGGAACGTCCGGCGGCGGCGTAGATTTCATTCAGGTCGTCACGCAGCGGATCTTCCGGCGGTACCTTTAGCAGTGCCAGTTCAGTGTAACCGATGATGACGCTCAGAATATTATTGTAATCGTGGGCCACGCCGCCGGCGAGACGACCCACCGACTCCATTTTTTGGGCCTGGTTCAACTGCTTCTGGAGATCCTCCCGATCTTTTTCGGCGCGCTTACGTTCGGTGATGTCGCGCACCGCCGAAAGAATTGTTTTCTGGCCGTTGCCGAGGTCCATGATCGAAGGGGCTATCTCGACCGGAAATTCCGTACCATCCCGCTTCCGATGCCGCCATTCAAAAGGGGCGCCGTCAATCATCGACTGCCTGACCCGGTCGGAGGTCCGGTCTTTAAGATCCGTTGCGGCGAGATCCCGGGCGGTCATTCCCAGCAGCTCTTCCCGGCTGTACTGGTAGCGGTGTTCGGCTGCGACGTTGGCGTCTATGAAGCGGCCGTCTATATCCAGAACATAGAGGGCATCGGCGTTGGCGTCGAAGAGCTGCCGGTAACGCCGGGCAATTTTCCGCGCCTCACTTTCCGCTTTATTTCGACGGGTGACATCGCGCCCCAGGGCAACGGAACCGACGGGTTTCCCCTGTTCATCCGTCAGATTGCGCGAATACCAGGAAATGACCCTCGTCTCGCCGTCCTTGCGCCGTATGCACGTTTCAAAGTCTTCGACAACCTCGCCTTCCACAATGATCGCTTTGGCTTTGGCGGTAATTTCATCCCGATATTCCTTGTCCGGGTAGAGCCACTCCCATATGTCGCCATGGCCCACAACATCCTTGGACGGGTACCCGCTGATCTGCTCCGCCGCATTGTTCCAGATCGTCACCCGTGCATGTTCATCCAGAACAGTGAACCACACGTTGGCATTTTCAATAATGCCCTTGAGGTAGCGGTTGACCTGTTCAAGTCGTTTCTCGGCTTCGATGCGCGCCGCGAGCTCTTTCTGCAGTTCCCTTACTTTTTTGTCCAGCTTTTTTGTCAGACGATGGCTGTAACCTTTCAGAGAATCCTTTTCGTTTATGGCAGGTTCCCTGGGCTGAATTGTCCCTTCCCTTACATGCCGCATCAGCTCGCCAATGACTTCAAGAAATTCTTCAGGGTCCATGGGTTTGCGGTAAAAGCGATCGGCACCCAAACTCAGGGCAAACGCCTCATCTTCTTTGTCGGTATAGGTGGCGGTATAAAAGACGAAAGGGATTCGTTTGAATTCCTCGTCTCTTTTTAATTCCATACAAAACCGATAACCATCCATGACCGGCATCAGTATATCCGATATGATTAGATCGATTTTTTCCCTGCGCATGGCGTCCAACGCTTTTAAACCATTGGCCGCGGATATCACCCCATGCCCTTGCGGCTCGAACAGGGCCTTTAACAGGGAACGGTTAGCGGCATTATCATCAACGACTAGAACATTCATCATTCTGCCTCCCTGCTGTTGGAGAGATATTCCATGATTCGGTCGACAAATTCTTCCGGGACGATGGGCTTTTCCATGTACCCGGAGCAACCCGCGCTCAATGCCTTTTTCCGGTCGCCAGGCATGGCGTAGGAGGTCAAAGCGATAATAGGGATACTGCTGCCTGTCTTTGATTCGCGGATACGGCGGGTGACTTCCAGTCCGTTGATATCGGGCAACTGAATGTCGACAATGATGAGATCGGGCGCATGATGGACGGCCGCGGCGACGCCTTCCTCCCCGGTCGATGCTTCGATGGTGTCAATGCCGGATTTTTCCAGAAGAAATCGCACCATGTACCGATTGTTCTGGTTGTCCTCTATAACGAGTACCTTTTTCATCTCCTGCCTCCAAGCCCATTGTCAGCCGGAAAAACGGCGCTATTCTCATCAACGGCCAAAGGCAGAATCGCGGTGAAAACGCTTCCTTTTCCGGGTTGGCTTTCCACGACTATTTCGCCACCCAAAAGGTTGGCCAGTTTTTGGGAAAGATACAGCCCCAAGCCGGTTCCCTCAAAGCTTTTAGTCAATTCCATGCCCACCTGCTGGAACGGCTGAAAAAGCCGTTTCATATTTTCTTTGCTCATACCGATTCCGGTATCCGATACCTTGACTTCAAGCCTGTCGTCCTGCAGCTTTCTGACGGCGATGTCGATTCGGCCTTCCTCCGTATACTTCACGGCATTGCTCATCAGGTTCATCAGGATCTGTTTTATCCGGCGGCGGTCGCTGCGCATTTTTATCCGTGCAGAAAGGCGGCTGTGCAGTGTAAGCCTCTTTTCCCGTATTTGCGGCTCGAAACTGCCAGTTACTTCCTTGACCAGTGCAATCAGATCGAACGCTTCAACCTCGGGGAACACCTTGCCAGCCTCGATCTTGGAGATGTCCAGAATATCGTTGATCATGGAAAGCAGGTGCTGCCCGTTGGTTTTCACCATTTGCAGTTGTTTTTTCTGTTCCGGATTCAATTCGCCGGTCAAGCCCATCAGCAGTATGCCGGTAAAGCCGATTATGGAATTGAGCGGGGTGCGCAGTTCATGACTCATACTGGCCAGAAAAATGGATTTCAGACGCTCGGCATCCTCGGCCTTTGCCAGGGCGCGGACCAGTTCGGCGGTCCGTTCGGCAACGCGTTGTTCCAACTCGGCGGTGTGCTTTTCGATTTGTTCATGCAGAACGGCGTTGTTCAAACCGACAGCGATTTGACCGGTGAGGGTTTCCAAAAACGCGGCCTGCTCCTCGAAATCGCGTTCGCCGTAGCTGGCCAGACCGAGAACGCCGGCAACCTCTTCTCCTATACGCAGGGGCAGGGCGGCGAAGGAGCGCAGGTTGGCCCGCTTGCACTCCTCCCAGGTGCAGCGCTGGTCCCGGAAAATATCCCGGGAGTAGTGCGCCTCGCCCTGGCTCACGGCCAGGCCGCACAGGCACTCGCCGACGCGGTGGACCGGAAATTGTTCCATGGTGCTCCGCGCGCTCTGGGGGCCGAATCCGGCCATTCGCATGTTGCCCCCTTCCCGCAGGAAAATGAAGACAAGGTCGGCCTGGGTGATGCGCAGGATCTCCGCGATGGCATCCGCAATTACCGTATCCCGGGAGAGCGTCCGATTGACGGCACGGCCCAGGGTATTGAGGGAGAGCAGTTCTTCCGCGCGCCGATGAATCTCGGCTTCCGCCTGCTTACGTTCGGTGATGACCTCGGAGAAGAGGATCACGCCCCCGATGTTACCCGTGGATTCATGCCAGGGGCGGATTTCCCAGCGCACCCAATCAAGGCGACCGTCCCGGCGTGGGAACGGATCTTCATCCGCTTTTTCGATTGCGCCCGCCAGACAACGGCGGTGGATCTCCTTCCAGGGCTCAGTCATTTCGGGAAATACCTCGTAGTGAGATCGTCCGGTCAGATTTTGTTCGCCCAATTCGTAATCCGTCAGATAGCGGCGGCTAGCGGCAATGTATTTCATCTTGCGGTCGAACATGGCGATAGCCGCCGGGGAGTATTCCACGAACAGACGCAACACTGCCTCGTTTCTTCGTAACAGCTCCTCTGCCCGCTTGTGCTCGCTGATATCCGTGGATATGCCGCAGACGCCACTCATCTTGCCTGAGGTGTCAAAAACCGGAAATTTGACAGAGAGATAGGTGCGCTTTCCGTCCGGTGTATCGGCCATTTCCTCCGTAGCTACGGCGGCTTGCTTCGCCATGACCTCAAGATCGTTGGCCCGGTGCTTGTCAGCGACCTCTATTGGCAGCAGGTCATGGCTGGTTTTCCCGAGAATTTCCCGACTGCAAAGGCCGAACAACGATTCGAAACTGCGATTGCAGAGTACGATCCGTCCTGCCAGATCCTTGAGATAGATCAGCGCTGGGGTGTTATCGAGAATCGCCTGCGTCCGTTCTTGGCTGCCACGCAGCATGATTTCCGCCCGCCTGCGCTCGGTGATGTCACGGATGATCACGCTTGACCGCGTTCTACCATCAGAATCCTTAAACAGGGCGGATGCAATTTCCGCCGGGAAGCGCTTGCCGTCCTTGCGGATCATCGTTATTTCTCCGGCAGCGCTCCCATCCTTTTGGCGACTCTCCAGCAATACCCCCAACCGGGGGTCGGTGGCGTCCACAACGTCCGCACGTCCGGCGTTTATCAACTCATCTTCGCTAAAACCGAACATGGCGACCGCCGCGGGATTTGCAGATAATATGCGGCCGTCTGGCCACGTTAAAAGAATGGCGTCCATGCTGTTTTCAAAAAACGACCGGAATTTGATTTCACTGGCTTTCAGGTCTTCCGCTATCCTTTTTCTTTCGGTAATATCGACGATACAGCCGCGAACCAGTATGCTTTTGCCCATTGCATCGCGTTCCACCACCTGGCCGGTCACGGAAAGCCAATGGATGGACGTATCAGGGTAAAAAACGCGGAAATCGAACGTGTAATTGTCCGGTCCCCCTGGGTCCACGCATTCTTGAATGATCCTGTTCGATTCGTCCCGGTCATCCGGATGCGTTGCCTTGAGAAAGGTTTCAAACTCCCATTTTTCCTGCCATTCGAGCCCGTATAAACGATCGTGATTTTTCGAACGCGCCATACTATTGGTGGAAAAGTCGTATTCCCATACGGCCACATGGGCAATTTCGGTGGATAACCGCAATCGCTCTTCGCTTGTACGCAGAGCATCTTCCGCCCGCTTACGCGCGGAAATATCAATACCCACGCCAAGAAGACAGACCCTCCCGGCAATTCGGGTTCTATTCCCTGTAAAATAGTAAGGTGTGCGCGTGCCGTCCTTGGAAACAAAATGCGCCTCCACCGAAGAAGCACCGCTGTCAAACACCTCCTGGATACGTTTCGCCAGTAATTCCTTTTCGTCCCGGGCGAAAAAATCCAGCGGACTCATTCGGTGGATTTCGTCATCCGTGTAGCCGGTGACGCGTTGGAAGTTGTGGTTCCAACGCAAGAACCGGAGATGTTCATCATAAAGATAGAAAACGCCCGGTAGCTTATCGAGGATGGCGTTGGTAAAATCACGCTCCTGCTGCAGCGCTTCTTCTGCTCGCTTTTCCTCGGTGACGTCGAAAATCAGAGAATAGAGCAAATCTCGTTCTCCGAAATTTACCGGGCCACTGTAAACCTGGACATCGCGCACCGTGCGGTCGGCCAGGCGATGCTTGAATGCGTAATAATTTTGATGATTGGCCCGTGCCGTTTCCATCTGCGTGCGAATCTGATCGGGTGCGAGGGTATTGATGTCCGCGATGTTCATCCGCGAAAGGATTTCCCAGGGCCAGCCGTAGTAGGCGCAGGCCGCGGTATTTGCATCGACGATGGCCCCATTGGCCGGGTCGATGATGAGCATGGCCGCATAACTGTTCTGAAACAGGCTGCGGGACCATGTTTCGCTTTCAGCCAGGGATTGGCTATCCTTTGACAGAACGACTTTCGTATGGCGCTTCAGCTCCATTGAAAGACGGCGTGTTCGCAAAAGGGAAGCGACACGCGTGTGCAGCTCCATTTCCTGAATGGGGCAAAAGATCATCTCGTCGATAATCTGCTGAGTACCGGAATTCCATAGACCGGCCTCTTTTTTCTTTGTTACCAGTAGAACCGGCAGGATAACCCCCTTTTCCGCCTCTTTTCGTGCAGCGACCGCGGCATGCTTGCGTTTCAGAAAAACGCTGTCGGAGATACACAGGTCAAAGCCGCCATCGAGTCCGGCATCTTTTTCAGGCACGATGATTCGGTACTTGCCTTTCAGGCAGGTTTCGAGCAACCGCCGGTCACGGGTGTTATTTACTAAAAGGAGAATGGTATCCATATTTCACTCCATCTAGAGGCTGTCCGAGAATAGGGTCTTCAAGAAAAGCACACTGCCCTGCCTGGCCAATACATCTGGGGAACCTTGGCATACCTTTTGCCCATGATGCGAGCTTCTTTATCCGCAAAACTGATTTGCTTCTTGCCATCAATTTCTTTGCCTGGATTGATTGCTGCTTCGCGTTTCTCCAAAGCTTCCTTGGCTGCCTGTATTTGCGCCATTAATTCTTTTTCTTTTTCCTTAAGCCGCTCGTGGCTCATAGCTTTATGTTTAGAGAAATTGGCCTTGAATTTCGAGCCGTCTAAGCTCACATGGCCAAGAGATGCAAGTTGAATAGAGGCAATATACCATAAAAGTAGCAAAAAAATCAAATAATTACACTGAAATTACATAATGTTATGATATAAAATCATGCGTTTTCTTCAAGCCGTATCCATTGAACCCTGATCCGTCACTCAGAGCAACAGCCATACTATGTCGTGTTCCACCATAGAGATCAACGCCTTCGGTAAAGAATATTTCATAAACCCGTTCTTGATTTTTACTATGTGAAGCGAGACGGCAGGCATCGTGCTCGATTACACGCAAGTATCGAGCGGAGTCAGATTGAGCTTTCCATTGCCAATAATTCGGAAATAGGACGAATTTTCAGCTGCATTTTTTCTGGTGTGGGGAATAGAGCGGGGAAAAGAAAAAGGCACCTGCCGAATACATCGACAGGTGCCTCAAATTTCGTGGAGCGGGATACGCGATTCGAACGCGCGACTTTCAGCTTGGGAAGCTAACACTCTACCACTGAGTTAATCCCGCTCATAAGCTCGATCACTATAAATTCCGCGGGCGATTTTGTCAAAGCCTTTTCGCCTCTTTGCCGATTAAACCGAAGAGATCGGCAAGGCGGCAAGGTGCCGGCGACAGTCGCTCAAGCTGCCGGATATCCTTTGACAATCAGGGTGAATTCGGAGCCTTTCCCCTCCTCGCTCTTCACCTCTACCCCGCCTTCATGGGCCTCGGCGATGTGCCTGACGATTGCCAGCCCCAGTCCGGTGCCGCCGAGGGTGCGGCTTCGCGCCTTGTCGCTGCGATAAAAGCGTTCGAACAACCGCGGCAGATGTTCCTTGGCTATGCCGCACCCGGTATCCCGAACGATGATCCGCACCCTCTTTTCCGGATCATTCTTGCCAACCGCCGCCTGTACAGTTACCTGGTCGCCCTTTTTGCTGTAGGTGATCGCATTGACAAGAAGATTGACCACCGCCTGCTCAAGCAGCGTCGGATTCATTGCAACCACGATATCATCGGAACAGAGAATGGCCACGCCAACCCCGGCCTGGTCGGCCTTCAGCTGACAGATCTGCACCGCCGCCTCAAGTACCGGCAGGAGCAATCCTTCTTCCAGAACTATCGCTCCCTGCTTCGCCTCCTCTTCAATTCTGGAAAGAGCAAGAAGGTCATCGATTATCGTGCTCAACCTCTCGGAATGGCGGAGGACAATCTCCAGGAATTTGACGGCATCCTCCCGGATATCGATCGCCCCGTCGAGCAAAGTCTCGACGTAGCCGCGGATCGAGGTAATCGGGGTCCGCAGCTCATGGGAAACATTGGCGACGAAATCTCTTCGCACGTTCTCGAGCCGCCTCAGTTTCGTTACATCGTTCATCACCACCAGCACCCCGACATTTTCCCCGGCGCCATTGCTGAGGGTAACCACATTGGTCTGCAGGAATCTGTCGCCGCTCTCATCCTGAAAGATGATTTCATCGAGCACCGACTCCTTGCTGGCCAGAGTCTGACTGATCTGCTGCTGCAGCTGGACATTGCGGACGATCTGCTGAACGATCCTGCCCTGTGCCGTCTGCCTTTCCACCCCGAAAATTTCCGCGGCAGCGGCATTGATGCTGATAACCCGCTCCTCGGTATCGATGGCGATAACCGCTTCGACCATACTGGAGAAAACCGCCTCCAGCTGGTTGCGTTGAGTGACTATCGCCTGAATTTTATCATCCAGCATCTCCGCCATGCGGTCCATCGATCCGGCAAGGGTTACCACCTCCAGGGAAGCGGATTTCTTGACGACCGGCAGCATCCGTTCACTGAAGTCCCCCCGGGAAAATTGTCCGGCGGTCCTGGTCATCTGTTCGAGCGGCTTGCTGACATTGCGCGAAATGAGCAGGGTAACTGCTCCGGCCAGCACCATGCCCGCCATCGAGCCAAACAGGATGCGCATCCTGATATGATCCATCGTTTTATCCATCGACGCCACGGAAACCGAGGTCCTGAGGACCGCATCGATGACCGTCCGCTCCGGGATATCGGCCGGTTGTGCCGCTACGTTGGTCAGAGGGATGGCGACATAGAGCAGGTTTTCCTCCAGGGTATGGCTGTAGCGCCGCGATTTCCCCGTGGTTCCGCTAAACGCCCGGGCTATCTCCTGACGAAGTCGATGGTTGTCCATCACTTCCGGATTTTCGTTGGAATCGGCGAGAACCTTGCCGCCGGCGGCAACTACGGTGATCCGGGTGCCAGAACTCCTGCCGGCCCGAACACAATACTCGCGCAAACCGACGATCCGGTTGTCGTGCAGATACTCCTTCACCTTCAGGCTGATGAGGTTGGCTCTCGCCTCCAGATCCGCTTCTTTCTCCTGCAGATAGAATTCCTGCAGGCTGGCGGCGCCATCCCAGCCGGCGGCAACGATGACAATGAGAATAATCAGGACGTTGGCGGGAAAAATCTGCCAGATCAGTTTCTTGGGTGTCATCATCGAACTACTCCCTGTCTTCGATTGTCGATCGATAGCGGTAGCCGATGCCCCTGACGGTCTCGATCATTTTGCCATACTCGCCCAGTTTTTTTCTGAGACCGAAGACCTGGACATCGATGGCTCTCGGGGTGATGAGAAAATCATAGCCGCGGACATAGTCGATAATCTGCTGCCGGGTAAAAACCCAGCCGGGTTTTCCGGCCAAGAGCGAGAGTATGCTGAATTCAGTGGTGGTAAGCTGGACCTCGCTGCCGTTGATGCTTACCACGTGCCTGCCCTTGTCGATTTCCAGACCATCGACCACAATGATGGTTTTGCGCGATTCGTCGTTTTCGGTCTGATCGGCGAAGGCCCGCTTGACAACCGCCTTAATCCTGGCGATGAGCACCTTGGGACTGAATGGTTTGGTGATATAGTCATCGGCACCGCCCTCAAAGCCGGCCACGATATCCTCTTCCTCGCCCTTGGCGGTGAGCATGATAACCGGGATGGACCTGTAGACATTCCCCTCCCCCTTGCGCATGGCATTGCAGACATCGATGCCGCTCATCCCCGGCAGCATCAGGTCGAGCAGAACACAGTCGACCTCCTCGACCCGCAATCGTTCCAGCGCTTCCTCGCCGGAATCGGCGCAGGTGACATGGAAACCGGCCCTGATCAGGTTGTAGCTGACCAGCTGCTGAATATCCGCCTCATCTTCAACCACCAGAACGTTTATCTTTGCCATACCCTGTTTTCTCAAAATTGTTGTCGTTTGGCTATCTGCCATGACGAAATATTGGCCTAAGCCACCCTGCTTTTTCCCAACTGGACCATATCCTGTATCATTTTTACTCCTCCCGCAAGCCCTTAACCCACAACCTCATCATATCTTAATATTTTCCTAATCGACTCAAAACAATTGACCTCTAATGTGTCGCCTGTCACTCGATCAGTTCGGGATATCCATACCAACCTCAACCGGGACAGCAGAACTATGGAGCATCATTACACTTTCCTTCACGAACTCACGAAACTCAACAAAAAGCTGTTGAAAATGACGGCGATGGTGGAAGAACGGGTGCGTAAAGCGGCCAAGGTGATCGAAAGCAAAGATCCCGCCGTCATCCAATCCATCATCCTGGCCGATTACGAAGTGGACGACATGGAGATTGAAATCGAAGAGGACTGCCTGAAAATCCTCGCCCTGCACCAGCCGGTGGCCCGCGACCTGCGATTTCTCATTGCCGTTATCAAGATCAACAATGAAATGGAGCGAATTGCCGATATCGCCGTGAATATTGCCAAGCGTGTCGACAACATAGCGAAATTCAAACATCAGGCCGCGGTCTCCTACGATTTTTCCAAAATGTCCGAGAAGGTTTTGGCCATGCTGAAGAAAAGCATCGATTCGCTGGTCAACAGCGACGCCAGGCTGGCCAGATCGATCTTCGTCGACGACGACATTGTCGATCAGTGCCGAAACCGCTGTTACGAGGATATCAAGACGCGGATAACCAAGGACCCCGAGCACCCCGGTTATCATATCAACACCTATCTCCTGGCCCGTCACCTGGAGCGTATCGCCGACCGGGCGGTCAATATCGCCGAAGAGGTCATCTATTCGGTTGAAGGGACTATCACCCGGCACAATTAATGGAACGGAACTGCTCTTAATTTCAGGGATCTTTTTTTGCCCAGGTAACCTCATGATCTATACCTACTTGCTCCCCTGCATCCTGCTGCTCTCGGTAGCCGCCTATTTTCTTGGCGTTCGCCGGGCCGAGACCATTGCCGCCGCTTCCGGCGGGATGCCGGCCATGCATTCCCTGCCGACCCATTACGGCATGTTCACCGCCATGAATTGCGCGCTGCCGGCGCTCCTCGTTTTGGCCGTATGGAAAATCAGCGAAGAGGCGGTCATCTCTTCGATGGTTTCCCGTAATCTGCCGCCGGAGCTTCTCCAGCTTTCCGCCAACGAGTTTACCCTCGTGATGAATGAGATAAAAAATGTTGCCTTCGGCGGATTTACCCAAAGCAGCGCCAATCCTGCCATCGACTCGGCCGCCCGGCATTATCTGACCAGTCTGAACGAAATCCGCAATCTCGTGAGTGTTGTCGTCATTCTCTGTTGTCTCATTCCGGCAGCCATTGCCGGACGCATGATCGACAAGGATCTCCGGGCCAGGAATCTGGTGGAGGGAATGGTGAAAATCATCCTCATCGCCTGCTCGGGCGTCGCCATCCTCACCACCCTCGGAATTGTCCTGTCCGTGGTCTTCGAATCCCTGCGGTTTTTTCAGGCCGTCCCCTTCGCGGATTTTGTCTTCGGCCTGGAATGGAGTCCGCAGACGGCGATGCGGGCCGACCAGGCGGGGTCATCGGGCGCATTCGGCGCCATCCCCGTTTTTGCCGGTACTCTTCTTATCGCCTTGATCGCCATGGCGGTCGCCATCCCCATCGGCCTGCTTTCCGCCATTTATCTCTCGGAATATGCCAGCAGCCGCCTGCGCACCTGGGCCAAACCGGCCCTGGAGATCCTGGCCGGCATTCCGACCGTGGTGTACGGCTTTTTCGCCGCCCTGACCGTCGCTCCCATTATCAGGGATATCGGCCAGTCGATGGGACTGTCGGTTTCTTCCGAAAGCGCCCTGGCGGCCGGTCTGGTGATGGGGATAATGATCATTCCCTTTGTTTCTTCGCTATCCGACGATGTTATCTTCGCCGTCCCCCAATCCCTGCGGGACGGCTCGCTCGGTCTTGGCGCCACCCGTTTCGAGACCATCCGCTACGTCATCATTCCGGCGGCCCTGCCGGGGATAGTCGGCAGTATTCTCCTCGCCGTGTCGCGGGCAATCGGCGAGACCATGATCGTCGTCATGGCGGCGGGATTATCCGCCAACCTCTCCTTCAACCCGCTGACGGCGGTCACCACGGTGACCGTTCAGATCGTGACCTTGCTGGTCGGCGACCAGGAATTCGACAGCCCCAAGACCCTTGCGGCCTTTGCCCTCGGCCTGTTGCTCTTTATCTTCACCCTGGTGCTCAACTTCATTGCCCTGCGGGTCGTTCGCCGCTACCGGGAGCAGTACGAATAGCGAGGAATAGACATGACTGGAATTCGTTATCAACTCTCTGCTGGATAAAAAAAAACTCCAATGGACAATTCGACCACAACAACTACCAATCTCCTGCAGCCGACGGCCGACCTCAAGCGGCGTTATCGGGCCGAGAGATACTTTCGCCGGATGGGTCTGACCGCCATCATCCTGTCACTGGCTTTTATTGCCTTTCTTTTCATTACCATTATCGCCGATGGCTATCCGGCCTTCACCCAGAGTTATATCGAGCTTGAAATCGATTTTGCCGAACAGGCTTTCACCCGGGAAAACCTCACCACCGCCGATTACCCCGGCCTGGTGAAAAAATCGCTGCGCGAAATGTTTCCGGAAATAGGCAGCCGGAAGGATCTGAAGCTGCTCTACCGCCTGGTCAGTCCGGCCGCTGCCTATACCCTGCAGCATATGGTTGAAGCCGACCCAAGGCTCATCGGCACCAGGCAGAAAGTCTGGGTGCTCGCCGACGACGATGTCGATATGCTGATGAAGGGCAAGATCGACCGCAGGCTGCCCGAGGCGGAAAGAAGGATTCTCGACAACCAGCTGGCCTGGATAGATACCCTCAGGGGCCAGGGCCGGCTGGAGAGACGGTTCAATTCGTCGTTTTTTGCCTCGGGGGATTCCCGTGAGCCGGAACTGGCGGGCGTTCTGGGCGGCATCAAGGGCTCGTTTCTGACGCTCCTCATCACCCTGTCGCTGTCCTTTCCGATCGGTGTCGCGGCCGCGGTCTATCTGGAGGAATTCGCACCGCAAAACGTCTGGACCGATATCATCGAGATCAACATCAACAATCTCGCCGCCGTGCCATCGATCATTTTCGGCCTGCTCGGCCTGGCGATTTTTATCAATTTTTTCGGGCTGCCCAGATCGACTCCGATTGTCGGCGGCCTGGTTCTCAGCCTGATGACCCTGCCGACGATCATCATCGCCGGCCGGGCGTCGCTGAAGTCGGTTCCGCCCTCCATCCGGGAAGCGGCCCTGGGCATCGGGGCCTCGAAAATGCAGACCGTTACCCATCATGTGCTGCCCCTGGCCATGCCCGGCATGCTCACCGGCACGATCATCGGCATGGCCCATGCCCTGGGCGAGACGGCTCCCCTGCTGATGATCGGCATGGTTGCCTTTATTGTCGATGTGCCAGGGGCCATTTCCGATCCGGCGGCGGTTCTGCCGGTGCAGATTTATCTCTGGGCCGACAGCCCGGAACGGGCCTTCACCGAGAAGACCTCGGCGGCGATCATGGTATTGCTGGCCTTTCTCATCGCCATGAACAGTCTGGCCGTGTTCCTGCGCAAGAAATTTGAAATCAAATGGTAACGGAACGCTAATAAAAGGGTGGTCTAATGGCTTACGTTTACCCCATATCTTAATGGATCAACAATAATTGTCTAACAAGGAGAAAAAAATGAAAGTGAAAAGCCTGTTAATCGCGAGTGGTCTGACCCTCATGATGACCAGCCCGGCAATCGCCGCCCGCGACTATATCTCGATTGTCGGTTCGTCCACCGTCTATCCTTTTTCAACCGTCGTAGCCGAACAGTTTGGCAAGACCAGCGGTTCCAAAACTCCGAAAATCGAATCCACCGGAACGGGGGGCGGTTTCAAACTGTTCTGCAGCGGCATCGGTGTGGATTTCCCGGATATTACCAATGCTTCCCGGGCCATTAAGGCATCGGAGCTGAAAACCTGTGGCGAAAACGGCGTGAAGGAGATCGTCGAAGTCAAAATCGGCTATGACGGGATTGTCGTGGCCAACGCCAAGACCGCCAAGCAGCTGGAACTGACCCGGAAGGACCTCTTCCTGGCCCTTGCCAAGGAAGTTCCCGATCCGAAAAATCCGGAAAAGATCATTGCCAACCCCTACAAGACCTGGAAAGAGGTAAACAGCAGTCTGCCGGAGACCGCCATTGAAGTTCTCGGCCCTCCCCCGACCTCCGGAACCCGTGACGCCTTTGTCGAGCTCGTTATGGAAGAAGGATGCAACGGGTTCGACGCCATCAAGAACTTGAAAAAGAGTGACGAGAAGGCGCACAAAAAAGTCTGCCAGACCGTCAGGGAAGATGGAGCCTATGTTGAAGCCGGCGAAAACGACAACCTCATCGTGCAGAAACTGCAGTCCAACGCCAAGGCCTTTGGAATTTTCGGCTTCTCCTTCCTTGACCAGAACGGCGATAAACTGCAGGGCTCGGTGATCGAAGGGAAAGCCCCGGCTTTCGAGGCTATCGCCGATGGTTCCTACAAGGTATCGAGGCCGCTGTTCTTCTATGTGAAGAAGGCCCATGTCGAGGTTATTCCCGGAATCAAAGGATTTCTCGGCGAATTCTCCAGCGAGAAGGCCTGGGGCAATGAAGGATATCTGGCCGACAAGGGTCTGATCCCCATGCCTGCGGCGGAAAGAAATCAGGTTGCCGCCGACGTTGCCGCCCTCAAGGTCATGGAAATGAAATAGTCCGACGGCTACGGCAGGAATGAATGCATCTGTTCGGGGTTGATCCGCTTGTTATCGGCTCAGCCCCATCCCTGTTGAGAGATCGATCAACGAAGCAACTGAGAGAATGACCATGGAACTCGCAGCACCCAATCTCACCAATCCGGCTTTCCCCACCCTCCTGGGGCGGGATCTTGCACTCGAATCGGAATTGGCCCAAAAACAGACCGCCAGCAGAAAAACCGTCGGCACTCCGTTTGTCGACAACCCGCGGATGACCTGCAGAAATGTCGAGGTCTACTACGGCGAGAAATGTGCAATCAACAATATCAGCATCGATGTAAGCCATAACGAGGTCCTCGCCATGATCGGTCCCTCCGGTTGCGGCAAATCGACCTTTCTGCGCTGCCTGAACCGGATGAACGATACCGTGCCGTCATGCCGGGTAGTGGGTGAGATTTGTCTGGACGGAATCGATATCTATCATCCCTCGGTGGACGTCGTACCGCTGCGGGCCAGAGTCGGCATGGTATTCCAGAAACCGAACCCCTTCCCCAAATCGATTTACGACAATGTCGCCTATGGTCCGCGCATTCACGGACTGACGACGAATAAAGCGGAACTTGATGAAATTGTCGAGAACTCGCTGAAGAAAGCCGGTCTCTGGGAGGAAGCCAAGGACCGGCTGCGCGAGCCGGGCACCGGACTGTCCGGCGGCCAGCAGCAGCGCCTGTGTATCGCCCGCGCCATTGCCGTAAGCCCGGAAGTCATTCTCATGGACGAGCCCTGCTCCGCCCTTGACCCGATTGCCACGGCCAGGATCGAGGAACTGATCGCCGAACTGCGCACCCAGTATTCGATTGTCATCGTCACCCATGCCATGCAGCAGGCATCGAGGGTATCGCAACGCACCGCCTACTTCCATCTGGGCGATCTGATCGAGGTCGGTCCCACCGAAAAGATCTTCACCAATCCCAGACACCAGCTCACCGAGGATTATATCACCGGTCGATTCGGTTGATCTTTTTTCTTCCGCCGCAACGTCCCAAAACAAAGAAGGGGAGCGGGCATTGTTGCCCACTCCCCTTCTTTTATTCCAATCAGCTTGCAAATTGACTCTTACGGCTCATCATGGCAGAGATCGCAACTCTGCGAGATGGTTTTGCCGAAGGCAGTCTTATGCTCTTCATCATGGCAACGGAAACAACCGTACCCTTCGCTTTCGTTCTGGTGGCCGTTGTGGCCTTTGTAGGTGCCCCAGGTAACCTTCATGGCCGGCCAGACGTTGGCCATGTATGATTCAAGCAAATAGGCCCCGGACGAAATCAGAGTTTGTTCGTTCTTGGCGACAAAATCGGCGCCGTGACGTCCTGCCTGCAGAGCGAGCAGGGCGGCGACGATCTGTTCTTTCGCCTCCTCGCGGGAGGTGTATTCCTTCTGCAACACCTTGAGACTGTCTTCACGGATTCCTTCTATTTCCGGATTGATCCTCTTGCTGTTCAAGCCGAAATCGACCTTCTGTTCGAGATCGTCATAGACATGGGTCGGGCGGTTATGGCAATCGATGCAATCCATGGTCCGCCACTTGCCGGCGCCCGCCTCGCCACTCTTATCGTCCCGGGAATACTCTTCGGTGACTCCGGAAGGCTTGGAGACCTTGACGCGGCCGATCGATGTCCTTTTTTCATCGAGATATTCGTACTCCACCTTCACTTTGTTGCTGACATGCCAATGGATGCCTTCGAAGGTGTCGGTCTGCGGATTCCTGCCGCCGATATGCAGGGCAATTTCCTGGATGTCCGGCTTGACCTGATCGTCATTGGTGTATTTGATGAATTTCTTGATTTTCTTGCCGTGAAACTTCTCCGGCCAGTGGCACTCTTCGCAGGTGTCCTGGGCCGGACGGAGGTGCTCGACCGGGGCAGGAATCGGCGTACTGTAACTCCCGTCCACCACGGCTTTCACCTGGCGCAGGCCTGACAGTTTCGCCTTGACATACCACTCGGCCCCGGACCCGATGTGACAGGAAACACAACGCACTTTGGCATGGGGAGAACGCTGGTAGGCAGTATACTCGGGATCCATGACCGAGTGACAGATTGCTCCGCAGAAAAAGTCGGATTCGGTGAAATGATACGCCTCGTAGATGACCATGGAAAAAACCGAAATATTGACCACCGATAAGACCAGGAACAAAACTACCGTCCTTCTGTGCGACTTTTTACCGAAATCAATCAGGACATTGCCCCGGTTGATATTGTCCTTGAACCATTTTTTCCGGCGAAAATATCCCGATACCGGAATAAGAAACAGTCCTAAAACAGCACCGGTGGGAAACACCACGAAGGTGACAATCGCCGCGTAAGGATTTTGGATCAAACCGGTGATGTGCCCCAAAAGACCAAGCACCGTCAAGGTAAAACAGATAGTGGTAAATCCAATGCCGAACAGGCCAATGGGGGTTTTTGCCGACAGACCTATCTGCTCCTGCCAGGTAATTTTCTTTTCTTCCGGCTCTTCTCCCTGAAGACCGGTCGGATCGGGTTTTATCTCCGTCATGATTCCTCCTATTTAAGTTTCTGCCATTCCCCGGCGATTCGTGCACCGCCATCTATGATCTTTTGCAACATATCCTTCTGCTCCTCGGACAACTTCGCCTGATCCGCTGAATCATAGAGAAGTTGAGCGTAATTTATCATGCCGTTCAGGCGGTTGGTGGTTTCATTGACCGCTTCCGCCAACAGGGCCTCGGCATATCTGCCGTTCTGTTCGGACTGGCCGGATTCGGGAGATCGCCTGGCCAGTTGATCGATGGCCGCCGCCAGGTCGGCGACCTCGCTGACAACCTGCTGACCAAGGTCAATTCCGTTTGCGCCAAGGTCGCTTGAGAGCACCTGCTGCGATAACCTGAGCAGCGGCGATACGGTGTTCCGGTACAGCAGGATAAGAGATAAACTTGCCAGGCTGATTATCAATCCCAATGCGCCGATGACAACCATTTGAAAATTGACGATTCGCTCCCTCGCCTGGCCGACTATGATTCGGTCGTACTGGAGAAGATAGTCGGAAATGGAACGCAGCCGCTCCTGCAGTTTCTTGCTGCGGGCAACCTTATCCGCTCCGTTATTCTGCTGACGCAACAGAATCGCCAAACCGGTGAGATCGATCTTGTCGACAAGGGCCAATTTCAGCTCCGCCGATATCAATTTGTTCTCCTTCAGCCGCGACAATTCCGAATTGAGTTTTTCAATATCGCCGACGATCGATTCGAGCCGTTCCCAACTC
>CAYTVF010000018.1:0-36817 GCA_964441345.1 uncultured Desulfopila sp. | reverse complement strand
TTTTCCGGAGCCGACCAGGAGAAAAAAAACGTTCTCTACCTCAACTCCTATCATGATGGCTACAAATGGTCGGACGGCCTGCTCGAAGGCGTCCGCACGGTGCTCAACAGCAGCCCGTACAAGGTCGATCTGCAGATCGAATACATGGATGCAAAGAAGTTCAGCTACGATGTTATCACCAAGAATCTGCTCGCCCTGTATAAGGAGAAATTCGCCACCGAACATTTCGATATCATAGTTATTTCCGACAATGATGCGCTGAACTTCGTCAACCAGTACAGGGATGAACTCTTTCCCGGGGTTCCCGTTGTTTTCTGCGGTATAAACGACCTTATGGCACTCGACACTGCCGCGGGCAACATCACCGGGGTGGTGGAGGTCTATGATTTGATCGCCACCCTGGATATCGCCAAAAAACTCCATCCCAAAAGGAATCGGGTCATCATTCTTATCGACGAATCAAGCGCGGGCAGTGCGATCAGACGCCAGGCCGAGAAATTAATCGCCAAGTTCGATACCGGCCTGAAGGTCGAGTTCTGGATTGAACTGAGTCTCGAAGAGGCACAACAACGGGTAAGCCAGCTTCCAGACGACACTTTTCTGTTTATTGCCCCCTATTATCAGACGATCAATGGCCGGTTTTATACCTCGGAAGAGGTGAGCGAAGCCATCTACCACCATAGTTCGGTACCCATCTATACCGGGTGGGAGTTCATGGTCGGCTACGGCGCCGTGGGCGGCAGGGTGCTGTCCGGCGTCGAACACGGCAAAATGGCCGGCGAGATGGCTCTGCAGATCCTCCAGGGGAAGAAGGCCGACGATATCCCCATCGTCCGGGAACCAAGCGGCATCTATCTTTTCGACTACAAGGTAATGGACAAGCTTGGCATCAACCAGGAACTGCTGCCCGAAAACAGTACAGTCATCAACGCCCCCCAGGCGATTTACGCTATTTCTAAGGAGCTTTTCTGGACCATCATGATCAGCTTCATTCTCCTGCTCCTGGCCCTCATCTCCATGCTGGGAGCAATGCTCGAACGGCGCAAGGTCGAGCTCAAGATCATCGATCAGCTGGCCTTTCAGGAAACCCTCATGGACACCATACCCCAGCTCGTTTCCTGGAAAGATCTCGAAGGCAAGTATCTTGGTGCCAACCGCGCCTTCATGGATTTTTTCGGAATTCAGGACACCCAGGAGGTAGTGGGTAAATCGACCGGAGAACTGGTCAGCGACACAGCTTACTCGGATTGGTCGGTATCCGCCGACTCCGCCGTTGTGTACAGCAGGAAGGCCTTCCGCAAGATTCGCCGCAAGGTGACCGGCAAAGGCGACCAGGAGGCATGGATCGAGGTCAACAAGGTCCCTCTGCAGGGCCAGGGCGGTAAAATTGTCGGAGTCCTCAGCACAGCTGAAAATATCACCAAAGAGCAGAATCTGGAGAAGCAGCTCCTGCAATCGCAAAAAATGGAGGCGATCGGCACATTGGCCGGGGGGATTGCCCATGATTTCAATAATATCCTCACATCAATCATCAACTCGACCGAACTCGCCATAGGCGATCTCACCCCCGGAACCCAGACCGAGGCGGATTTAAACCGGGTCTTGAAAGCGGCCAGAAGAGGCGGCCGGGTCGTCCAGCAGATCCTCTCTTTCAGCCGACCGTCCCGGGAAGGCTTTCGCCCCACCGACCTGGGCGGCGTGGTCCAGGAAGTCGTCCACCTGATGGAAGCCTCAATGCCGGCAAATATCACCGTAACCAGTAACGTTGACCCGGCGAACCGTTTTTTTGTCCATGCCGACCCGACCCAGATGCACCAGGCCATCCTCAATCTCTGCACCAACGCCTTCCATGCCCTGAGGAAAAAAGGGGGGAACATCGACATCCAGCTGTCGCGCAGCCATGCGGAAGAGACCAAGATCGCGCTGGTCCCCGACTCGTGCGGCAACCTCATCAAGCTGTCGGTAACCGACAACGGACCGGGGATCAAGCCGGAGATCATCGATAAAATTTTCGACCCGTTTTTTTCGACAAAAAGCAAGGCCGAGGGGACGGGGCTGGGGTTGGCGGTGGTGCACGGCATCGTCAAGAGCCACCAGGGCACCATCAGGGTTTTCTGCGGCGAAACCGGCGGCAGCACCTTTGAGATCCTGCTGCCGGAAGCCGAAGCAGGGGAGGATATCGTCTCAAGCAGCCTTGGCTCGGGTTTCGAAACCGGCGGCCACATCCTTTTTGTCGAGGACGACGAGGATCAGCTGCAGACTACGCCCCGCCTCCTTGAAGAAATGGGGTTTGCCGTGACTGCTCTCCGGGAACCTGCCGCGGCCCTGCATCTTGCCTCGTCAGCATCCATTCCATTTGATATAATGATTACCGACTTTGACATGCCGGGAATGAGCGGGGCCGAACTCGCCGGCCGGCTCCCCGGTCTGCCGGTGATCCTTATTTCCGGCCGGGACGATGCCCGGCTGGCGGCCAGGGGTTATGCCAACATTGTCAAGGTAGTCATCAAACCCTATGATAAACGAGACCTCATGGAGGCAATCCGCGAGGTAATGAAAAGTGAAAAACTTGTATGACACACATTCTCATCATTGACGATGATATCGAGGCCTGTGAAACCATGGCCAGCCTGGTCACCCGTCTTTCCTACGCCGCCGACAAGGCCCACACCCTCAGGGAAGGCCTCGATCTTGCCCGGCGCGCCAACTATGACGTGGTTTTCCTCGATGTCTGCCTGCCGGACGGCAACGGTCTCGATATTCTCCCGGCGCTCATGGCCATCGTCGATCCGCCGGAGGTTATTATCCTCACCGGCAAGGGCAACCCGGATGGGGCCGAACTGGCCATCAAAGGCGGAGTGTGGGACTATCTGCTGAAACCGACCAGCGTCCGCGATATTACCCTCACCCTCAACCGGGCCCTGAAATACCGCAAAGAAAAGAAAGGCAGTGGTACCAGGAACGAACGCATCATCACCGGCATTATCGGCAACAGTCCGGAAATCAAGGCCAGCATCGCTCTCACCGCCAAGGCTTCAATGTCCGATGCCAATGTCCTTCTCACCGGCGAAACCGGGACCGGCAAGGAATTATTCGCCACCATCATCCATAAAAACAGCAACCGGTCACCGGGCAACTTTGTCGTGGTCGACTGTGCCTCGCTCACCGAATCCCTGGTCGAGTCAACCCTCTTCGGCCATCTTAAAGGTTCATTTACCGGCGCCCAGCTCAATAGGCAGGGCTTGATCAAAACCGCGGACGGCGGCACGCTTTTTCTCGATGAAGTCAGCGAAATGCCCCTGTCCATCCAGAAAGTTTTTTTGCGGGTCCTCCAGGAACGGCAGTTCAGGCCGGTTGGCGCCACCAAGGAGCAGACCAGCAATTTCCGCCTCATCGCCGCCACCAATCGCGACCTTGAGCGGATGGTCGAAGAGGGACTGTTCCGCAGCGACCTCCTCTTTCGCATCAAAACCATGCGGATCAATCTCCCCTCCCTGCGGCAACGGATCGGCGATATCCACGATCTTGCCGATTTTCGGGTGAAACAGCTGTGCAAAAAATTCGGCATGGAACCCAAGGAAATCGGTGAAGATTTTTCCAAGACGCTGGGCGAATACAACTGGCCGGGCAATGTGCGCGAACTCTTCAATATTCTCGAAAACGCGGTGATCAATGCCGGCGAGGAGAACACCCTCTGCGCCATGCATCTCCCGAGAAGTCTGCGCATTCAGGTGGCCAAAGCCCAGATCACCAGGCTCACTGGAACCCAGGTGATTGAAGAGGAAAGCAGCACCTCCGACCCGCTTGTGCAGAATTTCGGACAGAAGATCTTTGAAGATATCTTCGACCGGCAGCTGCCGCCGCTGAAGGAGTTTAAAAACACCGCGGAAAAAACCTACCTCGGTGAACTGATCCGGCAATGCGACGGAAATATTCAGAAAATTATGGATATTTCCGGCTTGTCCCGTTCCCATTTTTATGCCCTGCTGAAAAAATATCACCTGTCGCAATAATTGATGCTTGCAATCGATGCTTGCAGCGCCCGGAGAGGCCGGGATGAAATTGTCTGTTTTTACGGACAACATCGTGGCAGCTGCATGGCAACAGCCGCATCCGGGCATAATATTGTCCTTTTCTCCAGACGACAGCCTCCTATTCATTCTTTGCAGCGGTGCTGTTTTCCGTGCTTTTCAACACACCTATCGGATAATTCACGAACAGCAATTTGTGGCATAATAATTGCTGACGCGATTATGTGTTCAGCAACTTTACTCATTCTCCGCCTATTATGGATAAACAAGGAAGAAGGATATGACCGAGAACAGAATAGACCGATTTATCGAGTCGGCAAAGCGGGTCGGGGCAGAGGTCCTGAGAAAACAAGACCTCCGGGAAGCCGCCGCCTATATAGCCGACAAGGCCCGGGGGACCACCCTGGTTCCGGAGACGCCGCTGGCCAAACGGCATGACCTGCGCACTCTTCTGGCGAATGCCGGCGTCGACGTTTTCACCAAAAATTTCAGGGAAGCCGGACACGTGCCGGGCGCCGGCGTGACCTTCAGTAATTTTGCCATGGCCGATACCGGCACGGTGGTACTGGAAAGCACCGATGAGAACATCCGTCTGGCCACGACCCTCCCCGAAAAGCATTTTGTCCTGGTCGACCCGGCAACCATTCTCGCCGATAACCTTGCCGCGGCCGAACCGATGACTGCCTTTCATCAGGGCGCTGCCCCTAAATTTATTGCCTATATCACCGGACCGAGCCGGACCGCCGATATCGAACGAGTGCTGACAATCGGTTGTCATGGCCCCAGAGAATTGCACATTCTGCTGGTGGATAATATTTCCGGCGATTTGCTGGAAAATTAAGAGGAGAACAGAGAAATGGCACCAGAAGTGACCTATAAACAGAGCGTTGAAGAGGCCATTGGCAATCCGAAACTGAGCAAGGCCCTCCACCTCTTCGGCGACGCCTATCTCGTTGCCAGGGAAAATGCCTTCAGCGGCCTTGACTTTCAAGAGATGCGCACCGAACTGGCCGCAATAAAGGATGATGTTCGGATTCGCCGCAAGGAGCTCCTCGCTGAATTCATCAAAAATGCCGAGGCTGCCGGCTCCAAAGTATTCATCGCCAGGGACACCAAGGAAGCAAATGATTACGTAATCAAGCTGGCCCAGCAAAAGAAGGCCAAACTGATTGCCAAATCGAAATCCATGGTTTCCGAGGAAGCACACCTCAACAAGGCCCTGGAAGCACACGGGATCAGGGCGGCGGAAACCGATCTCGGCGAATGGATCGTCCAGCTGGCCGGCCAGCGGCCGAGCCACATGGTGATGCCCGCCATCCATATGTTCAAGGAAGAGGTCGCCGAACTGTTCAGCAAGGAAGCCGGCAAGCATCTGGCCCCGGAAATAAAGGCTCTGGTCGACCATGCCCGCGAACGGCTGCGCAAGGAATATTTCAATGCCGACATCGGTCTCACCGGCGCCAATTTTCTCATCGCCGAGACCGGCGGCATAGGTCTGGTGACCAATGAGGGCAATGCCAGGCTCTGCGCCACCCTGCCCAAGGTGCACGTGGTTTTTGCCGGGATCCATAAACTGGTGCGCAACATCGAGGATGCCATCAAAATAACGAGACTCCTGCCGCGCAACGCCACCGGTCAACTGCTCACCTCCTACGTCACCTGGATCAGGGGCGGCGTCCCCGTCGACGGCCAGCCGAAAGAGCAGCACATCGTCCTCATCGACGGCGGCCGGGAAGCCCTGTACGAATCAAAAGCCTGCCAGGACGCGCTGCGCTGCATCCAATGCGGGGCCTGCGCCAACGTCTGCCCGGTGTACCAGACCGTTGGCGGCCATGTGTTCGGCTCCATCTATATCTCCGCCATCGGCATTATCCTGACCGCTTTTTATGAAGGGCTGGACAAGGCCAAGGAGATCACCCGGGCCTGTATCGGCTGCCGCTCCTGTGTCGCGGTCTGCCCGGCCAAGATCGATCTGGAAGAGATCATTCTGCACCTGCGCAACGAGGTCTCCAAGGAGTACGGAATGGGGGCCTTCAAGAATGTGGCCTTCAAGGCGGTTATGAAAAACCGCGGTCTCTTCCATAATCTGGTCAGGGCTGCATCCAAACTGCAGCGGCCGGTCACCCAAAAGAACAGAAACGATGCCGGGCCGCGTATCATTCGCCATCTGCCCCTGCACTTCATGGCCAAAGACTATACCGAATGGCGCGATCTGCCGGCGATTGCCGAAAAGCCTTTCCGCGATCAATTCGACACAATTACTCAGAATGTCAACAAACCCCTCTACCGGGTTGGCTTTTTTGTCGGCTGCGGCGCGGACTTTGTCTACCCGGAAGTCGGGGTAGCCCTTATTAAGGTTCTGAATTCATTTAATATCGAGGTGGTCTTTCCGAAAGATCAAAACTGCTGCGGTATCCCCGCCCTCTATTCGGGCGATACCGAGACCGGCGAATACTTAGCGAAACAGAGCGTCCAGGCGTTCACCGATGCCAACGTCGACTATATTCTCTGTATCTGCCCAACCTGCACCATGGCGGTGAAACGCGATTTCGTCCACCGGCTGGCCGACCACCCGCAGTGGTCGGCTAAGGCCATGGCCCTTTCCAATAAAACCATGGATGCATCCGCTTTCCTGGAAAACGTGCTCGGGGCTTCAGCGAAATTTTTAGCTGCCGGACCGGCAAAAGGAGTGACCTACCATGACTCCTGCCACCTCAAGCGCGGCTCAAATGTCTTTAAGGAACCGCGGGCTCTCCTCGCCAGCTCGGGGCACCGGCTTGAAGAGATGAAAAACTCCGATCGCTGCTGCGGCTTTGGCGGCACCTACTCGTTCCTCAGTCATCCGCAGATATCCAAGCAGATCACCGGGGATAAAGTCGAGTCCATCCTGGCCACCGGGGTGAAGACCGTGGCAACCGACTGCCCCGGCTGCATGATCATGCTGAAAGGCGCGGTCGGCAAGGCCGATTCGACCATCCGCTGTGCTCATACCATTGAGCTGTTGGCGGAATCCCTGGATATGAAAAAAACCCTATGACTATCCGACCAATCAAACCAAACCGGGTATCCAGCCTGGTATTTGAACAAATCCGGGAACTGATTTACAAAGGCACTTTCAAACCCGGCCAGCAAATCCCACCGGAGCGCGAACTCGCCGCCTCGATGGAGGTGAGCAGAACTTCGGTGCGCAATGCACTCGACAAACTGATAAAGCTCGGTCTGCTCTGGTAGATCCAGGGCCAGGGAACTTTCGTCGGCTCCCCGGAAAACCGCCAGGGCAACCCGCTGGCCGCGGCCATGGCAACGGATGAGGCGACTTTTTTCGATCTGCTTGAGGTGCGCATGGGGCTGGAATGCACTGCTGCCGGCGTGTTTTCTCCCTCTTCCCGGCTATTTCTTGTAGCTCAACAACTGCTCCTTGAGGCTTTTGGTTACCGGTTCATCGCCGATCCAGATTTTCAACAGGGCATCGTTAAAGTCCTTGCCGGGGATCACCCCTTTTTGCTGGCCTTTGATGGTGACCGCGGTGCCGGTTGCCGGGACGAAATCAAGGACTATGACATCGTCCTTTTTCACATCCTCGAAGAAACCATTGAACTGCCCGATTCTTGACTGCAGCCCGGCGAGATCCCCGCTGCCGGTGTTGGCCTTGAATCCTTCGTTCCACGCTTCGATGAGCTTATCCTTGGTTACTTCCTTGTAGAGAAAATGCATGATCATTCTCTTCCTGCCGCCGGCGGCGACGACCTCTGCCGCGGAGGCCGAAGGATTTTCCAGATACAGCTGGCCGATGTAAATATCGAAGAATACTTTTGTCCTGATCCCGGCCCCATTGAGATGCAGAGTGGTGCCGTCATCGGTTTTGATGGTTTCCTGAACCATCACCCCGGCGATTTCCTGGCCATGTACCGGCATACCGATCAATAACAAACAAAATAGAAGAAGTACTCGCATTGTGATGCTCCCTGGTCTGAGGTTGATTGAAAAGAACGGCGATGCGATAATTTACCCTTTTCTGACTGGCACGTAAACGTAAACTTGATACGATTACCAACTCCACCGATTCCGCCCATTGATTCTGTCCGGTTACATGCTATAGTGAGCCTTTCGTGAGCCTTTCGTGAGCCTTTCGTGAGCCTTTCGTGAGCCTTTCGTGAGCCGAGCGTAACCGCACTCCACCCATAATCACATACTCATATTCCCCAACATGGCAGATATCATTGAAAGAGTCATTTCCGAAACCGGAAATTTTTTTGGCATAGCCTGCAACACCACCGAACTCGTGGCAAAAGCGTGCAAAAGACACGACGTCGGCCCTACCGCGGCCGCCGCTCTCGGCAGAGCTTTGACCGGCGCCGCCCTGCTCGCCGCCCTCTTGAAAGACGACCAGAGTATTCTGCTCAGATTCGAAGGCAACGGCCCTTTGCGCAAAATCATCACGGAAGCGGGCTATAACGGCTGGGTGCGCGGCTATGTCGCCAATCCGCACGGCGATGTGCCGCTTAAGGAGGGCCGCATCGATGTCGCCTCCGGCATAGGCAAAGCCGGATTCCTCACGGTGATAAAAGACATCGGCCAGAATAAAAAATATCCCGGCACCATCCAGCTCTATACCAGTGAAATCGGCGAGGACCTAGCCTACTATCTGTCCCAGTCCGAACAGACCCCTTCGGCCATCGCGCTCTCCATTCATCTGCAAAAAGACGGATCGATCGCCGCGGCCGGAGGCTTTCTCATCCAGTCGCTGCCGCCCGCCGACGAACACATCCTTACCCGCATCGAACAGGAGATTGCTGCCCTGCCGCCGCTGTCCACCCTTCTTCTTGCCGGCAGAAGTCCAAACGACATTCTGTCTCTTCTGTTCAAAAACGTCCCCCACCGCAACATCGGAACCCGGGAACTTCACTACTCCTGCAGCTGCAACCACGACAAGATGCGGGGCGCGCTTCTTTCGCTCGGCGTCAAAGACCTGAACGATCTCCTGGAAAAAGAAGGCGACGCCGAGGTGCGTTGCGAATTCTGCCGGCAGACTTACCGCTTCGGCGGAGCCGAACTGGCACAACTGATAGAGACGGGAAAAGACAGGCGGAACACCGAGCCCACCGATGTATAGCCGGTCGCTTTGCGGCAACTCGCCGAATACGGCTGGTGAGCCGGCGGCCTGACCATAAGGTCCCGCGCTGAAAGCGGAATTTACTTGCCGGTCGCTCGATTTTATAATACATCTCTGTTGCAGGACATTACATTTCAAGGCGGCCTTTTCCTTTTCCGGCCGCCCTTCGCCATAGATATGCCCCAATGGAGATTTGAATGAAAGAGATTCGTGACAATGCAAGAAAACTCATGGGCAAATTCTGCCATGTCTGCCCGGTCTGCAACGGCAAAGCCTGTGCCGGCGAGGTTCCGGGCATGGGAGGGCTCGGCAGCGGTTCTTCTTTTACCGGCAATGTCCAGGCGCTCTCGGAAATTAAGTTCAACATGCGCCTCATCCATGATGTCACCGAACCGGATACCGCAATTACCCTCCTCGGCAAACAGCTCGACCTGCCCGTCCTCGCCGCTCCGATCGGCGGCGTATCTTTCAATATGGGCGGCGGTGTCTCCGAGGATCAATACATCCGGGCCATCGTCAGCGGCTGCAAGGCCAAGTCGATTATCGGCTGCACCGGCGACGGCGTCCCGGAGTTCATCCATAGCGCCGGCTTTTCCGCCATCCAGGAGGCCGGTGGCCATGGGATCCCCTTCATCAAGCCGTGGGAAGACGAAGAACTCTACAGGAAACTCGAACTCGCCAAAGAAACCGGGACCGATATTCTGGGGATGGATATCGATGCGGCCGGCCTCATTACCCTGCGCCGGATGGGTCGCCCGGTCTCGCCCAAACCGCTTGACAAACTCGCCGCCATCATCAAAAAAAGCGGCCTGAAATTCATCCTGAAAGGGATAATGACCCCCGACGACGCGGAACGGGCAATCGACGCCGGCGCGGACGCGATTGTGGTCTCCAACCATGGCGGCCGGGTGCTCGATCATGCCCCCGGCACGGCTGTTGTTCTGCCCGCAATTGCCGCAACGGTAAAAGGCAGGATTTCCGTGCTGGTCGATGGCGGAGTCCGTTCGGGCGGCGATGTGCTGAAGCTGCTCGCTTTAGGGGCGAATGCGGTCATGATCGGCCGGCCGTTTTCCATCGCCGCCGTTGGCGGCCTGCAGGAAGGCGTCGAGAAATACATCGATACGCTGCAGGGCGAGTTGCAACAAACCATGGTGCTGACCGGAACCAGGTCGGCCGCCGCCGTTGACCGAGGAATTCTGTTCGACTCCTCCCGCTAGGAGGCGAATACCTCGCATTTTTTGCGCCGGAAACCAGCTTTTCTCGCAAAGCTTCAGCCGTACCGGATCCTTTGGCGCGGATTTTCGTTGCATTAAACTAAGTGATAACTATTATTAAGAATAATCAGCCTCTCCGCTTGTCCACTGCTGACACCGGTTAACAAGACACCCAGGAGTATATTATGAGCGAAAAAGCCACACTCATCATTGCCGGGCAGAACTACGATTTCGAGATGATCACAGGTTCGGAAAACGAGCGCTGTATCGATATCCAGACACTCCGCGACACAACCGGATGCATCACCATGGATCCCGGTTTCGCCAATACCGGTTCCTGCTATTCCTCAATCACCTATGTCGATGGAGCCAAAGGGATCCTGCGCTACCGGGGCTATCCCATAGAAGAAATCGCCCAAAAAGCCTCTTTTGTCGAAACCGCCTACCTGGTGCTGTATGGGGAACTGCCGAAGGCCGACCAGCTCAAAGCCTTTTCCGCTCGACTCAAGGAACATGCCCCGATTCATACCAATCTTGAGCACCATTTTTCCGGATTCCCCACGTCGGCGCCGCCCATGGCGATCCTGTCGGCGATGCTGAATCTCGTCTCCTGTTTCCACCCGGAGGTGCTCGATGTCCCGACCACCGGGGCTGAATTCGACCGGACCGCCTCCTTGTTGCTCTCCAAGGTACGAACCATTGCCGCCTTTGCCTACCGAATGGCCTCCGGCAAACCGATCAATCACCCCAATCCCAATCTGACCTACTGCGGCAACTTCCTGCATATGATGTTTTCCGACCCCTACCAGGAATATGAGGTCTCACCGGTTATCGACCGGGCCCTCAACCTCTTTCTGGTCCTCCATGCCGATCATGAGCAGAACTGTTCCACCTCGACGGTACGGGTCGTCGGCAGCTCACGGGCCAATCTGTTCAGCTCGGTCGCCGCCGGAGTCTGTGCGCTTTGGGGACCGCTGCATGGCGGAGCCAACGCTGCCGTCATCACCATGCTTGAGGACATTCGTCAATCCGGTCGTCCCGCCGCCTACTACCTCGAAAAGGCCAAGGACAAAAACGATCCGTTCAGGCTTATGGGGTTCGGCCACCGGGTCTATAAAAATTTCGATCCGCGCTCGATCATTCTCAAGAAGCAGGTCTACAATGTGCTGGAAGCCCTCAAGCTGGATGATGAATTGCTGGAAATTGCGCTGCAGCTGGAAGAAGCTACCCTGAAAGATGAGTATTTCATCAGCAGAAACCTCTATCCCAATGTCGATTTTTACAGCGGCATTCTGCTGAGAGCCATAGGTATTCCGCTCAATATGTACACGGTGATGTTCGCCATCGGCAGAATGCCCGGCTGGATCGCCAACTGGAAGGAACTGCATGACCATAAGCTGAAGATCTCCCGTCCCCGCCAGATCTATACCGGCTCGCCGGTCCGATCCTTTATCCCCATCTCGGAACGCTGAACAGGAGGGTCGCTCCTTTTTCACCGGTAATTGCTGTTTGTGAGGTAACGACTACACGGTTAAGAAGAAGGGCGGGCGATGGGCGGTGACTCGGCAGCCATCATCGATGCAGCAAGGTATCCCTGATGACAGCCGCTATCCGGCTGACGTGGTAGGGTTTTTTCACAAATCCCCTGGCCCCCAGGCTGAGGGCCTGCTGTACATCGCGACTTTCCGAAAATCCGCTGGTGATAATCGCCTTCTGGCCGGCGTGCAGCTCCAGAATCCTCCGGTAGGTCTCACAACCGTTCATTCCCGGATCCATGATCATGTCCAGAATCACCAGATCGACCGTCTCCCCGCTGAGATAACGCACGGCGCTCTCGCCGCTGCCGACCGCATGGCCGCTGTAGTTGAGGAGGTTCAGTATCTGGATGGCGATAGTCCGCTGCCGCTCATCGTCGTCCACCACCAGTATTTTCTCCCCATTGCCTTTGTACTGCAGGATATCAACGGACTCGGGGAGAGCAGTGAGGTTTTCCCTGGTTGCCGGGAAATAGAGGTCAAAGGTCGTCCCCTTACTGCTGCTCTCAACCGTAACGCCCCCACTGTGATCATGGACCGTGTTCCAGGCGATGGCCAGACCGAGCCCGGTGCCGCTGCGCCCGGCGACTTTTCTGGAATAGAACGGCTCAAAGATCCGGTCAAGGCTCTCTGCGGGGATACCGGTACCGGTATCGGCGACCGAGAGGATGGCATATTCTCCCTGCTGCATCTTCGGATGTCCCTCCAGGGGAGTTTCCCGGTACTGATTGCGCGTGGAGATGACGATCTCTCCCGGTTCCCTGATTGCCTCGGCCGCATTGGTCACCAGATTCATGACGCATTTTTTGACATGGATCGTCGAGCAGCTGATATTGAGCAGATCCGGATCCAGATCAGTCCTGAGCAGCACATGGCTGTGCAGACCCCTGAGATTGAAGAATTCCGGAGATTCCAGATATTCCCAGACAATGGTGTTGAGGTTATTGGTTTCTCTGGCGCTGGAAACGCCGCGGGCCAGGGTCAAGAGATCGTCGACAACCTCCGCCGCCCGTTTCCCCGCTTCCCTGATCAGGTGGATGGGCTTCTGTAACGGGCTCTCCGCCGGAAGACTCATCAGTATGAGTTCCGGATAACTGACGATCCCGGAGAGGATATTGTTCAGATCATGGGCTACTCCGCTTGCCATCAAGCCGAGAGATTCCATCTTCTGGGATTGCCGCAGCTTATCTTCCAGGACCTTCTGTTCCCGCTCCGCCTTTTTCTGCTCGGAGATATCCCGCACGGCCGTAACGCGTACCGTCCGTCCCCGATACGTGGCTACTCTGGCCTGAACCTGGGCCGGAAAGGTGCTGCCATCCTTGCGCCGGGCGATAACCTCATACGGTTTTTCAACATTGTCGCGGATATTGTTCATGCCCCGGTCCCAGTCTTGCGGAGCGATCCAGGCCGTGGCGTTCTGCCCGATCGCCTCCTCGACGGTATAACCGAACATCGACTCGGCCGCGCGATTCTGCTCCAGGCAGAACCCTTTTTCGGACAGGAATATCGCCTCGAAAGAGGCGTCGGAAAGGGCATTGAGACGCTCTTCCGACAACCGCAATTCGTCCGTCCGCTGGTCGACCAGGGCCTCGATGAGCTCCTGGCGCTTGCGCGACCGCAGGTTGAACACCGCCATCAGGACGAGGAAGGAGATGATGATCAACCCTACTGCAGAAAGGAGGACAATGGACGAAAAGCGCGCGGTTACCTTGCCCCTCTCCATGATATGCCGGGGAAGGGTGGCGGTGATGAGCAGGGCCGGTTGCCGGCGCAGATCGCCCAAAAGGCCGAAGGCGAGCATCTTCCCGTCGTCGACGATCTCGCTGACCTGCTGGTTCGCCGCCAGATCCTGCACCAGTTGTTTCTCCGTTTCTGAAAACGGGGCGGAAAGCGGATCCCGGACAGTGAATTCGACCTGGGTCTGCTGCCTGAGATCCCGGATGACATCCTCGTCGAGGAAACGGCCGAAGAGAAGGGTTCCATGACTGGGGCCCTCTCCCGCACTGGTGAAGATGTTATGGGAGGTCAGCAGCAGAGGACCGAAATCGGTAAGGAGGATACCGGAAAGGCTGGTGTCGTCGTCGGGGGAACGCAGCAGAAAATGGTCGGCGGGAAACTCATCGGCAGGCAGTTGGCGCAGCTCAGCCATCTCCCCGGTCGATGGAGAGATCACCCCTTTATAAACGATCTTTCCCGCGGAATTTATTACGTATATCAGGTGAATCCCGGTCGTCGGGAGGGTGTCCCACTGGAAATTGGAGGTGACAAAGGCATCGTTGCCATCGAGTGCATACTGATAGAGATCATCCCACACCGCCCAGTCCGTGGAGAGCTTTTCGATATGGAGGATCTCGCGTGCGATCGCGGTCTTACAGCGAGTGATATCCTTGGCCGCCTCTTGTTGCTCCAGCTCGACGAATCCCGGCAGGATCATATGGAATCGGAGGAAGTAATCGCCCGCCACGAAGAGGGCAATCAGGAGAGCCAGGAAACCCAGCAACCTCCGGGAATTGAGCATAGCAGACATCCGGCATTCTCCGGCACAGGTTGGATAAGGTTTGTTTTATTCTCCCCCTCTATAAACTGGTCATGAACAATAGTAAATGATTTCCGCCGGAAATGTCAAACGGGAGTGGACATCTCACCTCCCGTCCCGGCCGCCGCCGGGACCCGTTCCCGGATCGGCTGTCCGGCAGGCCCGGCTGAGTCGCACGCCGATACGGTCTCCCCGATCATTATCCCCGGCGGGGAGACCGTCAGCTTTTCAATACAGGGTATCGGCCGAATCGAGGATCGCCTTGTCGATGGTCAACCCCATCCGTTCGCCGGCCCCTGGATTGACGTGGAACGCCAGGTCCTTCTGAAATTCGACCGGCAAGGCCTCCGGTTTGGCGCCCGCCAGAATTTTTCTGGCCATGGCCCCGGTCTGCCTGCCATGCTGATAGTAGTCGAAACCCATGGCGGCGACAGCGCCCCTCTTGACGGAATCGGTGTCGGCGCTGAACAGCGGCAGCCGGGTCCGTTCACACACCTTGATCACCCCTTCCAGAGCCGAGACCACCGTATTATCGGTCGGGACATAGAGGGCATCGACCTTGCCGACCAGACTCTGGGCGGTTTGATGGACATTGGCCGAGTTGGTTACCGGCCCGTCAAGAACGGTTATGCCCATTTTTTCCGCCGCTTCCTTGATGCGTTTGACATTCGAGACCGAATTGACCTCGCCGCTGTTGTACATCACCCCGAGGGTCTTCAGCTGCGGGAGAAAGCGGCGGATCATTTCGAGGTGTTTTTCCATCGGCATCTGATTGGAGACGCCGGTGATATTCGGGCCGGGATGCATATAGTCCTTGATCAGACCGGCGGCCAGAGGATCGGTGATGGCGGTAAAAAGCATCGGCGTGTTGGCCAGCTGCGGCGCCTTGTCGTAGGCCTTGGCGCTGGCCTGGGCACAGGGGGTGGCAATGGCCACGATCAGATCCGGGGCGTCGGAGGCGATCTGGGTGGCGATCTGACCGGCCGTCCCCATATTGCCCTGGGCATTGTAGTCTTTATAGTCGGCAACTATGCCATTTTCCTGCAGGTCATCCTTGAATCCCTTCAACACCGCATTCAGGGCGGGATGCTCGACAAACTGGCTGATGGAGATCCGGACCGGCTCCGCACTTGCCGTCACGGCCGTCGCCAGAACTGCGACAGCCAGGAACAGATTGACAATTTTCTTCATTTTCTTCCTCTTGTCGGTTAATTTAAATGTTCGCTGCGATTCGGTACAATCCTATTGACCTTTCTAGAGGATTATGGGAATTGCTTCAAGCAAATAGAGATTGACCAGGCAGTACTCCAAACATTTTCCCTGAAATATTGATTCATATCGCTGCAGCATCCGCTGAGGAGCCCCAATGTCCGGCAACACCGTTTCCCTCTTTATCCAATGCCTGGTTGATACCATGTTCCCGCGGGTCGGCGAGGCGATGGTCACCGTTTTCGACCGGCTCGGCATCCCGCTCGCCTATCCGGAGGGCCAGACCTGCTGCGGCCAGCCCGCCTTCAACAGCGGCTATCGCCGGGAGGCCGCCGCCGCGGCGCGCCATTTTATCGAGATTTTCGAAGAGGCCGAAGCCATAGTCTGCCCATCCGGCTCCTGCGTGCATATGGTCCGTCATCATTACCCGGAACTGTTCGCGGACGATCCGGCCATGGCCGGGAGAGCCCGTTCCGTTGCCGCGAAAACCTTCGAACTCACCGAATATCTTGTCGACATACTGGGTGTGACCGACACCAATAGCGAATTCCCCGGTTCCGTCACCTATCATGATTCCTGTCATCTGAGTCGCGGTTTAGGCATCGCCTTGCAGCCGAGAACACTTCTCAGAAACATCCGGGGGCTTGAACTCCGCGAAATGCGGGACAGTGACACCTGTTGCGGTTTTGGCGGCACCTTCAGCATCAATTATCCGGAGATCAGCACCGCAATGGTGGACGAAAAAATCGAGAATATCCTCGCCACCGGAGCAGGCGTGGTGGCCGGCTGCGATATCAGCTGCCTGATGAACATTCATGGCCGCCTGTCACGACGCCGGGAAAAGGTGAAAGTGCTCCATATTGCCGAACTTCTTGCCGGCTGCCGGGGAGGCACGATATGAGCATGAGCCCGACTCCCCCTTCCCCTTACCGGCAGGCGGCGGTTGCCGGCATTGGCTCGGAACGGCTGCAGAAAAGCCTGCATGGCCTGCAGGACCGTTTCGGCAAAGGCGCCATGGACCTGTGGGCCGGCATGGAAGATCAGGAGATGCGCGGCCGGGTGAAAGATTCGCGGATGCGGACCCTTGACCACCTGGACATCATCCTCGCCGAACTGGCAAAAAACGTCAGAGCCCGGGGAGGCCGGGTTTATTTCGCGGCAACCGCCGAGGATGCCATCCGGTACACCGTCCTGGTGGCGAAAAAAAATGATGTGAAAATCGTGGTCAAAGGCAAATCGATGACCTCGATGGAAATCGATATCGATCCGGCCCTTGCACATGAAGGGATCGAGGTGGTCGAAACCGATCTTGGGGAATATATCATCCAGCTGGCCGGCGACAAACCTTCCCATATCATCGCCCCCTGTATTCACCTGGACCGCAACCAGATCGGCACCCTTTTTGCGGAGAAGCTCGGGATAGACTACACGAGCGACCCGCCGGCCCTGACGCTTGCCGCGCGCAAGGCCCTGCGCGAAAAACTGCTCAGTGCCGATATGGGACTGACCGGCTGCAACCTCGCCTGTGCCGAAACCGGCCACATCAGTCTCGTCTCCAATGAAGGCAATATCAGGATGGCCACCACCATGCCGCGGGTCGTGGTCTCCCTGATGGGCATGGAGCGCGTCGTCGCCACCCAGGGCGAACACCGGGAGACACTCCAGCTTTTGACCCGTGGGGCGGCCCTGCAGAAACTCTCGACCTACGTCAGTTTCCTGGGCGGCCCGGCCAAAGAAGGCGATCCCGACGGCCCGCGGGAATTCCATCTGGTGATTATCGATAACGGCCGATCGAAGATCCTGGCCGATCCCGAGTTTCGCGAGGTACTGGCCTGTATCCGGTGCGGGGCTTGCCTGAATATCTGTCCGGTTTACGGGAGGATAGGCGGACATGCCTACAATTCGCCCTATTGCGGGCCGATCGGGGCGGTTATCACCCCGCTGCTCGACGGCATCAACAAGCACGCCGATCTCTGCAAGGGCGAAACCCTCTGCGGCGCCTGCAAGGATATCTGCCCGGTAAAAAACGATCTGCCCCGCATGCTGGCTGCCCTGCGCCATAAACTGGCGTACGGCAGCGACCGGTGGGACACCCGGCAGCACAATCCCGCCGAAGCTTATGGTTTCTATTTCTGGCGGCTGCTGGTCACCAACGCTTTTTTGTATCGCGCCTGCATCACCATAGGCCGGATGTTGCAACGGCCCTTCGTCGGGAAAGATTCCATGATAAAAAGGATGGCGGGGATCGCCTCCGGCTGGACCGCCGACCGCGATCTGCCGCCGATCGCCCGCCGCACCTTCGCCCAGATCTGGCAAGAAAAATACCGGCCCGGCCGGCCGGAAAATCCGGCGGCGACGAAGGAGGAAAATTGATGGATAACCAGAACTTTTTTCTGCGCAATATCCGAGCCGCCCTCGGTCTTGCGCCCGGCGGAGAAAGGCGAATCAACCAATATCCCGCGCTGTTTGCCGCTCCCGACACCGGCGAAACCGTCCACCGGCTGCGGAACCGGACCACCCAGGAGCAGGGAGAGCTCGTTCAGCTGCTGCAGCAAAACGCCAAGGCCCTCGGCATCCATACCCATATCGCCGGGTCCGCGGGCGAGGCCGCGGACATCGTCGTCGAACTGGTCCGCGGCACGCAGCCGGAATTCGCCTGCACCAAACATATCGTTCAGCACGATCATCCGGATATCGCGGCCTTGCAGCTCTGGAAACGTTTCACCCGGGAGGCCGTCACCGTGCATACCACCTTCAGTTCGGACCGCGAACTGCGGGAAAAGACCATCGCTTCGTTCATCGGCATTACCGCTCCCTGGATCGGCGTTGCCGATTCGGCGACCGTGATCCAGTTGACCGAGCCGGGCCAACCCCGCTCCACGTCGCTGGTCCCTTCCATTCATATCGCCCTCTTGCAACGGGACAATCTGGTGGCCGATCTCGGCGAAGCCTATGTCCTGCTGCGCGAGAAAGGGTACCTGGACAGCTTCGTCTTCATCTCCGGCCCTTCCAAGACCGCCGACATCGAAGCGCAGATGGTCCATGGCGCCCACGGGCCGCGGGAAATGCACCTGATTGTCCTGTCGCCTCCGGCCCACTTGCACCCTCCAGCTGATAGCGAACCGATTGACCACATGGACCAGCCCCGGCGCAACAAGGATATCCCCTTATGAGCAAGGATTTAATCAGCAAAACCACACTGCTCTGCCTGGTCGTCATTATCTCGGCCCTCTTTCTCTCGATGATCCAGCAGTTTCTGATGGCCATTTTCATGGCAGGGCTCTTTTCGGCGATGGTCCTGCCCATCCACCACCGGCTCACCGCAAAACTGAAAGGCAGGGAAACCCTGGCTTCGATCATTACCGTCCTCGGCATCGTCCTGCTGGTCCTGACTCCGCTTGCCATCCTGATCACCCTGGTGGTTACCCAGGCGATCAGCGTCGGCCAGTCGGTTACCCCCTGGGTCCAGCAGTTTATCAATGAGCCGACGACGGTATCGGTGCTGCTTGAAAAAATCCCCTACTACGAACAGATCCTGCCCTACCGGGACATTATCATTGAGAAGGCCGGAGAACTGGTCGGCACCCTGTCCTCCTTTCTGATCGATTCGCTGTCGTCTTTCACCAAGCTGACCATTGACGCCATCTTCTCGTCCATCATCATGCTCTATGTGATGTTCTATTTCCTCTCCATGGGCGATGTGCTGCTGAAAAAGATCTTATACTTTCTTCCCCTCGACGACTGCAGTGAACAGCGGCTTCTTTATCGCTTCACTTCGGTGGCCAGAGCGACGCTCAAGGGGACGCTGATCATCGGCATCATCCAGGGGGCAATCTGCGGCATCGCCTTTGCCCTCGCCGGGATCAACGGCCCGGTCTTCTGGGGCACCGTGATGGCGGTGATGTCGATTATTCCCGCCTTCGGCACGGCGATCATCTGGTTTCCCGCCCTTATCATCCTCGCCCTGACCGGCCATTTTGGCGGAGTGGCAATTCTCGCCATTCTCTGCGGCGCGGTGGCCGGCAACCTCGATAATGTCCTGCGTCCCCGCCTGGTCGGCAAGGACACCGAGATGCACGACCTCTTCGTGCTTTTCGGGACCCTCGGGGGCATCTCCATGTTCGGCCTTTTGGGCATTATGCTCGGACCGATCGTGGCCGCGCTGTTCATTACCATCTGGGAGATCTACGGCGATGCTTTTACAAGCTATCTGCCCAATGTGGAAGTCGTCCTGAAAAAACGGAGGGACGACGAACCGGAATGACACCATCCATGCCCCTTCAACACCGGGATCTCACCCGGTAATGCCCTATCTTCTGCTTATTCTGACCACCCTGTTCTGGTCCGGCAATTTCGTGCTCAGCCGGGGCATGCATGCGGATATCCCGCCGTTCGCCCTCTCGTTCTGGCGCTGGGTGGCGGCCCTGCTGATTCTCGCCTGTTTCGGTCTGCGCCATCTGCTGGCCGAGCGGGAACTGGTCGCAAGGCATAAAAAGTTTCTCATTATCCAGGGGATCCTGGGGGTGGCCGGGTTCAACAGTTTCATCTACATGGCCATGCAGACCACGACCGCCATCAATGCGGTCCTGGTAAACTCCTGCATCCCCATCATTATTGTCCTGATTTCCTGGATCGGGTACAAGGATCGATTGAGCGTCCGGCAGTGCTTCGGCGTGGCGACCTCGCTGTGCGGCGTCATGCTGATTATCTCCCGCGGCGACCTGGCCACCCTCTATCATTTGCAGTTCAACACCGGCGATATCCTGGTATTTATCGCGGCAATCCTCTGGGCCCAGTACTCCGTCAACCTGAAAAAATATCCGCGCGGCCTGCATCCCCTGACTTATCAGATCGCAATCGTCATGGTCGGCCTGACATTTCTTCTGCCGCTCTACCTCCTGGAAATCTCCACCGGCAGGATCCTTACGGTAACGATATCGACGATGATTACCATCTTGTACGTAGCGATCTTTGCCTCGGTACTCGCCTTCATCTTCTGGAACAGGGCGGTAACCATGCTGGGGGCCAATATTGCCGGACCCTTTATCCATCTGATGCCGGTCTTCAGCACGGTTCTCGCGGTTATTTTTCTCGGTGAGACCCTCACCGGAAATCATATCCTGGCGATCCTCCTCATCTTCGGAGGAATCTTTTTGACGACATTTAGGATAAAGAAGGGCAGAGGCTGATTCTACCGAAGCAGATGGCCAGGGGTGGGGGGGGTTGGTTTGAGCCTCCCCTCCCTTGACGGGAGGGGATTGAGGGGTGGGTGAGTTTGCTACAGCAGGCGTGGGCGAGATTGGAACAGCAGGCGTGGGTGAGATTGGAACAGGGGTGGGTGAGATTGAAACGAAGTTGCTCTTTGCGGCTTCCCCCTCCCCCTGCCCCCCCCCCGCAAGGGGAGGGGGAACTTTGTCCAGAGAGCTGAATGGAGACGAGCGGACGCCGTTATTCTTTCCAGTCTGGACGGATATGCAGTTCGGTCAGTTGCTTGCGGGCAACCGACGCCGGTGCATCGGTGAGCGGACAGGTGGCCTTCTGGGTCTTCGGGAAGGCGATGACGTTGCGGATCGAATCGCTGCCGGTAATGATCATCAGCAGCCGGTCGAGCCCGAACGCCAGACCGCCATGGGGAGGAGCCCCGAGTTCCAGCGCCCTGAGGAGAAAACCGAATTTCTCGGCCGCCTCTTCGGCGCCGATGCCGAGCACCTCAAGAACCTTGGCCTGCAGGCTCCGCTGGTGGATACGGATGGAGCCGCCGCCGATCTCGGTGCCGTTCAGCACCAGATCGTAGGCCCGGCTCAAAACAGCCGCCGGATCGCTGTCCAGCTTGGCGATATCTTCTTCCCTCGGCGCGGTAAAGGGGTGGTGCAGGGCCTGGTACCGCTTCTCCTTTTCGTCATACTCCATCAGGGGGAAGTCAGTGACCCAGAGGAAACGGAAGTCGTCCTTTTTCAGGAGGTCCAGACGTCTGGCGAGTTCAACGCGCAATTCGGAGAGGACCTGCAGCACCACCTTCTTGACGTCGGCCCCGAAAAAGAGCAGATCCCCTTCCACCGCATCGGTAGCCGCGGCGATTGCCGCCCGCTCCTCCCCGGTAAAGAACTTGCCGATCGGCGACTGCCATTCCCCGCCTGCCTTGATCTTGACCCAGGCCAGTCCCTTGGCGCCGAACTGGGCGACATATTCGGTCAGCACATCGAGTTCCTTGCGGGTGAATTCGGCGCAACCCTTGGCGTTGATCGCCCGGACCGTGCCGCCCTTGTCGGCGATATCCCGGAACACCTTGAAGCCGCAGGTGGCGGCAATTCCGGTAAGATCGACCAGCTCCATGCCGAAACGCACATCCGGACGGTCGGTGCCGAAGCGGTTCATCACCTCATCGAAGGTGAGTCGCGGGAACGGCGGGGCAAGGTCCAGGCCGCGGGTTTCCTTGAACAGCTTGGCGATCATCCCTTCGTTGATCGCCATGATCCGTTCCTCGTCGACAAAGCTGAGTTCCATATCGATCTGGGTGAACTCCGGCTGCCGGTCGGCGCGCAGGTCCTCGTCGCGGAAACATTTGACGATCTGATAGTACCGGTCCATGCCGGCGATCATCAGCAGCTGCTTGAACAGCTGGGGCGATTGCGGCAGGGCGTAGAATTTTCCGGCATTGACCCGGCTGGGCACCAGATAGTCGCGGGCACCTTCGGGGGTCGAGCGGGTGAGCATCGGCGTTTCGATATCGAGAAAATCGTTGTCATTGAGATAGTTGCGGACAGTCTGGACCGCCTTGTGCCGCAGGACCAGATTGGCCGCCATCTCCGGCCGGCGCAGATCGAGATAGCGGTACTGCAGGCGAAGATTGTCGGAAACCTCGGTATCCTCATCGAGGGGAAAAGGCGGGGTTTCGCTGCTGTTCAGAATCCGCAGCTCGGATACGAGAATTTCAATCGCGCCGGTGGCCAGTTTCGGATTGGCCATGTCGCCGGGTCTGGCCACCACCTTGCCCTCAAGGGCTATGACCCATTCACTGCGCAGCTGATGCGCTTTGCCATGAACCTCCGGGTTGATCTCGGGGTTAAAAACCACCTGGGTGATGCCCCGGCGATCACGAAGATCGACAAAAATTACCCCGCCATGGTCACGCCTGCGCAGGACCCATCCCATCAGCGTTACCTGCTCGCCAACATTCTTTATGCCGAGGTCATTACAAAAATGAGTCCGGCTCAATCTTCCCATCGATTCCATATCTTATCTATATGTTAAATTTTTTTCTCTAATACCTTGCGATTAGCAAAACAGTTGCCAGTAGTTATCTTTCTTTTATGCGGTCTAAAACGGCGGGACCCGACAGCAGTACCTCCTGCTGCTCTTCGGTTTGCATATTGCGCAGGATGCCATAGCCCGACTTCAGTTCGTCATCGCCTATTATCAACACAAACCGAGCGCCGGCCTTGTTGGCCTGTTTCATCTGACTTTTCAGGCTCCTGCCCTCATGATCCATGGCAACCGACCTGGCCGTCCGGATTTCATGGGCAAGACTAAATCCGACATCCACTCCCTGCTCGCCGATCCCGGCAATGAAAAGGTCCACTTCCGAGCCTTTGGCCTCAGCCTTCTCCTGCTGCTGCAGGAGAAGCACCAGCCTTTCCATGCCCATGGCAAAACCGATACCCGGAGTTTTTTTCGGTCCGCCGAGCGTCTCGATCAGCCCGTCGTATCTGCCGCCGGCCCCGACGGCGGCCTGGGCGCCAAGGTCGGCAGTAATGAATTCAAAGGTTGTCCGACAGTAATAATCGAGCCCCCGAACCATAAACTTGTTCAGGCTGTAGGCCACGCCCAATTGGCTGAGACCGGCCTGGACCTTGTGAAAATGGTCGTCGCACTCACCGCATAAATGGTCCTGAATCGACGGCGCCCCCGCCATCTGTTCGCGGCAGCCGGGGACCTTGCAGTCGAGCACCCGCAACGGGTTTGTCGCACTCCGCCGTTTGCAGTCGCTGCAGAGAAATTCCAGGCGGTCGGTAATATACGCGATGAGCCGGGTCCGATAGCCGGGTCGACAGGCGGGGCAGCCAAGGGAGTTCAACTCCAGGCTGACGGAAATCCCCAGTTCCCCCATAAGCATCGCCCCCATCGCCATAAGTTCGGCATCGACCCGCGGATTTTCCGAACCCAGCACCTCGATGTCCATCTGATGAAACTGGCGGAGCCGACCTTTCTGGGGACGCTCGTGCCGGAACATCGGGCCGATGGTAAACAGCCGCTGCACCGGTTTCTGGGCATACAGGCCATGTTCGATATAGGCCCGCAACAGGGACGCGGTCGCCTCCGGGCGCATCGTTATCTTCTTGTCGACAAAGGTATACATCTCTTTTTCGACAATATCGGTGGCCTCGCCGATGGATCTGGCGAAGAGTTCGGTTTCTTCCAGGATCGGCAGGCGGATTTCGCAGAAATGAAACCTGGCAAAAACATCCCTGGCCACCTTTTCGAGGTACTGCCAGAGCTCCACCTCGCCCGGCACAATATCTTTAAACCCTTTCAGGGCTTGAATTTTCACTACGGTCTCCAGCTTTGTTGGGAAATATGGGGTCAGATACAGGTTGAGTCAAAAACTTTGAATTTAACCGCAAATTTGTGGTTTTGTCAAGTTCACGCCTGGCGATCATCGTTGTTCTCCAGCCGTTTTCATTGCACCTGGCCGGGTTTTGCGACGTTATCCGCCGTTTTGCAAACAACAAGCCAGCAACACACTGTTCTTGACAAAAACCGGCAAGAGATGCATTATCTGATCTCTCAGAGTCAATGCCCTCTATAAAGGAGTTCTTTTCAAGGAGTTCTTTCAGCATGAAGTTACCCTCACTCAATATCGCCCAGTTTACAGCCGCATTCCCACTCATCCAGGGCGGTATGTCGATTCGTGTTTCCACCTCCGCACTTGCCGTACCTGTTGCCGAATGCGGCGGGATCGGAGTCATCGGCGGCTCCGGCCTGCCTCCGGAAGAACTCCACGCCGACATCAAGAAGGCCAAGGCTGCCACCAAGGGCGTTGTCGCAGTCAATATCATGTACGCCATGAAGGACTTCTATCAGCTGGTCATGAGCTCCATCGACGCCGGTATCGACATGATCATCACCGGTGCCGGATTCTCGCGGGATATATTCAAGATAGGCCGGGAAAACAATACGCCGATCGTCATGATCGTCAGTTCTCCGACGCTTGCCAAACTGGCCGAAAAACTCGGCGCGGCGGCAGTCATCGTCGAGGCCAAGGAGGCCGGGGGCCATCTCGGCACCGACAAGCCCCTGCGTGAGATATTCCCGCCCATTCGCGACGTGATTAAAAACATCCCGCTGATCGCCGCCGGCGGCATTACCGATGGCTACGAGATGGCCGAGATGATGGACAAGTACGGGGCCGACGGAGTGCAGATCGCCTCCCGTTTCGTTCTCAGCAAGGAATGCGATGTCTCCGATGCATTCAAGCAGGCATACCTGGGCGCCAAGAAAGAGGATATCGTTCTCACCTCCTCACCGGTGGGCATGCCCGGCAGGGCTATCAACAACCCCTTTGTCAGGGCGATAAATGCCGGAGTGGACATGAGCACAAAAAAGTGTCGGCAACTGTGCCTGAAAAAATGCGACCATCATTATTGCATCAACGAACGGTTGATGATGGCCCACGACGGCAATACCCAGGACGGACTGATCTTCTCCGGCGAAAATACCTACAAGATGAACAGTATCCTCTCGGTTGCCGAAATTTTTAAACAATTCAGAACTCAGGCCGAATCGGTTTACCGGGAAGGGCGAGGATTCTGCCCAGCCACCTGATGTTCAAAGCCACTCCATGAACTCCCTCGCCAAAGCAGAAATTTCCCCCGAAGAAGAAACACCTGGTTCCGCGCCTGCACATCCGGTTCGCATCATCAGCCGGGAAGAGCACCCTATTCGCCCCGAGCAGATCGACCGCGACGCCCTTTTTGTCCTCAAAAAACTCGGCGAAGCCGGCTTTGCCGGATATCTGGTCGGAGGCGGCGTCCGCGATCTCTACCTCGGCAAGACACCGAAGGATTTTGACATAAGTACCGATGCGCGGCCCGGTCAGCTCCGCAAACTTTTCCCCCACAGCAATACCATCGGCCGCCGTTTTCGACTGGTCCAGGTATTTTTCAGGGGCGGCAAGACCATTGAGGTGTCCACCCTGCGCTCGCTCAGCGAGTACGACATCGACGGACCGGAGGAGATACTTGCCCCCAACAACACCTTCGGCACGTTGAGCGAGGATGCCAGACGCCGCGACCTCACCATCAATTCACTTTTTTTCGAAATCGATAAGAGCACCATTCTCGATTACGTCGGCGGCATCGAAGATCTTGATCGGGGGATAATCCGGATTGCCGGCGATCCGGCGAGAAGGATCAGCAGGGATCCGGTGCGGATGATGCGGGCCATTCGCCATGCAGCGAGAAACAATTTCACCATCGAAGAAGAGACCTGGAAAGCGATCTGCGCCAACAGCAACAAGCTCTCCCTCTGTCCTCCGTCGCGGCTTCGCGATGAAATCCTCAAGGATCTGTACAGCGGCGCGGCGGCCCCCTGGTTTCATCTGGCTGTTGCTTCGGGAATTTTCTTCACTCTCTTTCCCGGATATCGCGACACCTTCTACCGGTATGCCGACAATCCCGAACAACCGAAGCAGCTCCTGGCCCAGCTTCTGAAATCCATCGATCACGCCAACAACCTGTCGCTCGGCCACGGTATCCACCGCCAGCCCGATTTTTTTTATCTCGGTCTCTTTTTTATCCCGTGGGTGGAAGCGCGCTGGCACCTTTTCAGCGAATTCCGCAAAAATGCGGTACTCTACCAGCTGGCCAAGCAGATTCGTGAAGAAATTGACCGCACCATCGGCATCGACCTCAACCTGCGCCGCTCATTGCGGCAGGAAATGGTCAACCTCTTTATCAATCTTGCCATGCTCATCCATCACAAACAGCCGACCGGCTGGCCAAAGTGGTTGAAGCAAAAGAGCTACTTCCGAAAATCCCTCCTCTTTTATCATTTTTATCAGGAGGCCGTAACCGGAGAGCCCATCGACGAAATGCTGATCACCCGCGAGCCCCATAAACCGCCGCAGGAAGTTGAAAGACAGCCGGCACGCCCCGAACAGGCCGCCCAACCACCCGCCGCAAAATTCAAACCCTCGTTCGCAAACAGGACCAAAGGCGGAATCTTCGGTTTCAAAAAATAAGCCTTCTACTTCCCCACCCGACCCGAAACAGATCCGGGTTTTTCCGTCCCGTCGATCTCTGCTTTCGATGTCGCGAGCCTCCCGGGCACAAGTTGCACATCACTTTGCCCCGGCATGGTATCATTTCCCCCACCACCCCCGTCCATCATTCCCTCTGCCTTTGCAGCGAATCTGCCCGTCGAATGGAGTTTTTGCACATACAGTTGTGCGTTTTGTGCATTTATTTGTAGCGATCCTACATAATTTACGCCGGCTTCGGCCACTTCCGGAAATTACCCTTGCGCTGGTACTACATAGGTGTTATTTTTTGGCACTTTTCAATCAAGAGGTACTGTTTGCACAATGACTATTTGTGCGGTTATCACAAACATTGACGCACTGTTTGCACAATGGCGATAAAAACATTTCACCAGCCGCTTCTGCGCTTTCCCGCACTGCAACTTCTGCACAAATTTGTCATTCTCTTTCCCCGAAGTTCCAAAGCCGGCCGGCTTTACTTTTCATATGTACCGTTTTTTATTCACTTCTTCGGCTCAGCGGCCGAAGCAACTGCGCACTGGCGCACACTTGTTGTCACACAGCAATAGGAGGTTGATATGGCAGACACAGTAAACAAAGCTCTGGACCCGCAGCTTGATCGGCGCGGATTCCTCAAGGGATGCACAATGGCTGCAGCCGCTTTAGGACTGTCCGAGGCGATGATCCCCAAACTCGTCGAGGCTGCTGCAACGGCAGAGCGGCCACGGGTAATCTGGTTACATTTCCAGGAATGCACAGGCTGTACGGAGAGTTTACTGCGGTCATCGCATCCGGATCTGGCCCGTTTGCTCCTCGATATTATCTCGCTCGATTACCATGAGACGGTCATGGCCGCCGCCGGCCATCAGGCCGAGCAGAATCTTCATGAAACGGTTGCAAAACATCCCTTCATTCTGGTTGTAGAGGGTGGAATCCCCACCAAAGACGGCGGAATTTACTGCAAGATCGGCGGCAAGACCGCCATGCAGATCCTCGCCGAGGTTGCCCCCAAGGCCTCCGCGATCATCGCCATCGGCACCTGCGCCACCTTCGGCGGCGTTCAGGCTGCGGCTCCCAATCCGACCGGGTCCGTCGGCGTTCAGGATCTGGTCAGCGGCAAGCCGATAATCAATATCCCGGGCTGCCCGCCCAATCCGGTGACCTTCCTCGGCACCATCCTCCACTATCTGACCTTCAAAAGACTGCCTGCTCTCGATCACCTCAACCGCCCGCTCTTTGCATACGGCCGCAGAATCCATGACCATTGCGAGCGTCGCGCCCATTTCGACGAGGGCCGGTTTGTCGAGCAGTTCGGCGACTCGTTCCATAAGCTGGGTTACTGTCTCTACAAGGTCGGCTGCAAAGGCCCCGAAACCTTCTCTAACTGCCCGGCGGTTCGCTTCAACGACGTCGATGTCTGGCCGGTCAGCGTCGGTCATGGCTGCATCGGCTGTACCGAACCGAATTTCTGGGACACCATGACTCCGTTCTACGAAAGACTGCCAATGGTAAAGATCCCCGCTACCGGAATCATCGACAGCGCGGATAAGGTCGGCAAGACCATTCTCGGCGTAACTGCCGCAGCCGTCGGTATCCATGCCGCGGTAGGAATCGGCAAACGGCTGATCAAGGGCAAAGAGAACGATTAACAAGGCAATTTGCCCGTTATCGGCATGATACATTAGCGACAGGGAAAAAAAATTTACCGGCGCCCGGGAAAACACAAAAAAACATTTTCCTGCACCTGGTAGTTACTATTTGGAGGTTTTACACATGGCTCAGCGAATCACCATTGATCCGGTAACCCGGATCGAGGGTCACCTAAGAGTAGATATCGAAGTAGACGGAGGCAAGGTCACCAAGGCATGGTCCTCCGGCCAGATGTACCGTGGTCTTGAGAACATCCTCAAAGGTCGCGATCCCCGCGATGCGTGGTTATTTGTGCAGCGCATCTGCGGCGTCTGCACCACGGTTCACGCCCTTGCTTCCGTTCGTTCCGTGGAGAACGCTCTCGGTCTTGAGATTCCCCTCAACGCCCAGCTCATCCGCAACATGGTTCAGTCGATCCATTGCCTGCATGACCATATCGTCCATTTCTATGCGCTGTCAGCCCTCGACTGGGTCGATGTGGTTTCCGCCCTCGACGCCGATCCGGTTGCCACCGCCAAGCTTGCCGACAGCCTTTCCGACTGGCACGGCAACAGCCCCAAGCGTTTTGCCGCGGTAAAAGCCAAGGTCAAAGCGCTGGTCGCAAGCGGCCAGCTCGGCCCCTTCGCCAACGCCTACTGGGGCCACGCAGCGATGAAACTGCCACCCGAGGCAAACCTGATGGCGGTTTCCCATTATCTGGAAGCTCTCGACTATCAGCGCAAGGCCACCCAGGCCCTGGCCATCATCGGCGGCAAAAACCCCCACATCCAGAACCTCGCTGTGGGCGGCGTCACCACCAATATCAACCCCGAGAATCAAACCGCAGTGACCATGGAGCGTCTCTACTTCGTCAAGCAGCTCGTTGAGGAAGTCAGCTCCTTCATCAAGATGGTCTACATGACCGACGTTGTGGCGGTCGGTGCTCTCTATAAAGAGTGGCTGCCCTACGGCGCAGGCGTGACCAACTACATGGCTGCCCCGGACATGTTCCTCGATGCCGCTGCAACCAAGGCCGACCTCCCCGGCGGCACCGTTTTTGCCGGCGATCTGAAAACGATCAAGCCGATCACCGCCCATGCCGATCCGTATTTCAAGGAGAATGTCCAGGAGTCCATTGCCCGCGCCTGGTATGACGGCGACTGGTCCAAGCATCCCTGGGAATCCTCCACCGACCCGAAATTCACCGACTTCCAGGATGAGGGCAAATACACCTGGCTAAAGGCCCCGCGTTTCCAAGGCAAACCGATGCAGGTCGGGCCACTTGCCCAGATGGTCGTCGGCTATGCCCAGGGACACGAAATGACCGTCAAGAGCGTCGATGCCTTCTTGGCCCGCATCAATGCCGTTGCCGGGGTGAAAGTCGGACCGGAAATTCTCCACAGCACCATCGGCCGCCACGCCGCCCGCGCCGTCCGTGCCGGGATGATGGCCGACCTCTGCCTCAAGCATTGGGACCTGCTGGTCAACAATATCGCTTCCGGCGACTATGAGATCTTCCGGCCATGGTCTTACCCGAAAGGCGAACAGCGCGGCGTCGGCGTCCATGAAGCCCCGCGTGGATTGCTGTCGCACTGGATCGTCATCGAGAACGGCAAGATCAAGAACTACCAGTGCGTTGTTCCTTCCACCTGGAATGCCGGTCCCCGGGATAAAGAAGGTCAGCTCGGCCCCTACGAAGCTTCTCTGATGGGCAATCCCATTGCCGATCCGGAAAGGCCGCTCGAGGTTCTGCGGACCATACATTCTTTTGACCCATGTATTGCCTGTGCCGTCCATATGCTCGATCCAGAAGGTAGGGAAGTGGTGAAAGTGAAAGCAATGTAAGCTCTCTTTCCACGCACTTAAAACTTTTCTTTCCGGCTCAAACCGCAGGAGGTAAATAGAATGGCAACATACGAGAAACATCACTGCTGGAGCATACTGCTTCGGCTGTTCCACTGGATGTTTGCTCTGTCTATCGTGTTTCTGGTAGTCACAGGGTTCTACATCAACAATCCGTGGACAAACACCATGATTGAGGGAAGTTTCAGCTTCCCCATGGCAACCATGCGCTACATGCACTATATTGCAGCGTATACTTTTTCAGCGGCGGTCGCGATCAGGCTGTTCCTCTATATTTTCGGCAACGCCCAGGAAAGAATCTGGGATATCCTGCCGATTACCGGGCGGAATCTCAACAACCTGAAAATGACTTTGCTGCAGTACAGCTATATCAGCGACGAGCACGACGAACGGCTCGGCCATAATATTCTGGCCGGTCTCTCCTACCTGTTCACCTTTTTTGTCGCTGTAATAATGGTCATAAGCGGTTTCTTCATGCTTTTCCCGGAAGCGTCTTTCTGGGAGGGCTTGGGGGTCATGCTGTTCGGCAGTCAACAATTCGCCCGCTATCTCCACCACATCCTCATGTGGTGGTTTATGATCTTTGCCGTCATCCACCTCTATCTCTGTATCTGGAATGACGTGAAGGGACCCGAGGGGCTTATTTCCTCTATCTTTACCGGTGCGAAGTTCAAACACAAAGCATAAGCAGCAAAGGGTCGAAATACTTGTCCGGGGTACTGTCCAGGGCGTAGGATTTCGACCCTTCATCTACAATTTAGCCTCTCGCCTGCGGATTTCCGGCACGGTGACCAACACCGGCGACGGAGTGGTCATCAAGGCCACGGCTCCCCGCGAGAGGCTTCTTTTTTTTATCGCGGCAATTACTGAGCAGGCCCCGCCGCTTGCCAGAATCAACTCGGTTGAAAGCCGCCCGCTCGGTTCAGCCATTCCTGCAGGGAGCTTTTCGATCCTGCCAAGTGTCGCCGGTAGCTCGGCCAATACCGCGATTCCGCCGGACATAGCCATCTGCGACGATTGTCTGCGGGAACTGCTCGATCCCGCCGACCCTCGTTACCACTATCCGTTCATCAACTGCACCAACTGCGGCCCGCGCTTTACCATCGTTGAAACTATCCCGTATGATCGGCCGAAAACCTCGATGAAGGTCTTTCCGATGTGCGACCGCTGCGAGGCCGAATATCACGACCCCGGCAACCGGAGATTTCACGCCCAGCCAAATGCATGCTCTCATTGCGGTCCCGGCCTCACCCTCCGGAGCCGGTCCGGCGAAAGAGTTCCAGTATCGGATCCCGTCGCCGGGGCCGTATCGCTGCTCGTGGATGACAAGATCCTGGCGGTGCGCGGTCTGGGAGGTTTTCATCTGGTCGTTAACGGCTGCTCGGAAAAAGCCGTGGCCCTGCTCCGTGCGAGAAAAGGGCGGCCGGATAAACCGCTGGCCATTATGGCCGGCGACCTCCTTGCCGTAGGTGATTTCTGCTCCATGAATACGATGGAGAAGGAGCTGCTCGCTTCGCCGGAACGACCAATAGTGCTGCTCCGGAAAAAAAACGACGGCGGCCTCGCCGAGGGTCTTGCGCCGGGCATCGATGAAATCGGCGTGATGCTGCCCTATACGCCGCTGCACCACTTGCTTTTTCAGATGCCGGACTGCCCGAAGGTTCTGGTCATGACCTCCGGCAACATCAGCGGCTCGCCAATCTGTACCGCCAATAACGATGCTCTTGCCCGGCTTGGCTCGATTGCCGACTTTTTCCTGCTGCACAACCGGGAGATTGTCACCCGGGTCGATGATTCCGTGACCAAAGTAGTCGGCGACAGCCCTCTGGTTCTGCGGCGGGCCAGGGGGTTTGTCCCCTCGCCGGTCATGATCGACTGGCAACTGCCGAAAATCCTCGGCTGCGGCGCCGGGCTAAAATCCACCTTCAGCCTGGGTCGGGACCGGAGTGTCGTCACCAGTCAACACATCGGCGATCTCGACAGTCTGCCGTCCTACGATTTTTACCTTGAATCGATCGAGCACCTGAAAAGCGTCCTGCAGCTTGAACCGGAGGCGGTCGCCTGCGACCTGCATCCCGATTACCTGAGCAGCCGCTATGGTGCCGAACTGGGTCTGCCGCTGTACACAGTACAGCATCATCATGCCCATGCGGTATCGGTCATGGCTGAGCACGGACTGAAGGGACCTGTTCTTGCAGTGGTTCTCGACGGCACCGGTCTCGGCGAGGACGGCACCATCTGGGGCGGGGAAATTCTGCTCGCCGAGCTGACCCGCTTCCGCCGTCTTGGCCATCTCAGTCACCTCCTTCTCCCCGGCGGCGATGCCGCCAACACCGAGCCATGGCGGATGGGCGTATCGGCTCTCTTCCAGACCTTTGGCCCTGAAGGTCTCGCTGCGGATCGCCTGCCGCCTTCTCTTGCACAATTGGACAGGGCCAAGGTCGACACCATTTCTTCAATGCTGGTCAATGGCTTTCATTCGCCGCAGACTTCCAGCTGCGGCAGATTATTCGATGCGGTGGCCTCTCTGCTTGGCCTGCGGCAGAAAATCAGTTACGAGGGCCAGGCTGCCATGGAGCTGGAAACACTCGCCAAAAGGGCTCGCACCCCATCTTGGCTTACGCAACTATCGCCCAAATCGCACACCGATATATCACGTTTTCTCATCGAAGCGAACGGAAAATGGGAGATTAGTTCACCGGAATTTGTTAGACTGGTGCTTAACGGAATGGCCAAGGGCGATTCGGCGTCGGTCATTGCCCTGCGCTTCCATTCCCTCCTTATCGGCAGTATTACGAAACTCATCGAAAATCTCGCCCAAGAGACAGGCATCAGACAAGTAGTGCTTTCCGGCGGTTGTATGCAGAACAGTTTACTGCTGGAGGGTCTCTTTCATACCCTGAAAAAAATTCACCTGCAGGCTTTTACAGGAAACCTGCTCCCGGTCAACGACGGAGCGGTTTCTTTCGGTCAGACAATAATAGGAGGTTTACGGCATGTGTCTCGCAATTCCCATGAGGGTAACCAGCGTCCAGGGTGATCCGGACGATTTCACCACCCATCAGATAGCCACAGTCGATGCCGACGGCATAAGCAAAGAGGTTCGTCTTGAGATAGTCGACCACTGGCCTGCAATCGGCGATTATGTGATCATCCATGCCGGGTTTGCCATCCATTCCCTGATAGAGGAAGAAGCCCTGAAAAATATCGCTCTCCTTCGGGAACTGGCGGAGAATACTCCGGAAGAACTGCTTTCGTAGGAGGAGCCAAGGATGAAATATCTCGATGAATACCGCGACGCAAGTCTCGCCAGACCGCTGGTCGAGGAGCTAAAACGGGCGGTTACCAAACCGCTGCGCATCATGGAAGTGTGCGGCAGCCATACCATGGCCATTTTCCGCAACGGCCTGCGGACCATTCTGCCGGCCGGAATGGAACTGGTCTCCGGTCCCGGCTGCCCGGTCTGTGTCACTTCCGCGGCGCATATGGACGCCTTTATCGGCATGGCCGATCGCCCCTTCGTTCGCGTAGCGATCTTCGGCGACCTTTTCCGCGTGCCCGGCACCCGCGGGTCGCTCGCCGAAGCCAGTTCCCGCGGCGCAAAAGTCGACATCGTCTACTCGCCGATGGACGCGCTGGAACTCGCCGTAAAAAATCCCCATGAGCTCGTTGTTTTTCTCGGCGTGGGCTTCGAAACCACCACCCCCGGCATTGCCGCGACCATCCTCACCGCCCACAACACGGGGGTCAAAAATTTTACCGTGTTTTCCACCCAGAAGGTCATGCCGGCCCCCATGGAGGCGCTGCTGAGCGATCCCGCCCTGAAAATCGACGGGTTGCTGTGTCCCGGCCACGTTTCCTCGATTATCGGCGCGGGCACCTGGGAGCCGCTGGCCAAAAAGTATAACCTTGCCTGCGTGGTCAGTGGTTTTGAAACCGCCGATCTGCTCAAAAGTCTCATCCTTCTTGCCCGTCAGGTCGGCAACAACGATATCAAGGTCGAGAACGTCTATCCCCGGGCCGTATCGTGGGAGGGGAATTTGCGGGCGGCGAAGATGGTCGCCGAGATTTTCGAACCTGCCGATATGGACTGGCGCGGACTCGGCCGTATTCCGGCGAGCGGCCTCAAAATCAGGGAAAAATACGCTGCGTTCGATGCCGAGGTGCGACTTGAGGTGACGCTTCCTGAATCGCAGGAACCGAAGGGCTGCATGTGCGGCAACATCCTCAAAGGCATGAATACCCCGAAGCAATGTCCGCTGTTCGATACCCGCTGCACCCCGGCCAACCCGATCGGTCCGTGCATGGTGTCAAGCGAAGGCACCTGCGCCGCATATCATAAATACGGCCGGGATGAGTAGATTTTCCACAGGCGGAGAACCCTCCACCCAGCCTCAACCCCAGCCCTTAAAAGGATAAACAGGTCAATGGCCGAACATACAATACTCCTCGATCATGGCAGCGGCGGACTCGCCAGCCAGCAGTTGATCGGCGATCTTTTCCTGAAATATCTCGACAATCCGACCCTGCACAGCCTCGAAGACAGCGCCATCCTGCAGAACAAGCGCGGCAGGCTGGCCTTTACCACCGACAGCTACGTGGTCGACCCTATTTTCTTCCCCGGCGGCGATATCGGCAAACTGGCCGTTCATGGCACCATCAACGATCTGGCCATGCGCGGGGCGGCGCCCTACTGCCTGAGTCTCGGCCTCATCCTCGAAGAAGGCTTTGCCATGGCCGAACTGGAGCGGATTATTATCTCCATCAGCGAGGCCTGCAAGGAAGCCGGAGTACCGGTAGTCACCGGCGACACCAAGGTCGTTCCCCGGGGCAAGGGCGATAAGATTTTCATCAATACCTCGGGGATAGGTTTTGTCGCCAAAGACGTCGATATTTCTTCAAAAAATGCCAGGGAAGGCGACGCCGTCATTCTCTCCGGCACCATGGGCGATCACGGCATCACCATCATGACCCGGCGAGCCGGCGTTTCCGTTCAGGGAGACCTGCAAAGCGACACCATGCCCCTGCATAGGCTGGTGGCAACCCTGCTCCGCGAACTGCCGGGAGACATCCATACCCTCCGCGACCCCACCCGGGGCGGGGTGGCAACCACCCTCAACGAGGTGGCCGCGAGCAGCGGTCTCTCGATCGAACTCACCGACGAAGCCCTGCCGATTCGCCCCCAGGTGCGGGCCGCGTGTGAACTGCTCGGGCTTGAACCCCTCTATCTCGCCAACGAGGGCAAATGTATCGCCATCGTCAGCGGCCACCAGGCGGACAAGGCTCTTGCCGTCATACGCTCGACTCCGGAAGGTAAAGAAGCGGCGATCATAGGCAGACTCGTTGCCGGCAAGGCCGGACGGGTTATCATCAACACCCCGGTTGGCGGTGCCCGAGTGGTCACCCCCCTGCACGGCATGCCCCTGCCCCGTATCTGTTAACCGGCTAAGTTAAAAAAAAACAAAGTATTATGGAAACTACCAAGAAAATAGGCATTGCCGGCATCGGCAATTATATCGTCGGCGACGAGGGCTTCGGGGTTCATGTCGTCCATTACCTGCAGGAGCATTACCTGTTTCCCGATCAGGTGGAAATACAGGATGTCGGCACGGCCGGCATCTATATGGCCCAGTTCCTGGAGGAATGTGACCCCATTTTTGTCATCGATGTGGTCGATATCGATGGAGAACCCGGGTCATTTCACTTCTTCACCCTGGATGATGTCAAGGCCGGCAATTTTCAGATGCGGATGTCGCCCCACCAACTCGGTTTGCTGGAGATTCTCGAAATCTCGAAACTGCGGGATTGCGCCCCGGAGCATGTCGAGTTTTATACGGTCATTCCGAAAGACCTGAACGATTCGATCGAACTCTCGGCCGAAGTGGCCGGCCGCAAGGTGGAAGTTGCCGAAATGATTCTTGGCCGACTAGCCAACCTGGGTGTCCGGGTCGCCAAAAAAACTCTTTGAAGAGGACCGGCTCATGCACGAAATATCGTTAGTCCAGGGTCTGCTCCAGCAGCTCGGCGACCTGGCCGCCGAGAATCAGGCTACCCGAATTCTCAGCGTGACCATGGAAATCGGGCCGCAGTCGGGGGTGGTGGCCGACTCCTTCCGTTTCGGCTTTGAGATACTCGCAGCCGAGAGCGATCTTGTGCGCGGCGCACAGCTCATAGTCGAAACGCCGCCGGCCCGCTACGCCTGCACCGGTTGCGGCCATGTGCTGGAAACCGCCGACAGCAAACCCGATGCGTGTCCGGCCTGCGGCGATTTTCTGCTGCTTGCGCAAGGCGGTGACGATCTTATCCTGCGTCAGGTAGAGATGGAATAGTAACTATAAATGTAATTATTTAATTTATTTTAACAGGATGCGCTTTGGCCGATGGGTTATAGCCTCCCCTCCCCCCGCCGGGGGGGGGGGGGGGGGGGGGG
>CAYTVF010000017.1:0-38600 GCA_964441345.1 uncultured Desulfopila sp. | reverse complement strand
GGTCGCCGGCATCATCGCCTACTTCGGCACCGATTTCGACGAAGGCACGCATCTGGCGGGGCAGAGGGATGATGATTACTCCATCACCGCCGATAAAAAACTGGCGACATCCCTCGCCTTTCTGATCGGCACCGGCCATCTCGACCAGGCCGCTCAATTGATCGAAAAAATCGGCACGGCCAGGGGGCTGAGCGACGAGACCCAGGCTGCCAGGGCAATGCTCGACCTGGCCCGGAACGACCTCGACAATGCGATCCCCCGCCTCACCCAGCTGAGCGACTCGCAGCTGCAGCTTTATCTTGCCCAGGGTTTTCTCCGGCAGGGCAATGTCACCAGCGCCATCGCCGGCCTGGTGAAGACCATCGACGACAGCACCAGACAGCTGGAACACAGCTGGTACGAGTGGCTGCACTACTATCCCTTCGATGTCAAGGTTGCGGAAAAACTGGCGGGGCTCTATGAGAAGCGGCTGGAGTCCCTGGATCCGGTCAAGGATGCCGGGCAGGTCGGCAAGATCGAAAAGAAACTGGAACTCATAAGGAATCGGGCGGCACGGTACGGTGGTGTGCTTTTTCCGGGTTAGCCGAGATTGCCGCTTCGATACGGCGCATGAGCAGGTGCATTTCATGCACCCTGCCCCAAAACAAGGTCTGAGAATTATTCATAACCATATCAGATATTTTTCAGTCCCACCACCAGCACCCCGATGGTTTTTCCATCGTCCTGCACCGGGACCGACACCTGGACACTGTATGTTTGGGTGCTTTCGTCAAATTCCAGTGGTCCGATGTAATCCCGGCCGTTCCCGTTATTGTAGCATTGGATGAATTTATCCTCGTCACCCTGCCAGTAATCAGTCGTCTTCGGATATTCTCCCACCACTGCGCCCTTGCTGTCGCAGAGAAAGGCCTCGGTGTACAGCATATCGTTTTTATTAATTTTTTCATTCAAGAACCGGCCGGCAGGATTGGTCAGCAGCGTCGTTGCCAGGTCATCCGCCCGCCCGTTGATCCACTCCTCATCGATTCGTTTAATCTCTTCCAGGCCGGTGTTCTTCAGGTTTTGATCCCTGACAGAATCGATCAGCAGAGGAGATGCCGCCCATTCTTTGATTCGTAGGGTGTGGGTTGCAATAACGGATTGCATCCGAGACGTAATTTTGCCCGGTTGTAAGCCTGCACCCTCCGCCGCCCAAAGATTTCCGGGCAGGAGGGCACTGAGCAGATACGCGAAAACGGGGAAAACGAAGCTCAATAAGAACTTGTTGCCATGATTCATATATTCGCCTCATCGTCGATTGTCTCGAAAAAAATTACGGCTCTTGGCTGCGCTTGATTTAATTATAAAGCCTAACCTCGAAAAGACGAATAATTTTTACCGGCCGGCCAACATTGCCTTGATCCGTTCCCGGCTTTCGACCAGCAGCCGGCGGTCTTTATCGAACACCTCCAGGGTGAGCGTGTCGTCATAGCCGATTTTTATCAGGCGCCGAACCAGTTCGGCAAAATCGATGCTTCCCTTGCCGACTGGCAGATGGTCGTCCCGTTTGCCGTGGTTGTCGCTGAAATGGAGATGGCCGATCCGGTCGCCGAATCGCTCAACCAGCTGCAGCAGGCGGCTTTGCCGCTCGCTGCCGATATTGGCGTGGCCGGTATCGAGGGTAAGCATAAGGGACGGGAAAAGTCTGAAAATCTCGGCGAAATCCTCCGGCAGCACACCAATCAGATTGCGGGGAAACATGTTTTCCAGGCAGACGGTTATCGACAGGTCGCGGGCGGCCTCGACCATTTCCGCCAAAAAATCAAAGGCGTATGCTTTGGCCGTGGCGGGGACAAAGGCGCCCATGCCACCGGCTATACTGGGGTGCAGCACTACTTTTTTCGCCCCCAGGTCAAACGCTACATCGAGCGACCTGCGCATTTCGATCACCGATGCCAGCCGCAGACTTTCGGTGAGATCGGCGGTAGACACGAAGGTCGGCAGGTGGCAGACCAGTCCCAGGCCGCTGTCCTGCAGGGCCCTGGCGATGGCGGTTTGGTTGGCCGAAATGACGCTGTGATGGGCCAGAGGAGGGTCCATGGCAAGTTCGAAATAGTCGAAGCCCAGCCGGGCAAAAACCTCGATTTCCTCCAGTACCGGCATAACGGGAAAATTCATGGCGCCATATTGCATAAGATACCTCCTTGTATGATGAGAACAGTTCCCGACTTTTTCCCCCTGAGCATCCGGGGTCCTGTCGGCCTCCTGAAACCTCCTTTCACCAGTTCATTCATATGGTCGTCCGGAAACGGCGCCTTGACCGTCTCGATCACGGCAAGCACCCGTTTGATCGCCTCGGGGTTTTGGAGGATGCCGGTATGGCTGTCGTTGAAGCCGTACTGGGCGGTCGACTCGTTTTGCGCCTCACTGCAGAGCTGGCTCGAGAGCGGCACCACTCCGTCGCTGTTCTCACCCAGCTTAACCATCTTCTCGTTGCCGAAGGCATAGATGAGGTGGTATTCGAGGCCGGCTGGCAGCTTTTTGCGTCGCAGCTTATGCATGAATTTACTGGCCGGATCGACATCCCGCCAGGAGGGGATGACCACCGGTGCCCGGGCCGCCATAGCCGCGGCCGGATGGCCGCCCAGGGGACTGGCGATGGTGATGAGTCGAGCGACTTTGGTCTCGCCTTTTTTCCTGACTGTCGGTTTGAGGCATCTCTCACCACCAGGCCGCCCATGCTGTGAGCGACGATGACCATCGGTATGTCCCCGAGAAACACGGTTTTGCCGGAGAGAAAGATCTTGTAGAACATCTCGCCGAGCTGGCCGAGATCGTTGCCGGACGGGTAGAAAAAGAACCAGGGGCGGTAGCGGCTGCGGTCGAGCCCGGCGACGAGTTCGGCAAAGTCCCGGGCGCTGCCGTCGATCCCGTGGACAAAGACTTCCAGCGTCACCGCCCTGCCGCCGACCACTTCCGTCTCGTCGTAGTAACCGTCGCAATTGCGGTCGCTGACCACCAGCAGCTGATACTCGCCGGCCGGCAGGTTCAGGCCGTAGAAGGAACTTTTCCGGGAAAAATGGCTGACATCGACGACCTCGCTCTCCCGGTACAGGTTGGAGACGGCGACGATGGCGGTCGCGTCTTCATTCAGGCCGGAGCCGTTCTCGATCTTGCCGAAGACAAAGAAATTATCGGCATGAAGCATGTGCTTGTATACCCGCTGGGCCGGAGATTGTTGGTGGAGTGCTGAGAAACCGGCCTGTTTCAGGGAATTGCCAAGGTACGAGCAACTGCTCATGCCGAACGCGAGGGCGGCGATAATAAAAAAAATTCGCTTTGCCATGTTCATTTTTGCTTGCAAAAACTATTCAAAGGCTTTCTTGAAGGATAAAAATTCATTCTTCAACATTGCAAGTTCCTCCTTTAAATACGCCACCGATTTCTCAAGTTCGGCGATCCGCTCGTTATCCGCCGCTGCGGCAATCATGACCGGCTCATGGCGGGCGGCGACCATGTCGATATTCTCCGGTTCGCCGGCCAAGAGGTGGGCAAAACGAGGTTCTTTCCGGCCGGGTTGCAGCGGCAATTTGGCGACAAAACCGACAGCCGCGAGATTATCAAGGTATTGGCCGACTTCCTCCAGGTTTTCAAAGGAACAGAGCCTCTCGGTCCGGCTGCGCAATTCGCCCGCTGTCTGCGGCCCACGCAGCAACAGCATGCAGAGCAGCGCCGCTTCGCGCCTGATCAGGTTGTTCTGCTTGACAAAATCATGCCAGTATTTGGGAACACGGCTTGCGTCGCTTTGGTAAACAAGATGTTTTTCTTTTAATGACAGCAGGGCGGTGGCAACGCTTTTTTCGTCCAGGGACAACACCGGCGATCGATTGCTCTTTTGATTGCAGGCGTTGACGAGTCCATTCAGCGACAGGGGATAATATTCTGGGGTGGCCAGCTCTTTTTCCATCAGGCTGCCAAGCACCCGAACTTCAATTGCATCCAGTTCGATAGCCATAGGTAGGGTCTCCCGGGTTTTTATAGATCAAATGCCGCCCCATTGGCGCGCAACCAGTTTTTCCGCTCGTTCCAATCCGGCATCACCTTGTCCACTTCATTCCAAAACGCCTCGGTGTGGTCCCGGTGATGCAAATGACACAGCTCATGCACGACGATGTAGTCAATTACCTTAGGCGTTGCCATCATGCACTTCCAGTGAAAATGTAAACGACCCTCCATGGTGCATGTGCCCCAGCGATAACCGATTTCTTTCACCTCAAAGGACGACGGCGACACTCCGACCTTCGGCGCGAAATAGACCACACGCTTGCCGATTCTCTCGACCCCCTTGGCAATATAGAACCTTTCGAAGGCCCGTTTGGCCTCTTCCTCACCCCCAGTCTCCACCAACTTGCGTTGCAGGGAAAAACGCCCGTCCTTGAGCTTGAGCGGTTCATCCTGTTCTTGGGCCAGCAGCAAGACCGTGTTCAGTTCGCCGCGCAGTCGTTTCTGCTCCGCGGGGTTGTTCCAGAAGTCGATGATGCCGATGCTCTCCTGAAGCAGTTCGACGATGTGCCTCATCAACGCCTTCACCCTGAATTCCTGGCCGGTTGGCACACCGTCCCTGCCGAAGGCCAGGCCAACCACATGAGCATAGAAGGTGGTCGTTTCCTTGTCCAGCCCCGCAATGATCTCGGAACGCCCGGCGGCTGCCTCAGTTCTGAGTTTTTCCAGTTCTTGAGCGAGCAGATCCCACTGGCCATTATACTGGTCGATCAGATGTTCCAGCTTTTCCGACAGAGATTTATAAAATGCCGGATCCTCGTCGAATTTCACTGTGCAGTGTTTGCGGATGGCGTGTTCCATCTCGCTGGCCTTGGCCTCGTCGTTTCCACCTGCGTGACGGTTGAGCTGGTCAAGGAAATCATCTGTCAGCAACTCCACCGGCGGCACCTTGGGATTGATTCCCAGGCTGATCAGGTGCTCGTTGATCAAACGCCGCACCTTGTCGCCGGCGTCCCCCAGGTCCAGACTTTCATCCTTGTAGCGTTCCTTGGTGACACTCAGAATATAGCCAAGGCGCCTGGCCGGGACACGGTAGCCTTGGGCGGCCTCGTGCGGCAGAATGATGTCCAGGCTCATGAGGAATTTTTTCAGATATACCTCGAAATCCGCCCGCGGTTTCTCGTCCTTCAACACGGTCACCGCCGCATGGACCACTGCGGCGTCCGCCTCGACACCCGCCAATCGACCCTGCACAAAGTCCTCCATACTCTTAACGCCCATGGCCCGGAAGAACTGTATCAGTCGCTGGTAACGTTCCTCCAGCACCGGCAACTCGGAGGCGATGCTTTTCAGGCCGTCGCGCAGTTCCTCCAGCTCATCGGTTGCGGCATACAAGGTCAACGCCTCGGTGAGGTGATTGGCCAGGCCGATGTAGTCCACCACATAGCCGCGCTTCTTCCCACCGGCCACCCGATTGACACGGGCGATGGCCTGCAGCAGGCTGTGTTCGCGGATCTTTTTGTCAATATACATCACCTGCTCGACTGGCGCATCGAAGCCGGTGATCAGCATGTCGCAGACGATGAGGAAGGCGATGCCGGTCAGGCCCTTGTCCGGGTCCTTGCGGTCGAAGGGTTTGCAGAAATTCTCCACCGCATTCCAGGCCCTGGCCTCTTTGCGTGCTCGGGTGACATAGGCCGCCTCGTTGGTGCCGTCGGAGGAAATCACCACCGCCGCTTTGACAAAGGCGATCCGGTCGATCAATTGAAGGTCCGGTGCGGCCCCCAGTCGTTCCCGCTCCATGCGCTCGGTCAATGCCTCCGCAATTGCATGTTGATAGCGCACGGCGGCCAGTTTGGAATGGCATACCACCTGCGCCTTGAAGCCGTTGGGCAGGATGTTGTCGATATAGTGGTTGACCAGATCCCGGGCGATGGCACCAATACGCTGCTCGGCCTCCAGGATATCGCCGGTGGCCCCGTATTTTTTCTTGATCGCCAGCAGTTCCTCGTCGCTGCGGTCACGAAACAGATCTTCAAATTTGGTATCGAAGGAATGCTTCTCGTTCAGGGCGGTGTCGGCGGTCTTGCCCTCATAGAGGATCTGCAACGTCGCGCCATCGTGCACGGCGTCCATCAAGCGGTAGGTGTCGATATATTCGCCGAAGCGCTTTGCCGTCTTCCTCTCACCATGGCGTTCAGTAATGAGGGGCGTGCCGGTGAAGGCGATGCGGGTGGCGTTGGGAAAGGCCTCGAACAGGTTGTCGCCAAGGTCGGAACCTTGGGTGCGGTGCGCTTCGTCGATCATCAGGATGATCCGTTCAGACGCATTCACCACCCCGAAAGTAGTGGCCGCGGGCATGGCCCGATAGGTGCCGAGCACCTCGGCTACCTGTGACGGCAGGGTTTCCTCGCGCTCCTTGAACTTGTGCACCATCACCATATTGATATCGGAGCTGTCGGTCGCCAGCTGCCTGCGCAGCGCCCATGTGCTATGGATCACATTGACCTTGCCGCCGATCAGCGTCGCCGTCCGGCCGAGCTGCTCTTCCAGATCGACGCGGTCGTTGACCAGCAGGATCTTGAAATCATTGAGATCGCCGGAGACGCGCAACATCCGCACCAAAAACACCATGGTGAGCGACTTGCCCGAGCCCTGGGTATGCCAGATCACGCCGCTGCGCGCCATGGGCGTTGCGCCCCGGCGCAACCGTTCGATGATCTTGCCGGCGGCACGGAATTGCTGGTAGCGGGCCACCACCTTGATGCGCCTGCCGGCATCGGTATCCATGAACACCGAGCAGGTCCGCAGGATGCTCAGCAGGTTATCCTTATTCAGCATGCCCCGGATCAGCCGCTGTTGCGGGTTTATGGCCTGAGGATTGTTATCGCCTTCCGGCCACAATGTTTTCCAGGCATAATAATGCTCTTCGCCCGAGGTGAGGGTGCCGAAATCCGCCTCCGCGCCGCTGCTGCGGATCAGCAAAAGATTGGTGTGGAACAGGCGCGGCTCGCCTTCCCTCAGGCCAACTTCCCGCGTCGCCTCGCGCCCATTGCGGTAGCGTTGCAACTGGACAAAGGCCTCATGCATCGGTTCGGCTGACGCAGGATCTGGTCGCGCAGCTCATCCAATTGCCGGTCGGTCAACCACGCCGCCCCGCTCTCCGTCCGATTGATCGACCGCACCGCTTCGCGGAAGACTTCGGGCAGCAGCCACTCGCGGAAGCTGGCGCGCAGACTCGCCGCCGGATCGGACGGGATGGCTCCAACTCCATGATCGATCACCGTCCAGCTAAGCTGCGCCAGCTGATCGAGAAACGGTTTTTCGACATGGAGGTATTCAGACATTTGCTCTCCTTACCGGACCAGGGTGCATTCCAACTTGTTCTCTTCCATGTTTCGCGGTACCGTACCCCGGAAATCACGATTCAGCTCTCCACCTTTGACGATCATCCCTTTGCCACTTTTACTTGTCGGAGATAAGCGTATTTCGCTCTCCCAAAAACGCAATGACCATACAGATAATATACTGTTTTTAATGTGTTTATCTTCCTGTATTGCGTTTTTTATTGCGTTTGAGTTAAGTCGACGTAATTCAAACGCAATACATTATCCATTTCCGGGGAACCATAAAGCGCCTCTGGTCTTCCCGCTTACATAAACAGCTTCTTCTTTTTTCTGGTATAAACGCCTTTTTTGCCGGCAAGAGCATAAAAACTTTTTGCAAGGACATATTTACCTTTTCCCACTCTTTCAATAGCGCCGTGATCTAGCAACCTCGCGATTCTGTCTGCAGAATCAGGAGGAGCAGGTATCCCTTTATGGAGGGAATCCAATAGGAGAAAATCTTTTGTTGTAAAAGACGCCAGGGTTTTACGACCAATTTTTTCCAGGAATTGTAAAAAGATCGGATCTTGTATATCTCCCCGCAGGGTGAGCGATACCTGATAATCATCGGTGTCACTGAAGTCAGGTATGGGCTTGCTTTCTTTAATACATTCCTCGAACATGCGGTTTGCGCCCTGACCGGATCTTTCGACAAGTCCGCATCTGGCAAAGACTTCGGCTATGCGGCGGTTGCGTGGCGCTTGTCGCCACAAAATATTTTCGACCGTGATACCGGGGGGAAACCCGCCAGGGCTGACAATCTCCAGTCGCGTGGGATATTGACGAATAAATACTGATCCGGCAAAACGGTAATCCCTGTGGCTGATCGCATTGAGTATCGCTTCCCGTACAACTGATTGGTTGAAGGTTGGTATCTCCTGCCGGAAAAGACCATCCTGATAATGAAAAATGTCATTCCGGAGATTGATAGTTTCCCAAAGCGACTCATAAATCAAAAAGAACCCCTCGCGCATTTCTTTTCGCTGCTGGTAGGGAATCGATGCCTCGCTTGCCCGGTACTCATAAATGACTTCCGCTTGAGCAAGAAATTTTCCCAGTGCCTTTCGAGTACCAGTCAAAATGAGAGCGGCATAGGTAATACCACCATCGACAATCAGCTCAGCGTCTTCCAGCAATTGTGTCGGGGAGAGTTCTTGTAAGGCAGTATTGCCTGACCGTCTGAGCCATATGGTACGGAACCGCTCAATCCCTTCTTCGGAAAGATCGTCCAACCGGGCTTGTCGACAGATTTCAGCGGAAAAATCCGGCCCGCTCTCCTCGAAGATCCGTTTCAGCATGTCCGGGGGCATGGGTACAAGGTCTTCTCCACTCCGCATCCAATAAGCCCCTTTATACTGAACCGCCATACCGATGGGACGTGGAGGTACTTCAAACACAATGATCCGCCCATGTGGATGATGAACTTCATCCACCGAAATCCGAAGGTGCAACCGCTCCAAGAGACCGGCCTTTGTCTGTTCCAGGTTTTGGAAAGCCCTGGTGCCGACAACTTTGCGAGGCCTTTTGTCCGTTACGCCCAGGACCATACGGCCACCTCTCTCATTGGCAAGGGCCACGCAATATTTGACCAGGATTTCAAAATCAAATCGTTCCTTGGCTTCCTTGAACTCCAGATGTTCGTCCTCTTTAATCTGAAGCAACGTAGCAAGCTTTTCTTCATTTGTTATTGTCATATTGCTCACATATCTCGGTCTTCAAGCTCTCAATACCTCTGGATGGATTATCCGACCGTCATATCGGTAATGTTGGGAGAGAGTTCCCGAACCATTATCGCCACTTGGGAAACAACCCGGCCCTTGTTTCCCAACCCTGTTTTTTCCGAACTAATCGAGAAACGGTTTTTCGACATGGAGGTATTCAGACATATGCTCTCCTTACCCGAACAGCACGGCTTCAAGCTTATTCGCTGCTTCGCGGCGTTTTTCCTCAGCCATTTTCGCCAGGTTATGCAATTTCCACTGAACGGCGGGCAAATGCACTGCCTCCGGGAAGGTGAACGTGCTCCAGTCCTCCTTTCCGCGTTTAACCGCCAGCAGAAAACGCTTGTCCGCCTCGGTCAGCAGACCGCGCAGAGTCTGTACCAGCTGAAAACGGGTCTTTATGAGGGCATCCAGACTCACCGTCTGCGCCACCATGCCCGCAAACTCCACCCGATAGGTTGCTTCAATGTTCTGCATGGCAGGATCAAGCAACTCCACCATAGGGCGATTGTGGCCGAGCAGATACACCAAAAAGGCATCCTTTAAAGCCGGGGAAATACCCTCGTTTGCCAGGAGCATGTACACATCGAAGAGGTCGCGGGGATGCTGCCGGTCCAGAGCGGCGCAGAGCTTGCCGGCATACACATCCTCGAACGCCAGCACCTGCATCTCAACCTCGCCAAACTGCAACGCTACTGCCGGGGCAACGCTTCGCAGTAATGGCTCATGCACGGTTCCACGCAGCACCGGCGATACCTCGATCTTCACCTGAACTCCTCCACGAGCGACGAACAGCTTGACCACCCACCCACCAAGGCTGTGGCGCTGTACACGCACTCCCTGCAATCTTTTCTCGGCAATAGTGGCGATTCTCGAAAGCGCCGCACCTATCTCGGCCAGGCTGGTGGCCCGGTCCCGTATCGGCAGATAGACCAGATCGATATCCACCGACAAGCGTGGTAGATCGCGCAGAAACAGGTTGATAGCTGTCCCGCCCTTGAGCCCAAAACAGCCCTCATGCGCCACCAGAGGCAGCATGTCCAGCAGCAATACAACTTGACGGTAATATGGATTACCCGGATTCAGCATCCATGTCCTCCGGTACCGTGATCAGAAAACGCTTGTCCAGCCGTCCACCGCGGGTCACCATCCGTTTGCCGCTGCCCAGGCCAATGCGCTCAAGTTGCAGCTTGCGGCACCAAGCATAGTCCTGCCGATCAGCCAGGAACAGAAACAACCGCCGCACCTTGATGCTGCGGCAGCCTTCCAGCAAACGCTGCATCACGCCGGGCCGCAGCACCGTCAGCCCCTCGAACAGTTCGGCGGCATGGGTGAAACTTGCTGCCGTCTCATCAACCAGACTGAGCATCTCCATGATCGCCCGTTCCGGAGCGGCCACCGTGAGTTGCCAGTCACGAAGCCCGGTCGGCACTTCCTTCAGTCCCTCCGTGCCGGTTTCCAGCTCGAACAGGCGCCCACTTTGCAAGAGTACTTCCTGAGGTAATTGAACAGCGGTCACCCAGGCAGGCAGGCTTATGGAATCAAGGGCGTGGCTCCAGAGATGGATACGCGTCTCCCCGCTGAGCGGCAGATAATGAGCATGACCCTGCAGATTAAGGGCCGAAATACCCCCCACATGGAGCGGACACCCGCCCAGACACTGCAAGCCTAGAATGATTCCCTGCCAGGCCACCGGCTGCGCCGGGCGGGCGTAGACACCCCGCGCCAGCGGCCGCAACCAGCCACTCGCCACATACTTGCGCACCAGTTGTGGCGAAATCCCGTTTGCCGTCAACCAGGCACTGGGCACAGCCACGCCTTCCGGCAGCGCGTTGAGCAGTCGATTCAGGGGGCGTTCGGTATTTTCGCTCTTTGATAAACTCATGGTTTACATTTTGACAAATCGATAAACCGATAGCTGTCTGTCATCCAGGTAATACAGTTTAGAATATGGATAGATAATGTACTCCAGGTATACCAATATACGCAATGTTAAACCACGAGAGCACACAATTAAGGAAAGATGGTGCTTGCAAAGGTGGACGTATACTCTCCGGAGCCTCAGTTTTTTTATACCAGCGTTCTCCCTCGCAGGGCATTTGATTGCACGGCAAGGGCTACTCTTTATGTTGGTGGCCCGCCAGCACCTGCCAGTGGCCACCTTTCCGTGGGCCGACATGGCGGAGTTTGCCTTCCTTCACCAACTTGGCACTGACCCGCTCAATGGTACTGATTGATTTTTTGATCTTTTCAGCAAGTTCGGCGAGGGTCATGGACGGGTTTTCAGCCAAGGTTCGAAGAATGAGTTGCGGCGTTTCTACCCTCGTTTCTACCCTCGTTTCTACCCTCGTTTCTACCCTCGTTTCTACCTTCGTTTCGCTTTGTGAAGGAAGCTTTGCCGAGTCTTCAAAGGGAATTTCATAATAAAAGACTACCCGCACAAAGCTTTTACGGATCTCAAAGGCATCCCTGCCGTAGGTTTTGAGGATTCGCGGAATGCCTGAACCAAGCTGTTCGACAATTTCCAGATCGCGGAAAACCCGCATGATCTCTTTGTTGCGGGGCACCGAGAAACCACTGAAAAAATCCTCCTCATCGACCCCATAGGGCAGACCGCCCATGGAGGTGATTTCCAGCCGGTCGGAAAAAAATTCAAACTTTGGTGTGGCACCGTAGGAATAATCGTTATGGACGACGGCATTGATCACCGCCTCGCGCATGGCGGTCGAATCGATCATCTCCCGCTCCTCTCGCAGGGGATAGCCAATCTTGGTGAAGATGGTGTTTTCCACCCCCATACGATCCAGGATCCCTTTCAATGCCTTAACGAGAGAACATCGGCCAAAGTCCCTATTTTCAATCAAGTTTACCCGCGTGTCGTCGGCGTATTTTGCCACCTGCAGCGAAGTGCCGTTGTCATCGGCCAGCAGATAGGCGGCATAGTTGGGTTTGCCTTCCGGAGTGAGCAGTTCCAGATTTCGCATGAAGGCATCATTCAAAGCAAGGACACGCGAATCGTAGTAGATTTTCAGCTGTTCAAATCGGAGATCCTGTCGCGGCGAGTCCATTTTGCCGATGGTATTGCGCACCCGTCTGCCATAGAGGGCATCAATCATCTCCTGGGACATGGGCTCCGATGCGCTGCCGATGCGCAGATAGCAGCCCTTTTCGGTCATCCCGTATTTTTTCAGGAAATAGGGTTTTTCCAGGCCGCCGGCAACGGTGATCCGGATGACGTCTACTCCTCCCCGCTTTTCGTGGATGATATCGAACAGCCCCATAATGGAAGGCTGAACGTTGTTTTTCAAACGATCCTTGATGACGAGTTGGACTTTGTCGCAATCCTCAACACCGTAAACATTTCCGTCTTTGTCGATGCCGATATAGATCACGCCGCCATCCTTGTAGTTCAGGAAGGCGACTACTTCTTTCTCAAGGTTGTCGGTAAGCTCTCGTTTGTATTCAATGCGGTTGTTTTCAGTCATGTTATTTCGCCAGGATAACGTTAATTGCGGCTGGTCCGAACCACCGACATTTCTTGAGAAAGGCCGCTTAGAAGATCTGCCGACGAAGTGATATCGGATTCCAACCCGCTTTGTAATAGATGCGCTCGTCCTCCACTGCACGTTGGAGGAGGGGGCTGGGGAGATTACTGGTCATCATCATCGTGCACAACTCCTCTGGGACGATTTCTTTGTCTTGCCTCTTTTTTTGCGTATTCGTTGAGATCATTCGAGATTGCCACAAATTTCCATCGTATCTTAATGTCACGGAATCGCTCGTCATTTGCTACAGCCATCGCGTATTTTTTGATTTGCATAAGAACTTCCTCGTCAATCTTCTTTGAAGGACGTTTAAGTTCTACTACAAGATAGTCAAATTCGCCCGTGCGTGGTTGTATTGCTTTATGGAGCATGAGGTCCAAGCGCCCTGTTTTTCCTTCCCCAACCTCAACTGGGTCTGGATCATCTTCGCGTTTTCCAAGCTTGTCCAAGTGTTTTTCGAGAACTTTTTCAAGACGTATCTCACTACCGGCAAGAGAAAACTCTTCATCGAACAACCATGCTTCTTTTTCTAATATCTTGTGCAATTGATCCCGTTCGAGAAGTATCTTTTTGCTTTCCTTATCAAACAGAAGGACTTCTAATCCATTGAGGAAATCAAGACGATTCGCAACAATTTTTGCTGAAGTGATGATTGACGAAAGGGAGGTTTTCTGCAACAACTCGGCAAGATCGTCTTGTTCATTCTTTTTTAGACCAAGGACCTCTCCAATTATTTTTTGCACTGAGTCCGGATTTTCTCGAACGGCTTGAGCGAGAAGTCGAAAAGTGAATTTCCTTGATTTTGCATCTGCGTCGTCAAATGATGGTAGGTAACTTTGGACGTTAAAAGCCAAAATGTCAAAAACTTGTCGCTCAGCTACCTCAACAGGATCTAAATTGTCTTTATCATCGTAAGGATAAATTTGTTCTTCCTTCCATCTCTCAATAATTTTGCTTTGATTTTCAATAAGACGATGCCGAAAATGCTCTTTGATTTTAATTCTCGCAACTTTAAGAATGGCTAGTACATCAGGGTGCATTTCTGCAAGAGCAAGCTGATTCGATTTGTCTAGCTCCCTGAAATGGTCCGATTTGATATATCCAGTGAAATGAAAACCGGGTGCACGGATTTGCCTACCAGATTCAAGTTCGTGCAATGCTATACCGCTCGCATCACATAAATGAAGCACACGGTCTGTTGGAATACTCCACTCAATAATGGATACAGCCACCATAACCTTGCGTCCATCACCAAGCTCTACCTCTCCCAGAGGATAATCACCACAATGGTTTTGCACATTTTTGGGATCAATCGTCAACCCGTTGTACTCAAATGCCAAGCCTGGATATTCAGTCAGATACGCAGCAAAAATCTTCGCTAGTTCAAGAGGAGTAGCTTCTTCTTGCAACGATCGAAAATTGCGCAACGGGTTATATACTGTAACCTCAGTGCCAGTGGGAGTTCTTTCCGCCTCTATAGGATCAGTCGTCATGAAATCATCAAGACTCAACCTTTTTCCGGTGATCTTGTAAGAATATGATTTTCCATTATGACGATATGTGGTGTTCCATTCCACACGATCCCCAAGCGCGAATGCTTTGAAACGTCCTTTTCCATTTTTCCCATGGAGAGCTCGACCATTTTGCCGGCCACCTTCTCTTTTCCATGAGTCGCCAAGATTACCGAATAAAGTTTCAACATTGCTGTAGTCAATACCGTAGCCAAAATCCCGAACACGAATTGATTGAAGGCTTCCCAGTTTGTTTAACTCAAGGTGAACTTCCACTCGATCTGAGTCAGCATCAAATCCGTTCCAAACAAGCTCTGATAATGCAACTATCGGCTTGGTTGTGGCTAAAGATTCGAGGAAGTCCCGTTTCGCCGTTACATGTATTTTTGCCATGGCTTTATGTCACACGTTGATTGATGTAAAGCAATTATTATTCGTGTCAAATATCTTGTGGATTTGTTGCATTCACTCGAACGCGGCCGGTGAGAAGGTCGTGCATTAACCCGGCCTTTTCTTTCTTTAACTTGTTCAGCTCCGATTGCTCTGACTTAATTTTCGAGGTAGAAGCAAGGTATATACCGAGAATTTCTTCTTGCTCCGACATTCTCGGAACAGGTAATCGCAAGGTCCTCAATGTTGACGATTGAATTGCATCCATGACAGCCCCTTGCGACTCCCTTGCTTCTCAACCAGGACAAGACCCATGGTGCATAGTTAAGTTGCCAGCAGACAAGCTCCGGAAATACCTGAGATTGGTCAAGAGTCATGGTCCAGAGGTGTTTCGACGACAATGCCTGACCGATATCATCCGGCAATACACAACAACGTCCGACAGTCCCCATGATGGTTATGACAACGTCCTTTGGCCTCACCGAATACCTGTGCAGCTCCATGAATTTCTTTTGCGACAGGAATCGTCTGTACTTGGCCTCAAAATGCTCTGTATAAATGTTATCGATTCCGAGAAATGTAATTCCTTCCTCAACCAGTTCATCTTTTAACAGAGCGCTTCCGAATGGCCCACTTCTCAAATTATTTCCCACCGGTGCCAATAATTGTTCCAGGGTTTTACACTCCCACTCCCTCGGAATCCAGCCGATAGGTGTTTCTTTATAAAGCTCGGGGGCTTGTTCGCAGGATGGGCGCAGTTTGCCGTCGGCGGTGACGCCGCGAGTGAACAGGTCGTGCATCAGGCCTGCTTTGACCTGCTGGTATTTGGCGATGAGGGTTTCAGTTTTTTCGATGGCTCTGTCTATCGTTCTGAGTATACAAGAAATATCCTTCTGAACATTGATCGGATGATAAGGAATACTTACGGCCTTAACGAAACAAGAATTCAGCCCAGGTTGTGCCGAGCCCGTAATACGACGTTCGATTTCTTGATGGGTTACCGGAAGCAGAAGAGCATAATACAAATATGATTGTTCGATAATATAATCAGTTAGACCGCGTAGAATAAACAGATGTTCGTTTATCGCGGCCTCATCGAACAGATCGCCAATGTAGTATCCTACCTTACCTGTTTGAGCACCATCTTTGTTGATCAGCACATCACCACCGCACAACTTACCTTTGGGTATCGAATCAAAGAAACGCTGTGTGATGCGCTTGATGACATCATAGGTAACGCCGCCCGATGACAAAATATTTTCGCCACCCAAACTTGGCACACCATCGGTTTCCGTGGATACACCACCTTTGGGTCGACTTCCTGAAATGGGTGGCTGCAACACATCGAAAAGGGGCCTTTTTACTACTTCACTCATACCCCAGCTCCTCCAGAAACTTCCGCAGTTGGTCGCTGGCTGCATCCCGTTCCGCCTCGATCTCTTTGGCAGTGATCGCGTATTTACTCCACAGGTTTTCAATAGCAGCGACGCAGGCACGCTGATCGGCGCGCAGATAGGCGCGGTAGGTGTCCAGCAGCAGGTGGCCCAGCCGTTCAATAATGACCTGCCGCGCCTCGTCGCGGGTGATCTTGGTGCGGGCGGCCTCCACCAGGTCGTCCTGTTTTTTCTCGGTGATGCGAAGACCTGATTTCAGCGCCTTGGCTTCCTGCTCCAGGGCATTATAGGCGGCAAGGCGTTTTTCGATTGCCTCGATCTCGGCCAGGTAGGCCGTCCATTCAGCTTTGCCACCCTCCTTCCTGGCCAGCTTGGCACGGGTGTTGAGGGCCTTGAGTTCGGCCTTGAGCTTCTTCACCACGTAGCTGGGAAGCACACCGGTTTCATCGGCATCTTCGAAGTCCTCTTCATCGGCAGAGGCGAACAGGGCTTGCAGCTCCGCCAGGCGGGTGCGGGATTGTTCCTGCTCTTCCAGCACTTCGGGGAACTGGCTGGTGAGGATCTCCTGATCGGGGATCAGTTCCGAGCCCCAGCCGCTGGCGGCGATGGATTTGAGATCGGCCTTGAGCTGGTTGATATAGTTGGCAAAGGCACCGCGTACCTGGTAGGGGCTGAGCAGGTCTTGCTTCTGGAAGGTCTCGGCAATGTCTGCGAGTAGGATGCGTCGCAAGGCGTAGACATTGCCGGAGTGGTCGCTGTGGTTGTCGGCGTCCGGGGCCTGGGCTTCCACCAGGTACAGACTCTTTTGCCACCAGGCTTCAAGCTGGCTCATAAAGGCTGCTTGTCGGGCGATGACGCCAGGGTGATTGGCAACGTGTTCCGCTATGGCCCGTTTGTCTTTTAATACTTTGCTGAAGTCGGCATACCGGGAATCCGTAGAGTGAGAGCGCGCAGCATAAGCGAGCGTCTGTTCTCTGACCTCAAGGCCCATGTCCTCAGGGATCTTATATCCTTCAGGTTGCACCCAACCTCCACTCCCGCGGGGGATAAAACAGCTTTCCCTAAGACCGGCGTAGTTGCTCCAGAAGTGGCTGAGCGATGCAATCTCGACCAGCGGTACGCCGCCATGCAGGTGGGCGCGCACATCGTGCGGCTCCGGCGGCGGAGCGTTATCCACATAGCGGCGGATATCTGCATGGGGAATGCCGTGCAGCAGCATGTTCATCTTGCAGATCGACCAGGTGGTGCCCATCTTTTCCTGGCCGAAGAGGGCCAGATGACGCGGGTCGTGGCCGCACTCGCGCAGGTAGTCGCGGGACTGGATCAACATGCCGCCGGACCCGACTGTGGGGTCATAGACGCTCATATTGGGCTGCGGATCGACAATCTCGACGCAGACCCGCACCACCTCCGCCGGGGTGTAGAACTCGCCGGCCTTCTTGCCGGCGGAGTCGGCGAAATATTTGATCAGCCACTCGTAGGCCGAACCGAGCAGGTCCGGGAATTCAAAGTCCTCGTCGCGCAGGGGGATCTTTTCAAAGTTCTGGATAAAATCGGACAGGGTGTCGTCGTCCATCGTCCGTTGGCCGATCTTTTTGTTGAAGTTGATTCCCTTCAACACGTCCTGCAGGGCGTCGATATTGTGGTCTTCGATGGCCTCCAGAGCTTTGTTCAGGCCGGTGCCGACATTATTCTTCAGGTGCTTTACCCTGGACCAGTGCGCCTCCATCGGGACGAAAAAATACTTACCCGAGTACTGATCCTGGTGGTCGAGCAGCGTTGTGATCGCCGCTGCCGGCATGCCTTTGGCCTTGAACTCCTTCTCCAGCTCCTCCCGGCGCTGATCGAACAGATCGCTTGCCCGCTTGAGAAACAGCATGCCGAAAATGTATTCCTTGTACTCGCTGGCATCCATGTTGCCGCGCAGGTCGTCACAGGCGCGCAGCAATAGTCCTTCGAGATTGGCAAGGGTGAGTTTTTGTCTGGTCATGAACTATCTTTCAACTCTATGTGGCTGGGCGACAAAAGCCGCTACGGATTAACGTGTTTCAATTATTGTTACTGACTGGATATCGCTCAACCGGAGGTGCTGTCCGGAGCGGAGGTGATGCATCGCAAGGAAGATAAGAAATTCCTCATTGATCAACATCATCAACAAGCTTCCAGCACCCATCTTTACGGGAACCAACTCTTTGGATTCGGCCAACTTTGCGTAACTCGCGAATAGCCCGCTCAATTGTACTTTCCGATTTCCTCAATCCGGCTGCCAGTTCGGGGATAGTCAGGGACGGATTCGAGGTCAGCAGATCAAAAACCTTTCCCGTCATTTTTCCCGTCTCGACCGCCATGTCCCCCCAGAACATCTCCAGTCTGGTTTGATCGTAAGGTTCAAAGGAGTCGAAGAGGTGTAAGGTACCTCCTGCGGTTTCCCACCCCTGGCGTATTTTCGGCAGACCGGAACCGGCACGCTCGCCGAGATTGATCACTCCATGCAGTGAAAAACGTCCCTGCTTTTCTTTCACTCCCAGGAGAATAACACCGCCATGGGTGTTGGCAAAAGCGCTATAGGTCGGCCAGAAGTCGGCAGGCAACTGGCCTTTGCCGTCTTTTCCAGCCGCCAGTTTGCACTCCAGGTCAACAGTCTCGGAGAGGCTTGCGATGTCTGCCAGGGTACGGATGTCAATCATACCGCCACCTTGATTTTGGGTTGGGCGCCCCGGTGGAGTTTCGCTGGGCAACGACGGGTGGAAACTGTTTTTTCTTCGAGTGTTCATCTATTTAATGTCTATAATAGATAGGGGCGCAGAAAAGAAGATCATTTTTTTTTAAACCACCTGCAGGTTACCAGAGATTACTCATGTCATCGCTTGTCGAACTTACTCCATTTATCCACGATATTCAGCATAATTGCGATATCTCGGATGCCCGGGATCACGGCATCTATTCGATGTGCACCATGGTCCTCAAACTTCGCAATCTCTATAAGTGGGAGAAGGGCCTAGAGCCGTGGCAGGAGCCCGAGCCGGCCGATCTGCTCGACTGGATCGACGTCAAGGAAAACTACTGGGCAACCCTTGCCGGGGAGTCGTTTCGGCCACTTTCGGCCGGCGGGAAAACGCTGGCACCGATGGACCTTGAAGAGATTAATAGTGCTTTGCCTGATCAGACACTGGTCTACGGCGCCGGTTACGGGCGGTCGATGAAAGCCGTCTTTTTTCTTGCCGAGAAGATCGAAGAGCGCAGTGGTTACGGGTGTCCGGTAATTATTTTAGGCAGGGAGCGGGCACGGGAGATGGCCAGTCCCTTTGCCATGGTCCAGGATGGCCATATTATCATCCGCCGGGAATCCCTCCGGTTCTTCTTCTGGGACCAGATCCAGGAGGTGCATTCCTCCTGCCGAACCTCGCTCAGGCATGCTCTGCAGTGCTACGGCGTGTTCAAGGACGGAATCCTTGACCGGGAACTGCTGCAAGGATCGCTTGACACCATTGTCGATCGGGAAATGGACCTGATAATTTATCACGAAGTTGGCGAAACCGGGCAGGATGCCTTTAAATCCGCGACCCTGCAGACTATCGTCGGCCATTTTCCCGGAACCGTAATCGAATTTGTCAGCCGGACGGTAAAAGATATCCTGGCCGATACGCATCCCCATGGTCCTTTGTCCTCTCTTTCCGCGGCGCGCCGGGAATCGTCGCTTGGTTTTTATCTCGCCTTTCTCGATGCTCTCCGGGCAAAGCTCTTTCCGGAGATACTTGCCGCCTGGCCGTTGTTTCTCGCCGATCGGGACTGGAAGCATATTGAACGGGCGCGCAACTCCTGCTGGGCGAGAAATAGCCAGGTGGCGGAGCGGATCGAGGCGATTGCGCAGATGATCGGCAATGATCCGGACGACCTCATTGTGCGCCGGTTCAACAGCGAGATCCTGGTGCCGTTGGGACTGGATACGGTCCAGGCAAAGCCCGATACTTCTTAGCTTTCTCCACAAAAAAGCGAAACAGGTTGCGATGAACGGGATAGCGCTCCGTCATCATTTCCGGGTGCCATTGGACGCCGATCACATTTTCGGCCGTAAGGTGCTGAAATCCTTCGACCAGACCTTCCCGGCTTACCGCCGCGGGCAGGAACTCCGGCGCCAGAATCTCCACGCCCTGATGGTGCAGGCTGTTGACCCACAACCTTTCTGTGCCGTAGCACTGTCTGAGAAAGGTGCCCTCCGGCAGCAGAACTTCATGGACCAGCGCCTCTCGCCCCAGATGCGCACTGAAGTGGGGGATTTCGCCGCTGTAATAAGCCGCCAGGTCCTGGTGCAATGTCCCGCCGAAGTAGACATTGAGGAGTTGAAACCCCCGGCAGATTCCGAGGATGGGGATGCCTCTGTCGAGTGCGGCGTGGAGGAGGGCCCACTCATACCGGTCGCGCCGTTCGACGACCAGACCCAGCCCCGGTCGAGCCTCCTGGCGGAAAAGCGCCGGCGCCAGATCCTCGCCACCGGCGAGCAGCAGGCCGTCCAGTCGTTCGACCAGTTCCGCCGCAGCCTCGGAGTCGTGCAGGGTAGGCACGGCCACCGGGATTCCTCCGCTTTCATAGACGCTGCGGGCGTAATCGAGATTGGACATTAGCATATCCTGGCCCACCGTTCCTCGCACTCTGCGACCTTCCAGTTCTTTGTCTACAACAAAATATGTGGTGATGCCGATCAGTGGTTTCATGTAACTTTTATTGCTGCCCTGCATGGTCTTTTTCCGGGGAAAGCCTATAAAAACATGGATATTGGCTGTTGTTTGCAGTAGATACAATACACTGCATGTCAGGATCAATCAATACATGGCTGAATTATACCGATGCCCAACGAATGCCGGGAATTTCTCGACCAGTGCCTGCTGTTCGATATCGAAGTAAACGAGGCGAATCGCGTCTATTCAATCGGCGCCTCGTTCCGGGGAAAAACCTTTCTGCTTCCGTCCGGCAGGAAGATCGGTTCGCGGCAGCTCCAGGATTTTGCCGAATTCGGCTCTGCGGCAACCTACATTCTCGGCCATAACATCCTCAGCCACGATATCCCCCGGCTGCGCCAAATCGCCCCGCACTTAGGCCTCCTGCACAAGCCGGCCATCGACACCCTCTACCTTTCCCCCCTCGCTTTCCCGGCAAATCCCTACCACCGGCTGGTAAAAAACTATCAGATCGTCCGGGACAGCGTCAACGATCCGGCCCAGGATGCCCTTCTGGCCGGCAAGGTCTTTGCCGAACAGTGGCAGGCCTTTGGCGATCTGCTGGCTGCCGGTGGCGACGCGCCGCTCCTCTATCGCGGTTTTCTCCATCGGGATGCAGCTCTCACCGGGACCGCCGCGGCGCTCGGGGCCATGGGTATTCCCTTGCTCGCGGGCGACGATCTCTACGACGCCTTTTCCTGGCTGGCGAAAAAACAGAGCTGCCGGACGGCGGTCGATACCATCGTCGACCAGCTCTTTGACGGCACCCTTGCCCATGCAACCCTCGCCTATGTCACCGCCTGGCTGACCGTGGCCGGCTCCAATTCGGTGCTGCCGCCCTGGGTGCGGCATCGCTTCGGCCAGGTTCCGGTCATTCTCCACCAGCTGCGGGAAATCCCCTGCAAAGATCCTCGGTGCACCTACTGCCGGGAGCATCATAATCCCGCGACGATGCTGCGGAAATATTACGGCTTCACCGGTTTCCGGCCGGAGCCGGCGACGGCTGCGGGCACCAGCCTGCAGGAGGCGATTGTCGCCGCCGCGGCCCGTAATACCACGCTGTTTGCCACCCTGCCGACGGGCGGCGGCAAGTCGCTCTGTTTCCTGCTGCCCGCCCTGATGCGCTACCTGCGGCGCAATATGCTGACCATCGTCATCTCGCCGCTGCAGGCCCTGATGAAGGATCAGGTCGATAATTTTTCCCGGCAGACCGGCACCAAAATCGCCGCGGCCCTGTCCGGCATGCTGACCCTGCCGGAGCGGGGCGAGGTGCTCGAGGCGGTGCGGCTGGGCGATGTCGGCATTCTCTATGTCTCGCCCGAGCAGTTGCGCAATCACAGCTTTACCAGCACCGTCAGTCAGCGGGAAATCGGCGCCTGGGTCTTTGACGAGGCGCACTGCCTGTCGAAATGGGGCCATGATTTCCGGCCGGATTACCTCTATTCCATCCGCTTTATCCGTGAGTTTGCGCAACAGGAAAAGACCGCGATCCCGCCGGTGCAGTGCTTCACCGCCACCGCCAAACGGGATGTGAAGGCGGAGATCATCGACATCATCCAGAGCGAGTTGGGGTTGCGGGTGGTCGAGTTTGCCGGCGGCCATGAGCGCACCAATCTGCACTTTTCATCGACGGGACCACCCCGATCATCTGTGCCACCAATGCCTTCGGCATGGGCATCGACAAGGACGACGTGCGACTGGTCATCCACGCCGACATCCCCGGCTCGCTCGAAAACTACCTGCAGGAAGCCGGCAGGGCCGGGCGGGACCGGGACGAGGCCGAGTGCATTCTGATCTTTACCGAGCAGGATATCGAAGGCCAGTTCCGGCTGAGTGCGATGTCCCGGCTCAGCCAGCGGGACATCGGCCAGCTGCTGCGCGGTATCCGCTTTGCCTCAAAGGGCGGAGACGAAGTGGTGATGACGGCAGGCGAGTTGCTCCGCCTCGATGTGGTCGATATCGACCCGGACGAACTGACCGACGGCGACACCCGGGTGCGCACCGCCATCGCCTGGCTGGAGCGGGCCGGGTATCTGGAGCGCAACGAGAACGAGAACCGGGTCTTTCAGGGCAAGCCGCTGGTCCGGGATCTGGAAGAGGCGGCGGCCAAGATCGACGGGCTGAATCTTTCGGCGCGGCAGCGGGAGCGGTGGCTGGCGATTTTGGCGGCCATGATGGAGAAGAGGTCCGGCAACAAGGGGTTCAGCGCCGATGAGCTGGCCAGTCTTTCCCCATTCGCGAAAGCAGAAGATGAAAGCGACACGGAGACGGAGCGGGTCCTCCGCACCCTCCATGACATGGCGGATCAGGGGCTGCTCACCAAGGAGACCATCCTCTCCGCCTATGTGCGCTACAAGGTGCAAAACAGTTCGGAGAAAATCCTCCAGCGGGTGATGGCGCTGGAGGGCGATTTTCTCAGGGTGCTGGAGGAGACGGCGCCGGACGTGGCCGTCGAAAATCCGGTGGAACTCGACCTTCGCCAGATCAACCAGGTGCTGCTCGACCGGGGGCACGACTACGCCACCCCGCACAGCCTGAAGCTGATTCTCCATGGGCTGTCCCGCGACGGCAAGGGGCTGGCCGGACAGCGGGGCAGCATCACCGTCAAGGCCATCGGCAACAACCGGTTCACCCTAATGCTGCACCGGGACTGGGAGTCGCTGGTTAAGACGGTCAAGGTGCGCCAGCAGGCCGCAACCATTGCCCTGCAGGTTATCACCCGCGGGGTTGGTGCGGAAACGAGAGCCAATGCCAGCCTCCTCACGGAGTTTACCCTGGAGGCGATCGTCCAGGGGCTGAAGGCCGACCTGATCCTTTTTCCCCAGCTGAAAGACCCGCTGGCCGCGGCCGAGCGGGCCTTGACCTTTATGCATGAGCAGAACGTCATCGATCTCCAGCAGGGACTGGCGGTCTTTCGCCAGGCGATGACCCTCCGTCTCTATCCGGAGGCCAAAGGCCGGCGCTATTCCCAGGCCGATTTCGCCCCGCTCGACACCCATTATACCGAGCGCAACTTCCAGATTCATGTGATGAACGAATACGCCCGGCGGGCGCTCGACAAGCTGAGTGCGGCGATGAGCCTGGTTTCCGCCTATTTCAACGACGAGAAGGAGGATTTCATCCGGCGTTTCTTCGCCGGCAAGACCAAACTGCTGAAACGGGCGACCAGCGAGCAGTCCTGGCAGCGGATAGTCGACGATCTGAACAACGACAGCCAGGAGCGGATCGTCGGCGAAAAGAGTGAACAGAACATGCTCGTCCTGGCCGGACCGGGGGCCGGCAAGACCCGGGTGGTCGCCCATCGGGTCGCCTTTCTGCTCCGGGTGAAGCGGGTAAAACCCCGGGCGATTCTCGTGCTCTGCTTCAATCGCAGTGCGGTTGCCAGTCTGCGCCGCAGGCTGCGCGAGCTGGTCGGCGACGACATGAACGGCGTCACCACCTTAACCTTTCATGGCCTGGCCTTGCGCCTGACCGGCAGATCGCTGGTCACCGCGGGCAGGGCCGGCAATGCGGATATCGATTTTTCCGGAGTGATCCGCGATGCGGTCAAATTGCTGGGCGGCGAAAAGGAGGTGCTTGGCCTCGGCGACGGGCCGGTGCGCGATGCCCTGATCGGCACCTTCAGTCATATCCTGGTCGATGAATACCAGGACATCGACGGTGAGCAATATGAGCTGGTTGCGCTCCTTGCCGGAAAAAATCTCGACGAGAAAGACCGGAAAATGACGATCCTCGCGGTGGGCGACGACGATCAGAACATCTACCGGTTCCGGGGGGCAAACGTCGGCTTTATCCGCAAATTCCATGGGGATTATGAGGCCGCGATCCATTATCTCATCGAAAACTACCGGTCCACCGCCAATATCATCGGCGCCGCTAATTGCCTCATCGCTCATAATTCAGATCGGATGAAGACGGGCCACCCGATCCGGATCAATGTGGCCCGCAGCGAACTGCCGGCCGGGGGCAACTGGCAAAGCAAGGATCCTGTTGCGGGCGGCCGGGTGCAGCGGTTGGCCGTTGCCGGGCAGGACGATCAGGCGTGGGTGGTTCTGGAGGAAATCAGGCGGCTGCAGCTGCTGGAGAGCAGCTTCGATCTTGAGAGTTGCGCCGTCCTGGCGCGGGAATGGAAAGATTTGGACAAGGTCCGTGCGGTGCTGGAGTCGGCAGGGATCCCGGTCAGTTTCACCTGGGGCCGTGGCGATTCCTTTCCGCGGCTGACCCGCATCCGGGAAAACGCAGTGCTGCTCGAGTATCTGCGCAATAACCGGCAGGCGATGGAGACGGCGAGTTCCCTTCTCTCCTTCCTGCCGAAGAAGGCCGGAGAAGATTCGGTCTGGCAGGCCAATCTGCGGCGGCTGATCGACGACTGGCGGTATACCTTTCTCGGACTCGAAGATATGTATCTCGATTTTGCCGGGATGAAGAAGGAGCATCATCCGGTCCGCCAGGCCTTGCGGGGGCTGGGGGTAGGGGACAGCGTCACCGCGGAGCTTCGCGGCGGTCATATCGAGCTGGTGGACGGCAGCGGGCTTTCCGTCGCCCGACTGTCGAAGGCAGCCCGGGATATCTGGCAGGGGCGGCTTTCAAGCATTGCCGCCGTCCGGATCGTCGCCATGGTCCGCCGCTACCGCGAAGACATCGCCGACAGGGAGTACGGCGAGCGGTGTCATGGCGATTTCTGGGAATTGCCGGTCATCGAGGTGCTTTCCTCAACTCACAACGAGGGTCCTCGGGATGGCGATGGGTGAGATGAAATTGATTGCGCGGGCAGCAGGAACCGTAAAAATCCGGACTTGATCTGACAAGCGCGCTGGATGTTGCGACGTTACCTCACGTTCGCTTATGAGACTCCGACTATGGTACAAATTTTTTAATCTCAAGATCTTTCATTACCTTGTAGTGCTTGTCGTTTCCTGTGAGAATGGGAAAGCCATACGCTATTGCCGTGGCTCCAATTAAAGCGTCTGCCAGCTGCATGGAATGGCTGAGGAAATTATTTGAATTCTCAACGGCTTGATATGCTTTTTCGTTGCCCCGCATATACCAGATAAGAACGTCGGTATCGATGAGCATTAGAATCTTCCTTTTCTCAAATTTCTTACATACTCATCCACATTCTGAACTCTGTCGTTATCTTTCCATATTCCGAACAATTCATTTTTTCCCGTTTGCTTTTTCATTTCCTGGTAAGGAACAAGTTTGGCGCACGGTTTTCCGCGGAAGGTAATAACAACTTCCTCACCTCTGTTAACTGCATCTATGAGTTCTTTTGAGTGAAATCTCAGGTCCTTTGCGGTTGCCTTCATAGTGGTCCTCTCGTGTAATGAGTTTATATTTTGAAGTATAAACTTGGCGAGAGACTTAGTCAATTTTGTTTTCTTGAACCAAGTTGAGTTTCAGTGACATGGACAACCCCATTTCGTTCAGACCCGATTGCTGAATGCATGCAACGCATCACGATGTACATCGCAACTACCGGTATATCGCAACAACCAGCAGAACTACCCCTGCTGCTATGAAACCAATGGGGCCGGCGTAGTTTGGGGCCCAGTCGGTGGTTGTCACCGAGTCGGGGTTATCCGAGTGGTATATGACATCAATTTCTTCGCCGACGGTAAATCCCGATCTTGCCGGGGAGTTCTCAGGTTCGGCGGTTATTATCACTCCTTTCCGGGTCATAAATTCAACCACCGGTCTGTAATAGGGTCCGCCTCTTTGTCTGGGGTATTTCACGATACGTATGACTTTAGCCTTCACGACGACACCGGCGGCAATTCTCTTATGATTGATGGTGAGTTGTCTAATACCCAGAACGAGTAAGAGAACTGATGCTCCAAGCAATACGATCATATGCGTGAATACTCCATCCTGTAAGCAATCATGCGAAACAACACCCGAATTCAGCGGCTTGTCCTCTGCGATGCTTTGTTGGCAATAATATCTTTAAAGCCGCCAGAAACATATTTATGCAGCACGCTGGATACAAGCGATTGGTAAGGCAAACCCTCTTCTATCGCTCTACGTTGCAGTGCTTCCAGATCACGGCTCGAAATCCGGATATTGATGCGTTTATCTTTTCTAATTGTCTCCTCTGCCAATTTGGCGAGCTGAGTTCGCCGCTCGTCTTTTAAATCAGATTCAAATTCGCCTGCTTCGAATGCTTCGAGCATTTCCTGTTCTTCAGGGTTCAATTTTTTCTTCTTCATATGGCCCTCTCAAGTAATGCTTTGTAGCCTTTCGGCTGGGGATAACGCTTTTCAGAAAGATTTCGTTCTCATTCAGAATATTTATCACAGCTAATAGATCTTGATCATGTCAAGGATAAAGATTTGACCCCGTGCGCTTGCTGGGGCTTCAGTCTTTGAGGATCTCGGCGATCAGTTCTCTGCGCTTTTCTTCCGTGATGTAGGGCATCATCCGCACATCGAGGATTTTCGCTTCGCGCAGTCTTTTCTGTCCCGCCGCCTCCTCGATATAGGCGGTGAGATCCTCGATCCTGCAGGGTTTCGTCAGATAATTGTAAGCCCCGAGTTTGATCGACTCGACCGCCGTATCGACCGTGCCCTGGCCGGTCAGCATGATAACTTCAAGCAGGGGATTGTTCTTTTTCATGGCCTTCAGGGTTTCGATGCCGTCCATTCCCGGCATGGCGATATCGAGCACGACCACCTCGATGGCATGGTCTTCTGCCACTTGCCGGAGCGCCGTTGCTCCGTCCGGCGCGGTCTGCACGACAAAGCCGCGCTTGCCGAGCCGCAGGGCAAGGGGTTCGGTGAAAGCCTGCTCGTCATCGACAAGAAGAAGTGATATTGGTTGCATGGCGATTTCTTTTAACTTGCGAAAAAATGGTCAGTCCACAATGCATTTTTCTGCATATTTACCTGAAATTCCTACATAACAGGCTCGTATTGCCGTAAAGTCTTTGTCGATGTCCCCGGTTGGCAGAAAGGTCGATAAAAACCCGCCGCATTTCTTTTTGTAATCAAGAAAAGCGAGAGCGATCGGGACATTGGCGCCGAGGGCGATGTAGTAGAATCCCGTCTTCCACTTCAGCACTTTCGAGCGGGTGCCTTCGGGCGGAATGGCGACGATCAGACGGTCGCTAGCCTGAAAAGCGGCAATGGTTGCCGACACCACGTTGTTCGACGAAGACCGGTTGATCGGAATCCCGCCCAACCATCGCATCAGCGGGTCTCGCCAGCCGACAAACAGGGAGTCCTTGCCCATCCAGTGCATGTCGAAACGATACACAAAAGCCATGGCCAGGGCCAGGGGAAAATCCCAGTTGCTGGTATGGGGAACGGTAATCATCACATATTTCGGAGCGGTCGGCGGCTGGCCGTGCAGTTTCCAGCCCCGGAGGGTGAGACACACCCGGCATATGGCGACAACGATGGGCCGCAATACGGGGGTGTTGTACATTGTTCGTGTCACAAAAAAGACCTGGGTTAAAGGATAGGATCGCCGTGAGGAGGGTGGGATTGTCCTGGCGAGCTTTGCTCTGGAGCAGAAGGTCGGGGCACCCGTAGCTTTCACCAGCCGGGATGCCCCGCACTGTTCTCTTATCTGTTCAGGAGACCGACAACCTTTTCCAGGGCTCTTTTGTTAAGGGTCTGCGCGCAATAGGTGCCGCCCATGCTCGAGCCGACGCCATCTCGCCACTCCGACAGGGGACCACCGCTTTCATCAAGGTTCATTTCTGCTCCTTCTCATCAAGGGAATTATCGGGTTTGCCCCAGGGCGTCGGCTGTACCGCAACGGCCTGTTGCTTGCTCATTCGCTTTTGGGTGGCAATGTAGAGATTCTCGACCTTTTTTCTGGCCCAGGGTGTTTTCCGCAAAAATGTCAGGCTTGACTTGATCGACGGGTCGCTGGTGAAACAGCGGATTTTTATCCGCCGTCCCAACGCTTCCCAACCGTATTTCTCAACCAGGCTGGTGATTACCTGCTCCAGGGTGATGCCCTGCAGCGGAGTCTTGTTTCGTTGTTTGTTCATGAATCTGGGGGGTAAGGTTAAGTTGGAGATTACGAAGAAAAAGCATTATACATAAATGGCAGGTAAAGTCATTGGTATTCACGATATACAATTTAATTGCTGGAGGAAGCATGGCCGATACACGTTTGTCCAGGTTAACTAAATATATGCAGGAAAAAGGGATCACCGCAGTGGCCGTCAATGCCGGGCCGACTCTCACCTACTTGACCGGACTGCATTTTCATCTGATGGAACGGCCGGTGGTGATCGTCCTCAGCGCCGACCATGAGCCGACGATCATCCTGCCGGAACTGGAACAGGCCAAGCTCGATCATCTGCCTTTTCCGGCGAGGGTTTACGCCTATGGTGAGAATCCGGCCGCCTGGGGGGCAATGTTTGGCGACGCCCTTGCGGGGCTTGGGCTTGCCGGGCGGAAGGTGGGCGTCGAGCCCAGGCAGTTGCGGCTGCTGGAGTATGACTATCTGCGGTCTGCCTGCAGCGGGATGGAATGTATCGACGGCTCGGCAATTTTCGCGGCGCTCCGGGCCAAGAAAGATGCGGAAGAAATCGCCTGCATGCGCCGGGCGGTGAAAATTGCCGAGGACGCCTTGTCGGCAACGCTGCCGCTGGTGAAAATCGGGGTGACGGAAAAGGAGATCGCCGGCGAACTCTTTCTCCAGCTGATGCGCCATGGTTCGGAGATCGCCCTGCCTTTTGCGCCGATTGTCGCCGCCGGACCGAACGGCGCCAATCCCCATTCACAACCCTCGGCTCGGCCGCTCGCCGCCGGCGACCTGCTCATTGTCGACTGGGGCGCAAGTTTCGGCGGCTACGCCTCCGATCTGACCCGGACCTTTGCAGCGGGCGAGATCGACGCGGAGTCGGAGAAAATCCATATGCTGGTCCAGGAGGCCAACAGCGCCGGCCGGATGGCGGGTGGCCCCGGTGTTCCCTGCGCCCGGGTCGACCGGGCTACCCGCAGCATTATCGAAGAGGCGGGCTACGGACCGTACTTTACCCACCGGACCGGCCACGGCATCGGCATGGAGTGTCACGAGGAGCCTTATATCCGCGGGGATAACGAGCAGCTGCTGGAGGTCGGCATGGCCTATACGGTTGAGCCGGGGATCTACCTTGCCGGGAGAAACGGCGTCCGCATCGAGGACGATGTGGTAGTCACGGCGGAGGGCGCCGAATCGCTCAGTATCATGAGCCGGGAGCTGCGTTGTATTGGCTAAGAAAGCAGGAGTTGCGGGCGGATGGGAGGTTTGCGCCTAACGTCCATCCGACCCGCCGGCCCCGTAGGCATCTTCAATAATTTCAGCCGCATCGTAACCGGCCTCGGCAAGCGTTCTTGCCCGCGATACCGAAAGGCCGACGCCGTGTCCCTTGCCGATGCCCTCGAAGCGCCAGAGGCGGCCGGCTTCATCGTGCTCGATCCGTTCGGGGCAGGACGGCAGTTTCAGCCGGTTGCGCAGCACTTCGCACGGTACGGCCTCCTCATTGTCCGGGTACATGAGGTGAATGGCGATCTCGCCGCTGCGTTTCCTCTCCCGGCGGATATCAAGGACGGTGGGCTCGTGCGCCAGTCGCTCGATTTCCGCAAACGAGAGCTGCTTTTGCCATTTTTCCACCCCCCCTTCGGAAAAGGAGAGCCAGTCGCTTCGTTGCTTTTCAGCAATGGAATTCAGCAGTCCAACAAGCCCCGGTTCAATGGCATCGGATCTTTTCTCCGCCTTGCCGGGGAGCGCTCCCTGAAATACCATGCAGTGCGTCGAATCGCACAGAGCCCCGGTTTCCTGGTGCCTGTTTTGGCCATACGCCCCGTTCCAGGCAATCACCGCCCGGAGTGCGGCCTTGGCCTCGCCGGTGAGATCCGCGTCTTCACTCTCCACCACCTGATCGGCAAAGGTAAAACCGTCCGTTTCAAGAACTACGGCATCCGCATCCTGCCGGCTGTGCAGAACGCCCCACACCAGGCGCTCCGGCCGGCTTCCCCTGGCCGACGAAACGATCCGAAACTGGCCGCAGGTGCTGACTCGCGCAGTGAGCCCCCCTTTCTCCACTGTCTGGAAATCGGGGCAGGTTGCCAATGGTTGCCATGCAGCGGGGGGAACCAGGGAGAGCAGCCGCACCCGCACCTTGCCAAGGCGAAGCGGCCACTTTTTTTCCCACTCTTTTAATACGGCCGCGGCCGGTCCGAGCACCGCCGCACCGGCCACGCCGGTTTTACGGAACACGGCCAAATAGACTGGATTCTCCTTCGGCCACCATCAGGTGGCCTGCCAGCGGTTGTCCCCGTTCATTCGAGACCGTGCCGGTTTTGCACAGGGCCTGGAGATTGGCAATAGTCTTCTTTTCCGTTTCCGGCCTGTCGTACAGGGTCGAGCCCGGTGCGAGGCCATTTTGGGCCAAACCGGCAAAGCGTTCGGGGGTTGAAAGAAGGGCGGCGCGCAGCATAAGGGCGAGTTCGTAAAGATTCGCCTCCAACGGGAAGAGGCCCGCTTCATCCCGCTCGCCGAGATAGCGCCGCCAGAATGTTCCACTTTTGCCGGCAAGCGTTCCGGACGCCACGCGTGCCCCAAGGGGCGCGTCGGGGACCATCGAAACGAGCAGCCGGTAGCGGTCGAGATCAAAGAGTTCCCGGCGGGCCAGAAGTTTTTCGGTATCGCTTGCCGCCAGTTCGGCCCCGACCGGATCATTCGGCGCGTCACGCAGGGCCGCGGCATAGGGGATTTTCAGGAGGGAGCCCGGGGGATAGCGGGTCCCGAGATCGCCTCCCCCCTCCAGAACCCGGCCGGAGAGTGTGCTGATGAGAAGATAACTGAAGTCCTGTTTTGCCGCAGGGGCTGCCGGTTGCAGCACGTGGGCGATGGCCTGCGAAACGGCACAGGGACTCTGCGGCCAGCCGTGAATGGTCAACAGATGGGAAAGAGCGGCGTAGCTTTCCGGGTCAAACCGCGCCCCGGCCCGGACCCGCTCCCGCAGGTGGTCGAGGGTCGCCGCGGAGATCTCTTCCGCAGGAGCCGACACCAGTTCGCCGCTGAAATGGATGGCCGCCGCCTCCTCCGCCCACAGTGGCAGGTTCCCTTTACAGGTGCGAAACGCGGCCTCGTGCATCAACTCATGGCGAAGATAGACCTCGGAGCCGAAGGCGCTCTCGGGCTGCTGTCGCAGGGTGATGACCCCCGGCCGCCAGCCTGCCGCGTGGACGGCGCTGAACGGGCCATTGGTCCTGCCCGGATAGACCCGCACCGGTTCTTCACCGGTTGGCGTCCGGTACCCTTGGTTTTGCAGTTCGTGGACGGCCTCTTCCCCATGCCGGAAGAGGCCATCGTCGTGGATCAAGGCGCCAAAGAAAAGGATCGCCGCCCCAGCTTCGCATAACAGGGATTTGCCCAAAAATCTTTGTAAAGAAAAAGAACCGGCCATCGCGGGATAATTTCTTATTTCGCCTGAAGCCGTTCGGCCCAGCTATTGCCCCGGACGCTTTCGTCATACATGTCAAAGGCGAAAGCGGGCGGCAGCGACGCCTCTCCGCTGAAAGTCACCTGCCATACCTGGTAGATCCGGATCTCGCCGCCCGGGGCGACTTCGGCTATCCGGATGGTTTTCTCAGGATAACGCAGGGTCTCCTTGATGGAAGACCAGTAATTGGGGGTATCCGGTTTGAGCCGGGCATCCGCCAGAACGGTTTCATCGTTATCGATGGTTTGGGCGATTGACGGAACCCCGTCTTCCACCACCACAAAGCGGCTCTGCAGAGCACCTTTCTCCGAGATCGTTCCCCGCTTCACCGTGATTTCGCTCACCACGGTTTCGCCCTTCAGCAGAGCTGTGCCGGGCTTCAACTCCTCATGACCTGCGGGGGTCACCCGGAAAAGCTTTCGTTCAACCGCTATGCCGTTGAATACCGGTTTCACCGCCGCAAAGGGCACATCGGCCGTCAAGTGAGTATAGACGACCTCATTCGGCCGGAGCCCTTCCACCCGAATTTCCGCAAGATCGCCGGGTGGACCGGGGCTTGGGAAAAGACCGGTGAACCCGGCGGGAATCCGTGTCAGTGGTCCCAACACCCGGCCGTCCTGGCCAAGCACCGCCAGGGATCTCGAAGTTTTTTCCTGGGCCGCGGCCGCCGCCTCTTTGGCAAGTACGCCTCGGGTATTGAAAATCACCTGAGCGGTATCGAAGGTCGAGGTCCAGTACCGATTTTTCATGCCGGCAAGAAGAAGACGGCTGAGTTCCATTTTAAGGTTCGGCGACAGGGCCTGTTCATTGTCAAGGACACCGAGCACCGACGACACGACCGAGGCCAGCCCGTACTCGAATCCCAACTGTTCGAAAAACTGCGGATCTTTTTCAAGAAGCACCGTCTGGGCAAGCGATGCTGCCGGTTCAAGACCCTTCAGCAATTTTCCGGTAAGCGTTTCCCGTACGTCTGTCTCTTTGAATTCCTGGTTGAAGCGATTCCATTCCACATTTTCGCAGGCCTTAAATATCCTCAGTCCGTACACGAGATGCATGAGGGACGGAGCCGGTTTTTCCACCAGGCGATTTATAAAAGCAATCTGTTCCTCCCAGGGTTGTTGGGAACCGCCGATTTCGGCCAGCCGCGAGAGTTCATAGGGAGAAAACCCTCGATGTCCTTCCCGTTCCCGCCCCTTGTTGTTGATCTTTTTGTCAAGCCACGTAAGACCCCGGCCAAAAGCGATGTCAGCACCTTCGATTTTGAGGTTTTTGGCGATCTTCAGTGCGTACAGCGCGGTAATCGTCACGGGCAGGGAAGCCTCGGGAGCCGTGCGCCACAACCCGAAGCCGCCGTCGGTCTTCTGGCTTTTGATAAGGTTGTTGATGCCGACGGACGCGTTTTTTTCGGCCTGCAGCAGGCTTTTGGCAAGGGGTCCCAGTTGCGCGGACGAGATCCCCGCTGTCCGGACCAGATCCATGAGCACAAGATTGGGAACGGTCGAATGAATGAGCTGTTCCGTGCATCCATAGGGATAACTTACCAGAACCTCGGCTGCGTTTAAGGCGGCGCCGAGAAGCCCCGATAGGACCTCGACCTTGAGGCTGCGCACTGTCGCCGCTTCCGGGATCGTGGTCAGAAATCTGCCGTTCTGCGGGACGCTTGCAAACACCTGCTGCATGGCCGCAGGTTTCACAGGCACCTCGAAGGATTCGTTGCCGGCCACCAGCAGGTCTTGTTCCGACTGCAGGGCGACGCTGACCTCAGCCGCGCCCATATCGCCAGTGGCGTTCAACACCATCGACTGAACATGCTCGCCCTTCTTATCGAGGGTAAAGGCCTCTTCCAGCTCTCCGACCTTGGGCATGCCGGGTCCGGTGACTGTAATCTTCGTTGTCGCCGGAAGACTCCGGTCAAGGTGATTGACGCTCTGCACACCAAAAGTCGCTGTATCCCCTTGCCGGATAAATTGCGGGGCGAGCACCTCGACGGCAATATCCGAGCGGGTGCGGAACTGCTTCTTCTCTTCCCCGACCCGGCCGAGTTTATCCGCCGCGACGGCGGTAATGAGCCATTCGGTGATATTGGCCGGCAGATCGACGGTGATGGCGGCGCGGCCCTCCTTATCCGTCACCACATGGGGGAACCAGCCGGCCGTGTCGCGCATCGACTTTTTGGCGATCTTGCTCTGGCTTTTCAGGGCGCCCAGTTTGAAGTTGGGTTTTTTCAGGATATCGGCGTAGCCGTAGCCCTGCAGTTCGTCGGAGTAGAAGGTCGCGACGTTCTGCCGCGGCAGCGGGTAGAAGAAGTCGAAGATGGTCGGCCTGATCTCCGGCTGCACCGCGTAAACGGCCCGGTCGACGATGGTGACGGCAAGCTCGGTGTCCGGGGCGGGAGCGCCGCTTGCGTCCTTTACTTCCAGGGCGATGTGGAAGGGTTTGAGCGGCGCCGTCTCTTCCTGTTCCGGGGTGACACCGATATGCAGCCGTTTGTTCTCGGGAATTATGCGAAAGCCCAGGGTCTTTTCGTCGTACCGTCCGCCTGTCACCGGGATACTCACCGTGTGGTAAAAGCCCGTGCCGTATTCGGGTTTTGCGGCAACGGAAAACCAGCGGCTTCTGCCCTGAACCGCGGTCGATTGGGTGCCGTGGACCCGGGTGCCGGAGATGGTCTCCCAGATTGTGCCGCTCTCCTTATTGCCCCAGCCTGCGGGCAGGATAGCCAGCACTTCCGCCTTTTCTCCCGCATTCAACACTGTTTTCGAGGTATAGAGCTGCAGCCCGTCCGCTTCGAAAACGGCCGTGCCGTCATCGCGGCCGACGACCATGAGGGCGGGCTCGGAAGCGGTGGGGTGGCGCATCGGCTTGCCGTCGAGGGTTTCCAGGATGGCGACGGCGCGGACTCGGCCCGCTTGGGTCGATTCGGGAAGGATAAGTCGATAGAGGCCGCGCTCGTCGGTCACGAAAGGGAATTTTCCAATATTCTCAGGCGCATCCTGGCTTTTTTCGATGAAAAGATCGATCGCCCCGCCTGCTCGCGGCGCGGGCTTGCCATCCGGCGTGGTGGAGCGGAGCTGAAGCGTCAAACCCTTTTCGCCTACCCTCGCGGTGTTGGTCGAAAAGCGCAGCAGGGGAAGGGCTTCGGAACCGGTCACAAAGATATTTTCGGTCAGCACGGCGGTTGAGCCGGCGGGGTCCATGGCGCGGATCATGAGCGTATAGATCCACTCCTCGTCCTTGGCCTGCGGCCCTCCTGGCTCTTTTGCCCCCTCCATTTTGGGAAGCTCGAAGGTGAAACTTTGTTCCCCCGTTTCATCCATCCGCGGGGCGGTGTCCCAAGGATTGGACGAAGAGGCATCGATACCGGCAAGACGGCTTTCGGCGGAGCTGAATATCCGCCGGGGTTCGGTCAGAGCCGAAGTGGAGCGGATCTCGCCCCAGTAGTCGGCGCCGGCTGCAAGTCCCCCGCCTGCCTCGGTAACCCATTGCGGAGCCTCGAATTTTTTGCGGTAGAGGAAGACTTCATACTTCACTCCCGCCGGCACGCCGCCGCCATAGCGCCTGGCCATGAATTTTACGAAAAACGGCTCGCCGGGGGCGATCACCGGGCTGCGGTCGATCAGCTCCAGATAAAATTTGGGCTTGACGTAGTCGCGCACGCGGAACTCGCCGCCGTAGGGTTTGTGTTCAATCTCCGCGATCAACCGGTAAAGGCCGGGCGGTTGCAAGGGATCGAGGTTCAGTTCGCCGCTGAACGAACCAAAAGGAGTAAGGGGGACGGTCGCATCCATGTCGGTCGGCTGGCCATCGGCGCGCACCAGGTGAATTTTCGCCTGGTTATCCTTGAAGGCCGGAACCTTCAGTTCGCCTTGGTCGAAGGTCCGGATGATGCCCTTATAGAAAAACGTCTCGCCCGGTTTAAAGATAGGCCGGTCGGTGATCATAAAAACCGGATCGTCGCTGGCTACCGTTGGCAGAAAATCGGTGTCCGTCAGGGCCTTCCGGCCATCGGCCGTCTCGACCTTGACGACCAGCTTGCCGTCCAAGACTCCTTCGGGATTGGCAAAGGCTATTTCTCCGGCGGCGTCGGTCTTTTGCTCGAGCGGGATCCAGTGTCCTCTGCCGTCCCGGTAGCTCGCGGCGGCACCTGCCACCGGTTTGAGTTCCCGGTCGATCACCCGCACGACGAGCTGCTCCGTCGATTGTTTCACCTGTACGGAAAGGCTGCTCACCTGCATCAGGCACTGCCCCTCGGTCTTGCCCTGCACCGCCTGCAGGAGATACACGCCGTCCTGCAGCGGATCGAGGGTAATGTTGCGGATTTGATAGCGCCCTTCAGTCCAGGTGGAGGCGGCAAACCACCAGCCGAGATCGCTTGCTGCCGTTCCGCCATATTGCAGGTCGATAAAATAATCCCGGACGACCGTGAACCCGGCAGGCGGCCCCTGGATGACCTCTTCCGGCGGGGTAGCGAGCGTCTCCTTCGGCGTCGCGACAATGGTGTCGCTGAAGGCGGTTTCGGCAAACGCCGTTCGGAACGTGGGATCGAGCATATTCCGGAAGGATCTGAGCGGGGACGTGGTCTTATTCAGCCCCTTTACCATGTAGTGGCCGGGATTCAGCTCCGTGACCGGCTCCTCGTAACTGCGGCTGATCTGCAGTTGGCCGTCGAGAAACGTCTCAAGATTTTTCGGCCGGAGCACCCGCAGATGGATCGGGTTGTCCGTTTCGGTATAGTCAAGCCGCACCTGGGGCTTTTCGCCGGTGGAAAAGCTTCTTTCAACGGTGAGATAGAAGGGGCTTCCGGCTGAAACCCCGGCCGGATGTAAAATGGGCCATACCAAAAGTGCGCAAAAAAGGCTCATCAAAAGGGAAAAACCTGGCCGGCGGACCTTCATGGCGACACTCCTTGTTTAACGGTGAATCCTTTCAGTTCGACGGTCTGGGCTCCGGGCTCGGCGTTTCCCGCATAGCCCAGAATGGGCAGGCCGCCGAAAACCGTTTTCCCCTCGGCGTAGAGCCGGGCTTTGGCCTTTTCAAGTTCTTGTTTCCACTGGGGTTCGAAATCGGTGCCGGCACTTGCCGCCGCGCCTCCCGCCAGAAGCAGCTCCCGCAGACCGCCCCCCGGATTGACCAGCATCGAAAGCTGCGCGGTGGAATAGAGACTCGACTTTTGGCCTCTTTCCAGGTCGAGGATGCTCATCGACCGGCGCTCGCAGGTCTCCTGCATGCGCAGCAGGAGATTTTTATTGGTTGCGGCAAGGTAGACCGTGCCACCGCCGCAGGAACCGGTCAGTTCCTTGTTTTTGAAATAGCGGTTCAATTCCTCCACGTTGCCGGGGGCCGTCTGGTTGGCGATTGCCACCCCGACTCCGGTGATCCCCGGTTCTTCGGCGGAGAGATCCCAGAGAATGGCAACACCGCTCTCCGTGGGTTCCTTGGCAGCCGGCTCCTTCACGCCGTTTTCTGCCAGTTCCCGCCACTCCTCATCGGTTAAACCGGGGGAGAAGTGAAAGCTGGTGACGACAGCCGCGAACACGTCCTGCGGGATACTTGCCGGGACACCCTTGAAAAGCCCGGGCCGCAGGGAGTCGGCATACTTGCCCGAATCGAAACGGAGCGCTCCGGGGTCGGTTTCTGAAAAATCGATGCCGAGATTCAAGTGAAAGCCGGGCTTTCCCGCCAGGGCCGGAACGAGCTTATCGAGAAACGCCTCGGCCCGCAACGAGAGGACCAGCGGGGTTTTCGGACCGTCTTTTTCCAGCGGCGCTTCCTGGTCCACCACGTTTAACAGCGCCTCGAGACCGTTGGCGAGGTACACCCGCTCCTTGTGCTGGCAGAGAAAGAACCGCTGCAACCCCACATGCATTTCCAGGACCGGCTCCTCGATTCCAGGCACCTGATAGCCGCTCCGGGCCAGTTTGGCGGCGATGACGGGGAGGGCCGTGGCCGCATAGAAACATTTATTCCTGACAAAGGAAAAGACAAACCCCTTGTCGCCGTGAATGAAGTCATAGTGCAGGATGCCGTCGGCGGACAATGCTTCTTTGACCAGTTTTTCGAGAAATGCCCCTTCAAGACCTTGAAGCCCAAGGTCTTCGGCCCGGACCCGGCCGCTTTGCAGCGGTTCGCGCAACAGGCCCTGGACGAATCGGCTCTCCCAGAGCGTTTTAACCGGGCCTTCTTTAGCAAAAAGGGGCAGAATCGTTTCCGGTTTGATGAAAAAGAGCGAGAGCCCCACCGGGTGCCGCTTCACATACCAGGTGGCCCGCTTCGGGCAGTTGTCGCCGATCTCGCGTTTTTCCAGATAATTCGGGCCATTTGGCGCGTCGCCGCCGGTAATTTCCGGACAGGTCGCCTGGGCCGGAGCTTTTTCCGGGGGCGGGGGGACACTTGCCAGAAGCCGGGTATCTCCGGCCGGTACAGGTTCTCCGGCGAGGTCGGTAAAAGCTAGATCGAGCGAGAGGATTGGAATATCCTTGTGCACGAGTTTGGCAACCTGAGCGACCGGTGC
>CAYTVF010000016.1:0-38937 GCA_964441345.1 uncultured Desulfopila sp. | reverse complement strand
ACCGTTCCGCAAGCGACACACTGGATAAGACAAAACTTTTGCCCGGTTTTGGTCGTGATATGAACAGCCTCGAATTCGTGGTATTCACATGATGGGCATTTTGACCTGGCCATGGATGCACCTCTTGAAGGAATTAAAAAAATCATCTGCTAAACATAACGCTAAAACATCGCCTATTCAAGGAACTCTTCGCGCTTTTCACCCTGCCATGTCATCCCGAAAGCACCTTTACGATTAGAAATTACCCAACCGGCTACCCTGCCGACAGTTCAGAGAACGGCGAAAACCGGGGACACCGGAACCCATCACCCACGAAAACCGATCACTTGCTGCCATAGGGCTCGCTTATTGATTCAACAATATCGATAGGAGCTTCCAGTTTGGCAAAAAACCGCTCTTTATGATTAATGATCGGGATACTGAAGATTCCCGATTCTTTCTGATCTGCTTTCCATCTTTCGACTGTAATGACGACCGATACCATTCCCGACTGGGAATTCGACGATGAATTTGACGGCGGCGAGGAGACCTGCGGGCGGGTCATCGTCAACCTGTATCTCTATATCCGGGATCAGCAGCCCGGCCGGCGCCTGCTCGTGATTTCCCGCGATCCGGGGGCACCGGTCGAGTTGCCGGCCTGGTGCCGGATGACCCGCAACCGGCTGACCGAAATGCAGCATCCCTATTATCTCATCACCCTTAAACCCGAACTCATCAAGAGGTAACCCATGTCCAACAGCACATTCTGCGTGACCATCACCCACTGTAAAACCGACGGCGACAAGGCCACGCTGGGCTTTGTCGTCGCCAATGCCGCCCAGGGCAGCGAGAGACAGACCATGGTCTTCCTCAGCTCCGACGGGGTCTATTGCGCGGTACCTGCGGAAATGGCGAAAATCAGCGAAGGCGGCCCCTTTGCTCCACTTAAAGATCTGGTGGAAAAATTCATCAAGGCAGGCGGAAAAATCTATGTCTGTACCCCCTGCATGAAAAAACGCGGAATCACCGAGGCCGACCTGATCGAAGGGGCGACGCCTGCCGGCGGTGCGGCTCTGGTCGAGTGGCTGTCCAACGGTTCGCCCAGCGTCGCCTATTAATCCGCCATGACACTCGACGTTACAGAAATCTCCCCCGACCACATGTTTGACGGGGGAGATCTGGATTGCGGATCGGGGCTGATCCTCCTGATCCGCGAGAACATGCTGAAGGTGCCGGCCCGCGGTATCCTGGAAATGCGCAGCCGCGAGCCCTCGGTCAGCGACGATCTGCCGCCCTGGTGCCGGATGTCCGGCCATGAATACCTGGGGAAAACTGCTGCAGCCGGCTACACCCGCTATTTCGTGAAAAAAGGCAGCGGAATGCAGCAGGAGGAAACGGCCCTGGCCAAGGACAAAGAAGACGCGCGAAAATATGAGTGGCGTCTGCGGGCCAGATCTACCGGCCATCTGAAATCGACCATCTACGCCAGGAATTTCGCCTTCGATGTCGGCCAGGCGGCAAGCTTTGAGGAAAAGGATCTACACCCCTGCGCCCTCGAATATCTCTTCGGGGCGCTGGCCGGTTCCCTCACCACCGGTTTTGCCAGCGAATGCGCCAGGGACAACCTTGAGGTCGACGACATCGAACTGTCGCTCTCCGGCTCCCTCAACAATATCCTCGCCCATATGGGACTGGAAGAAGGCGACCCCTCGGTGAGGAGCGTGGCGCTGAAATGTTTCGCCTCCACCTTCGACGAATAAGAGAAGGTGAAAGCCGCCTGGCAGCGCACCGTCAGCCGTTCGCCGCTGGTGGCCACCCTGAAAAAGGCTGTCGAGTTGCAGCTAAAATTTGTTATCTTGTGAGATGTATGACTGAAAATAAAACCTTTCTAACGACCCAGGTAGGTTCCTGGCCACGCTCCAAAGAGATGCTGAAAATGCTGCGCGGTCATCAGAAAGGCACGGTGTCGCGGGCGGAATTCAATGCCATGGCCGAGGGCGAGATCCGCCGGACCGTGGCCCTGCAGGAACAGGCGGGGCTCGATATCGTAGTCGACGGCGAACACCGGCGGGAGAGCTTCTACGCCTTCATCGCCGACAAGGTCGCCGGCATCCGGCTGATGTCTCTTGCCGATATGCTCGACTTTGTCGAGGATAAGGCCGAATTCGAGGAAATGCTGCGGACCATGGATATGCCGGCCTCGGCGGTCAAAAACCCCACCTGCACCGGCAAACTTTCCCGGCGCGAGCCGCTGGCGGCAGGCGATCTCCATTTCCTGCGGACCATTACCGCCAAACCGGTGAAGATCACCCCCCTGCCCGGCCCCTACCTGCTCACCCGGTCGATGTGGGTCGGACCGCTCACCCGCAAGGTCTACCGCAAATTCAACCTCCAACGCCGCTTGGATAACTTAAAAACAGATCACCGCCCTGCTCAAAGCCTATCTTTTCCATTCGGCAAACACAAGGGATTTTTCGCAGAGCTTGCCCCGAACGCAATGGAGTTGCCGGTCAACCAATTCATATACCGTATCGGCCACCCGCCGCACCTGATCCCGATAGTGCGAAACCATCAGGAGCGTGTGGTCTTCCCGCAATTCCACGAGGAGCTCCTCGATCTTCGCACATGCCTTGCCATCCAGCGACGAGGTGGGTTCATCGAGAAGGAGGATCTCGGGATCAGGAATAAGGGCCCTGGCGATGCACAGACGTTGCTGCTGTCCGCCGGAAAGGTTGCGGGCATCGCTGTGCAGGCGATCCTTGACTTCATCGAACAGGTGCACTCTCCTCAGCATTATTTCAACTTTTTCCGCCATCTCTCTTTTACTCCTCCCGCCCTGCAGGATGAGAGGAAAGGCAACATTTTTAAACACGGTCATCGGCAGCGGATTCGGTGCCTGAAAAACCATGCCGACCCGGCGCCGCAGATCGGCAACCGCAAGCTCCGTGCCGTAGATATCGACTGTTCGATCGGCGAAACGGATCACTACCCTCCCACGACACTCCCCCCACCGTTCTCCTCCCACAATCGGTTGAAAACCGAGAGAAATGTCGACTTGCCCATCCCCGACGGGCCGGTTACCGCAATAATACTGTTTTCCGGCAGAGCGAGGTCGATAGCAAGGAAGGTGCCACGGATTCCAGAGCCAGCTGGGTGCTGCTGATGAGATAGGGCAGGATTAAAAAACTCATGGCCAGAGCCGATATCAACAGACACGGACCGAGGCGGCCGGGCAGCAACCGGTGCAGGACAATGGTCAGCGAAAAGCCGGCAAGACCTACGACAATGGACGGCAGCCCGGCAAGGGTATCAAAAAGCACGCCGAGCAGCTGCCGTATCCGGCCCCGGCAATATTCGGCCAGGTAGATTCCGGCGGCAAGCCCAACCGGCACCGCCAGGCCCACCGCGAGTAGAACCAGGGCAAAGGTACCGGCAATGGCCGGGAAAAGTCCGTTGAAGACCTGCCGCCGCAGGAGGAGTGCGTCACATGGCGGGATATTGCCGAAAACGAGACCTGTGCCAATGCTCCCGCCACCGCGATACATGAGGTAACCAAGCACGAGTGAAAGTGCCGCAAGCAGCAAAAACATACTCCCCCAGGAAAAGAGCACTATCCCCTGTTCGAACCACCTTTTCATCCGGCCCGCCCCATCAACTTCCCGGTAAGAAGCCGCAGCAGCACCACCACAATCAGGGTAAAAACATAGAGAGCCAGACCGCAGGCAAAAATGGACTTGAACTGCATGCTGGCAAAATCGGCGGCTATGACCAGGGCGATGTGCGCAGTCAGCGTCCGTCCGGCATCGGTCGCTGCATGGGGAACCGCCACACTGTTGCCGGCCAGCATAAGGCTGATCAGGGTATCGCCCATGGCCCGCCCCAGCCCCATGATAACCCCCGCAATTAGAGCCGGCCAGGCCTGGGGCAGTTGCAGATACAAGAGTTTCTGCACCGGCCTGCCGCCCATGGCATCCACCGCCAGACAATAGCCCTTATTCACGCTACTTAGGCCACCAACAAAAAAGATGATCATGGTCGGGGCGATGAGAAGAGCCAGGACCATTGAGGCGGTGAGGATATTCAGCCCGGAACCGCCGGCAAGCTGTTCCCGCATAAAGGGTACAAGCAAAAAGACGGCAACAAAGCCGTAGATGACAGTCGGTATCCCGGCCATGAACCGGCAATCGGTAGCAAATGCTCACTTCACCGCAATAAACCCTTTTTCCATGGCGATTTTCTGGCCGGTCGGACTGAGAAGAAAATCGAGGAAGGATTGAGCGAGACCGACGGGCTCTCCCTTGGTCAGACTGAACAGGCCGCGGGCGACGCCATAGGCGCCGTTTTTAACATTTTCGAGATTCGGCACCACGCCGTCCAGGGCAACCGGGACAACCGTCGTATCGATATGACCGACCGAGACATATTCCATGGCATGCTCCGATCGATCGTCGCCGCGACAGGTCCAATCCTGCTCCCCAGTTGACATGATCGGAATTGGCCCGGGAGAAAAAAACACCCTGAAAATACATGCCTTTTCCTTTCATATGTTCTCTATCCTGCCAAAACATCTTGACAGTGTTTATTGAATGAAATAGAAAGGAATAACACAAACCAAAAATAATGGTGCGTGATATCGAATCGTGGTGCCCGCAAGGGCTTGATAGGGAAGAGGGGTGAAAATCTCCCGCGGACCCGCCGCTGTAAGCGATGACGAAAGGCATTATGTCACTGGTTGAATAAACCGGGAAGGCGCCTGGAGGATGACTCGCGAGCCAGAAGACCTGCCATCGATTTTGCCATGAGCTACTCCCGGGGGACTGGGGTGGCGAATTGTCGGTTATAGGACTTTAAATTCGGAAGGTCCGTATGATGCCTTGGCATCATACGGACCTTTTTTTTTGCTTTTTAAAATTATTACAAGGTGGTGTGGAGATGGATCTGAACATCATGCTCTGGATGGGTGGAATGCTCTTCAGCCTGGGAATCTTTGCCGTCAAGGTCGGTCTCGGACTCGGTTCCGGCAGGTTTGGTGGAAAAGGTGTCGCCCTGTGGCTTACCGGGTATACGGCGCTTTTCATGGGGATCGCAGTCGCCGCTGAACGGCTGATGAAGACGGCTGCACCGCTTTTGCAAAAAGGACCCTGGACCCATGGTCTGCTGGCCTTCGGCCTGATCGTCTGGGGTCTGGCGGTGATCCGGCGGGATACCCGTTCACATGAAGGGAGCCGGACGGACGATACGGCCATCATTCAAGGCGCCCCCCTCCTGATGATTATCCCGTGCCCGGTCTGTCTTTCCGCCATGACCTTTTCCACCTGGGCGGCCCTGAATGCGATCCACCAGCCACCGCTGCTGCTGGGTCTGTGCCTGGGCCTGGCCTTCTCCGGCATGGCCCTGCTGGTGGCGATGCTCTTCAAGGCCCGGACAGGGGCCATGCCGAAGACCTCGCTTGGCCTGGCCATGATCGTGGTCGGGCTCTATTTTGTCTTTTCCCTGTTCCTGCCGGCAAAGATCGAGGCGGCCAGGGGCATGTATGCATCTTTTTTAAGCGAAAGCCAGTTACCGACCGGCCATGACGCCACCGGAACCCTGGTCTTCATCATCGTCCTGCTGGTCGCCGGCTTTTTTGCCGGAACAAACGTGAGGAGTAAAAAATGAGTCTAATTGTTGGCTTGGAGAGCTTTCTCTATATCATCTCATCGGTCCTGCTTTTTCCGGTAGTTGCCGGACTGGTGCTGATGACCTGTTGGGTGGTTGTCTTCTTCGGATGGTTTTTGCGCGAATGGCTGGACCGTCGCCGAGGGCATTGCCTCGCCCTGCTGCGCTACCGCAAGGATCTGGAACAGGAAATTGCCGCCGCCTGTGACCGTGGCAACCTCGATATCACCCTGGAGCGGCTGTTGCAGGCCGGAGAGCTGCAGCTGATCAAGTCGCTGGACATGATCCGTTTCGTCATCCGCGTAGGCCCTGCCCTGGGGCTGATGGGGACCCTTATCCCGATGGGCATTTCGCTTTCGGCCATGGCCCAGGGGGATATGCCCAAGATGGCCGGCAGCATGGTGACGGCCTTTACCACGGTGGTTGTCGGCCTGGCCTGCAGTGTCGTCGCCTATATCATGTCGCTGATCAAGGAGAAATGGGTCCGGGCCGATATGCGGGAGATGGAGTTTCTGACCGAACAAATGCTCAGAAAACAGGGATGTCGTCGCCAAATCCCGGAAGAGGAGGGGGGCCCCGATGAGCTTTCTTAAACGACGGGGGCGTTTCGATCGCTACGATGAACCGCTGGAAGACCCGATCTCCGGGGTCGCCAACCTCTTTGACGTCAGCGTGGTCTTTATCGTCAGCATGATGATCGCGCTGTTCATGGCCTACAACATGCTGGATATGATGGATCCGAAATCGGAGATGACCATCACCAAAAAAAGTGCCGACGGCAAGATCGAGATCATCACCAAAAATGGCAAGGAGATCAAGGTGCAGAAGGTGACCGACAAGCGCCTTTCCGGCCAGGGCGAGCGGCTGGGAACGGCATATAAACTGCAGGACGGGAAGGTGATCTATGTACCGGAATAATCTGAATACGTTATGTAGTGCAAGTCTTTTGGGGAGGATTTTCCGTTGGCGTGTTGCCGTAGTGTCTTTTCTCTTCTTTCTGGCCACCACCTCTCCAGTGTCGGCGGCGGAAACCGCTGTCTACCTGATGATGGGTGACTACCAATCCAAGACAGCCATCGATGTCGTAAAAAATATCAGAAACAGATACCCGGAACAGAGCCGCAAAATCAATTTTAAGATCATCACCGGCAAGACCCCGAACAACGTCGGCAAAGACCTTCTGAAAAATAGAAAACCGGGTGGTTTATCCGGTGTCGGAATCATTAATATTATGGATCGGAGACAGCTTGAGAACCTCGGGCCGCATCTGACCGAAATGATCCTGAACGGCGTCAAAGTCTATGCCGTGGGAGGATCATATGGGAAAGAACACCAACACCTCGGGCTGCTCGACGACGAAACGGTGAACCGCTACTACCGCGAGAACGGCCCGGAAAATATGACCCAGCTGGTGCTCTTCCTGCTGAAGCGCGACTGTGGAAGAAATATCGGCTGCCGTGAGCCCGTCATGGTTCCTCAGAACGGTCTCTACCTGAAGGCGGAGCATCGCGTTGTCGAGACGTATATCGAATATCGTCAGCGCTACAAAGCGAGACCCGGTCCCTGGGTCGGCATCCCTTTCTTTAAAAATAGCATTGATACAGGTGAGACACAGCTGATCGATGCCGTTATCGACAGGCTGGAACAACACGGCATGAATGTCCTGCCGGTTTTCGGCTATCCTTCGGAACTGGCCGTTGAACGTTTTTTCCTGGATGAAAACGGTAAGGCCAGGGTGCAGGCTGTGATCGGCCTGTCGCTGAAGGTTGGACTTGCCCCGCAGAGGGCGATTCCGATCCTGACAAGACTGAATGTGCCGGCCATTGACGCAATAACGCTTAGTTCGCAGAGCCGCGCCGAGTGGGAGCGCTCACCGGTCGGGCTGGACATCTTCGAACGCAGCTCCATGGTCGGCCTGCCGGAACTGGCCGGCATTATCCAGCCGACGGTGGTCGCCTCCAGGGAAAAGACGATCGACCGGGAAAGCGGGCTGGAATATGTGACGATAAAGCCGATTCCGGAGCGGATAGACCGACTGGTGGATCGTGTTACGGCCTGGCTGAACCTGCAACAGAAGCAGAACAGTGATAAACGGATCGCGCTGATCTACTACAACTACCCTCCCGGCAAGCAGAATATTGGAGCGGCCTACCTGAATGTTCTCCCCGAAAGTCTCTACGAGATCGTCAATAAACTGAAGAGCGAAGGATATGACACCGGCACTGGCAAACCGGCTCCGGACAGCCTGTTTGCCGATGTCCATGGTTTCGGGCGCAATATCGGCAATTGGGCGCCGGCGGAGATCGACCGCCTGGCGCAGAGCGGAAAGGCGGTGCTGTTGCCGATCGAGACCTACAAACACTGGTTTGCAGAGCTGCCGGAGAGTTTCCGCCAGGCGGTAAGCAAAGACTGGGGTGAGCCGGAAAACAGCGACATCATGACCTGGACGGACCCGCAAGGGAAAAAGTACCTGCTCCTTCCCGGGGTCCGCTACGGCAACATTCTGTTGACGCCTCAGCCTTCCCGCGGCCTGGAGCAGGATGTGAAGAAACTCTACCATGATGTGCATGTCGCGCCGCATCATCAGTATGTCGCCTTCCATCTCTGGCTGAAGAATGATTTCGGCGCCGATGCCGTGGCCCATATCGGCACCCACGGCACCCATGAATGGCTCGGCGGCAAGGAGGTCGGTTTCACCAGGGAGGACCCGCCGGAGATACTCATCCAGGATCTGCCGAATATCTATCCGTACATCGTTGATGATGTGGGCGAGGGACTGCAGGCCAAGCGGCGCGGCATGGGGGTGGTGATCGACTATATGACCCCGCCCTTCGATAAGGCCGGCATGAACCGCGACCTGAAGGAGCTGGCGGCGCTGATCAGCGACTATACCGGCGCCAGGGAGAAATCCCCGCAGCTTGCGAACGCCAAACTGGAAGAAATCAACAGGATTGTGGCGGGAAGCGGCATGCTGACCGATCTGAAACTGACAGCGATCCGTTCCCCCGCCGAGATCGAGGAACTGGACGACTATATCAAGGAGATAGCCGAAACTCATACGCCATTCGGTCTGCACACCTTCGGCAAATCGCCGGAGGCGAAATATCGCCGGAGCACCGCTGAGGCGATTGTCTCCATTGAAAAAGACCTGATGCCGGACGAACGGGAAAAGCGAGTCGCCGCACTGGAGGCCGCAATCGAGCAGAGCGGGCCGCGAGAGCTGGATTCGTTTGCCGCCGCCCTGGCTGGAAAATACATCCCGGCCGGCCCCGGCAACGATCCGATCAGAAACCCGGAGTCTCTGCCAACCGGCAAGAATTTCTATTCTTTTGACCCGGCCAGGGTCCCATCCCCCGGCACCTATGAGACGGGCGCCGGACTGGCAAGGGAGCTGATCGAAGGCTACAAGAAGGAGCACGGCGTCTATCCGGACAAGCTGACCTTTAATATCTGGGCCACCGAGACCATTCGCCATGAAGGGGTGATGGAATCCCAGATCATGTACCTGATGGGCGTCAGGCCCAAGTGGGACGAGCGCGGCCGGGTGAACGGCGTCGAGGCGATTCCGCGGGCCGAGTTGGGGCGTCCGCGCATCGATGTAACCATCGTACCGTCCGGGCTCTATCGGGATATTTTTGCACTGCTGATGGGGCTGTTGGACAATGCGGTTTCCGTGGCCCGCGATCAGGCCGAGGAGGATAACCTGGTCAGGGCCAATATCCAAAAGGCCATGGAAATGCTGAAGACCAAGGGGATTGCCGAAGAGAAGGCCAAGCGGATGGCCTCCGTCCGGATCTTTACCGAGCCGCCGGGGGCCTACGGCACCAATCTGGACAAGGTGATCGTGGCCTCGAATACCTGGGAGAATGAAAAGGAGGTGGCCGACGTCTATTTCCTGCGGATGAGCCATATGTACGGCCAGGGCTTTTGGGGTGACAAAGAGCAGCAGGCGGGCGAAGACCTGGGCGACACCCTGCTGAAAAACGCCCTCTCCGGCAGTAAGATCGCCATCCACAGCCGTACCACCAATACCATCGGGGTGCTGGATACGGACGATTTCTTCCAGTACCTGGGAGGCACCGCCATGGCCATCCGGGCGGTCGACGGCAAGAGCCCGGAAGTCTTTGTCACCAATATGACCAACCCCAAAAAGGCGGTGCAGGAGACACTGGAAAAGTCGATGGGCAGGGAGATGCGGGCCCGCTACCTGAATCCGGAGTGGATAAAGGCGATGATGAAGGAGGGCTACGCCGGGGCGCGGTTTATCGACAAGATCGCCGAGCATCTCTGGGGCTGGCAGGTGACGGTGCCGGAGGTGGTGGACGGCGCCAAATGGCAGGAGATGTACGAAACCTATGTGCTGGACAAGAACGGTCTCGACATGAAGGAGCTGTTCCGGCAGTCGAAGAATATCTGGGCTTACCAGTCGGTGGTGGCGCGCATGCTGGAAACGGTGCGCAAGGGCTACTGGCAGCCGGATAAGGCGGTGGTCGAAAAACTGGCCCGGGAATATGCGGAGACCGCCCGGGAGGTGGGGCTGGCCTGCTGCGACCATACCTGCAACAATCCACAGCTCACCGGTTTCACCTCCGCAACCCTGCTGTCCATTCCGGGCATGAGCGGTCTGAACCGGGATTTTGTGGGGGCGCTGGATGACATGAAGAACCCTGATGCCGCCAGCCGCCAGGAAACCGGCAAGGCCGGGAAAACCTCCGGAGAAGCGTCACCGCAGACGGTCACTGCCAGTACCGAAAAAACGGTTGACGACACCGGTAAAACCGCCAAGGCCGGTGATGTCGAAGGCTTTGAAATGGAGGTGACCGGCAAAAACACTGCCGATGCGTCGTCCGCACCGATACCCTGGCTGTTTATAATCGGCTTTGTGGTGATGGTCGGGCTGATGGTTATGGGCTTCCGCAGGGGTGGTTCCGCGAAGTTCATGCTCCAACTGCTGCTGTTGATAGCCGTACAGGCCGGAACCGCTTTCGGTGCGCCTGATAAGGGGGTTCCGGAGGTGTTTGCTCCTTCAAACCGCCCGTTCCGGTATGGCTTGGTCCCGGGGGCAGTGACGGTGCCATCAATATCGTCACCAACTCCGGGGGAACGATGAAGGACAAGGAGAAAACCAACTCCACCGCCAAGGTTGGCGGAGGGTCGTACGGGTTTGCCGAAAGCAGTCTGAGTCACCGAATGCCGGTTGCCGGCGGTACTGCATTATTATCGGCAACAACCACCCATCGCGACGGCAAACGGCCAAACAGCGACAGGACCGACGGGGCCCTGGCGATGAACTGGAGTCGTGACAAAAAAGACGGTGGCAGGTATGAGGTCGGCGGCCGTTACTATCAGGCCGAATTCGGTTCACCCGGCCCCACCGACAATCTTACACCCGATGCTCGGCAGGAATATCAAAAGGCCTCGTTGGATACAAAATACAATGGAACGATAGGCGAAACCGGCACTGTAGCGGCCACCCTTTACGGCGACTCGATCTCCCTTCTGGATCGAGCGCAATCCGGCCTCAAATCCACCCTGGATGACAGGAAAGCAGGTCTCAAAGCGGATACAATCTGGTCACGGGAAGATGGCGGAGGGGATTTGCGAGTTGGGGTCATGTCGGAATGGGATGAATTCGACCATACCTTGGCGGGAGGGCATCACCGTTTTCGCAACGGACTGAACAGTCAGTATGATCGCCGTTTCGGCGACTTCACCCCGACTATTGGTCTGCGCGGTGACCATACCAATGATTTCGGCCTCAACCCCGGACTCCTCGCGGGAGTCGGCTGGGGTGTCTTACGGAAGTGGTTCATCAAGCTCAAAGGCGGCTATACCATTAATGTCCCCACCTTTGAGCAACTCTACCAGACAAGCCACGGCTCCATCGACCAGAGTCGCGGTAATCCGGACTTGGATGAGGAGCGGGTCTGGTCCTATGACCTCGGGGTCGAATACACCTTCGCGAAGAATCGCCTGCTCCAGTTGACCATCTTCAGGGCGGATACCTCCGATCTGATCACCTCCGAGCGCGGCACCGATCTGCTCTACCGGCCAATAAACCTTGCCAGCGCTCATCGTCAAGGAGTGGAAATCACCGGGAAATACGCCTGGGAGTCCGGTCTGACCGCTGAAACATCCCTTACCTTCCAGGATTCGGAGAACAAGGATACCGGTAAGGAACTGCCCTATACCCCAGCCATCAAGGTCAAGGAAACGCTCAGCTATACCCTTGCCGAGCAGAAGACTCGGCTGGAGGGAACCATCCGCTACGAAGGCAGCCGTTACAGCCGGATGGAAAACCTCCCGGCAGAGAAGCTTGATGACTATGCCGTGGTCGAAATCAAGGTGACGCAGCCGTTTATGATGGGAACCATTGCCACCGACGGTTATCTGAAGGTGGACAACCTTCTCAACACGGCATACGAAAGCCATCTTGGTTATCCCGCGGACGGTATCGTGGCAACCGCCGGCCTGCAGATGAAATTTTAAAGAAAGCAATGAGACACAGAAAACTTAAAACAACAAAAATTGAGGGTTATTGTATGAACGTGTTGAGGGGAAAGAGGAAATTATTGCTGGCAGGGTGTGTCATCGGCTTGGTGACGCCGCTTTCCGGCATAGCCGGGGAAACGAAGGAGGACGAAGCGGTCTGCCTGGAACCGGTCGTCGTCACCGCCACCAGAAGCGAGAAAGACGTGTCCTCGGCGCCGGGGAGCGTCTCGGTCGTGACGAGAAAAGACATGGACAAACGGAAGATCGACTTTCTCGATCAGGCCCTGTCGACAACGCCGGGACTCTTTTACACCAATATCGGCTACGGCTCGATGACTGCGTTTGCCCTGCGCGGTATGGCCAATGACAAGCGGGTTCTCTTTCTGTTGGACGGGACAGTTCCGTTGAACGACTCCTATTCCGGCGGGGTGACCACCCAGTTGCAGTCGATGGAGGATATCAAACAGATCGAGGTGGTCAAAGGACCTTTCTCCAGCCTGTACGGCGGCAATGCGATGGGCGGCGTGGTCAATATCATCACTAAGATGCCTGAAAAACAGGAGGTTGCCGTTAAGATGGGTTACGGTTCCTCCTGGGAGCGCGGCACCGCCCTCGACGATCTGGCCAAGCTGTATCTGTCCTATGGCGATAAATTCAACGATAATCTCAGCATATTCACCAGTTATGGCCGGCTATCCGCCAACGGCTATGCCGCCGGGAGCAACGTCCAGAGCACCAATCCGGCAGCCTCCGGGATCTCCGGGGCCATTCCGACCACCACCAATACCGGCTCGCGCAGCTACCTGGTCGGCGATACCGGCGACAACACCTGGCAGGATGACCAGTTCACACTGAAAACGGCCTATGAACTCAACAAGAAAACCAAGGCGGATCTCTCCTTCAGAAGAGGCGTTTACGAATATGGTTACGACACCCCTCACACCTACCTGCGGGACAAGGCCGGTAATCCGGTATGGTCCTACGGCACGGTCAAGGAGAACTCGTTTTTGACCGGCGATGGCGGCAAAGAGCAGAATACCTATAGCGGCAGCGTTCAGACGGAACTCGGGGGAACCCTCGCCAGGCTGGCCGTCGGCTTTCTCGATGTCGGCAACTCCTGGTATATCGCCAAAGGGACGACCGCCACCAGAACCGGGGGGGCGGGGACCATCAGCGAGACCCCTTCGTCAACCCTGAACACCGACCTGCAGTTCACCTCCCCGATTTTCACCAACAATATTCTGACCACCGGTGCATCCTACCGGGCCGGGCAGGCCCACAACCGGGAACACAACCTGAGCAACTGGCTGGACGAGGAATCCAAGACCAGCCTGACATACGAGTCGGAGGGCAAGGATCGAACCTATTCTCTCTTTGTTCAGGACGAAATAGGGATCCTGAACAACCTGATCGGCTATCTCGGTTTACGCCAGGACTGGTGGGAAACCTCGGACGGCCATGCCTTCGTTCCCGGGAAATCCGGTTATTCCATCGACTACGCCGCACGCGACGCATCCTCTTTCAGTCCGAAAGCGGCCCTTATCTATAAACCCCTGGAGGCCACTGCCCTCCGCACCTCCGTCGGCAAGGCCTTCCGGTCCCCGACGACCTACGATCTGTACCGGACCTGGACCTCGTCGTCGGGCATCACCTATGCCTCCAATCCCGACCTGAAACCGGAGACCGTCACCTCCTGGGACGGCGGGATCGAGCAGGGCCTCTGGCCGGGGATGAAGGTCAAAGCCACCTATTTCGAAAACCATATGGAAGATCTGATCTACCGGAAGACGGTCTCGGCCACCCGGCAGGAAGGAATCAATGCCGGCAAGGCAAAAAGCCAGGGGGTCGAACTGGAGGCCGAGCAGAAGCTGGCTATCGGCCTGACGCTCTTTGCCAACTACACCTATACCGATTCCGAGGTGAAGGAAAATGAGGCCAACCCGGCCTCCATCGGCAAACAGCTCATGCAGGTGCCGGAGCATCTGTTCAACGCCGGAACAAGCTATGAACAGGGGCCGTTCACTGTCTCCCTTACCGGCCGGTATGCCAGCAAACGCTACGGCAGCGATACCAACAGCGATGTAATCAACGGGGTCTACACCTCCTATGATCCCTATACCCTGGTCGACACCAAGGTTTCCTATACGATCACCGGCAATGCCGAGATTTCCGTTGCCGTCGACAACCTCCTCGATGAAGAGTATTACAACTACTATAAAGGGGCCGGACGCTCCTTTTTCGCCGAGTTGACCTTCCGGTATTGACGATCATGCGGCGGGTATTTTTTCATGTCCGGACACAATATAAGATGCATGGACATCCGCACCCGAACCATCCCGCAAAGAAGCCGGTGTCCAGCTTCTTTGCGGGAATGAAATACAAGGAACATTGCAGATATGAGCTGGAGACTTTCTTTGGCGGTCGAGGAAATTTTACGCAAGGGACGGGACGGGGCACTGCCGACCGCCGAAGAGGCCATGCTGCTGATGCATCTCGCCCCGGAAAGCATGGAAACCTATGCCCTGATGGAATGCGCCGACCATCTGTCGCGAACGCTCTTCAACAATAAGGGCGAGAACCATTTTCACATCGGCCTGAACGTCGAGCCCTGTCCCATGGATTGCGCTTTCTGTTCCCTGGCCAGACGTGCCGGGGTGTTCAGCGAAAGAATCGATTTCCCCATGGACCGCATCCTCGCCTGGGCCAAAGAGGGAGAGGCGGAGGGCGCGGATGCCCTGAACCTGATGAGTACCGGCACCTTTCCTTTTGCCGATCTGCTGGAGATCGGCCGGAAGTTGAAAAAGGAGGTTGACATTCCCCTGGTGGCCAATGCCCGCGACATCACCCACAGCGAGGGAGAACAGCTGCTCGATGCCGGGTTTGTCGGTTTCTACCACGCGGTGCGCCTCGGCGAGGGCAGGGTGACGCCGTTCGATCCCGCCCGCAGGATTGCGACCATCCGGGTCCTCCACGATGTGGGCTTGCAGTGGATGAACTGTGTCGAGCCGGTCGGTCCCGAGCATACGGCGGCGGAGATCGTCGAGATGATGTTTCTTGCCCGGAGGGAAAAGGCCACCTACAGCGGGGTCATGCGGCGGATAAATTTTCCGGGATCGCCGATGGAACCGTACGGTATGATAAGCGAGAGGCGGATGGCCCAGATGGTTGCCGTCAGCCGGCTGGTAATGGGCGATACGGTCAAGGCACACTGCGTCCACGAACCGAACAGTCTCTCTCTTATCGCCGGGGCGAACCTGCTTTTCCCCGAGGTAGGCTCCAGTCCGCGGGACGGGAAGGCCGATACCGGTGAAGGGCGGGGACGATCAGTCAACAAGTGTTCGGTAATTTTCCAGGAAATGGAGTGGAACCCCGAGCTGCCTTCCAACTGCTTTTAACGATGGTTCCATAGGCTCTTTCAACAATCCTACAGGCGAGGAACATATGCGCATCCCAAGACCATCTGTCGTCCTATTTGTGCTTTATCTGATCGTTTTCTCCGTCGTACCGGTCACAGGACGGAGCGAGGAGCTGAAGGTCGGTACCTGGAAGACCGCCCAGACCATCCAACCTTTTTTCTATCAGGACTTTTTGACCGGGGACCAGGCAAAGGTCTTTTCCTTCACCAATCCGGCCGACCAGAAGACCGCCCTGTTGGCCGGCAGCCTCGACATGACCGGAACCACCGTGGCCCACGCCATCCAGTCGGCGGTCATGGGCCAGCCGGTCGTGGTGGTGGCCGCCCTGTGCAACAAATGTTCGGCGCTGGTGGTGCAAAAGGATGGCCCGGTGCGGACGATTGCCGACCTGAAAGGGCGGAAAATCGGCTATGTGCCCGGAACGATGCATGAGATCCTGCTGCGGGAGGCCCTGCAACGCAACGGTCTTGCCCCGGCCACCGACGTCACTCTGGTGCGGGTAGATTTTTTCGATATGGGTACCGCCCTCGCCAAGGGCGGCATCGACGCCTTCCTTTCCGGCGAACCCTTCCCCACCCTGGCCGTGGACCAGGGATTCGGCAGGATTCTCTCCTATCCCTACTACGGCGAGTCGGTGGGGACCATCAATGCGGCAATGCTGGTCACCAGGGCAATGGTCGAAAAGCACCCGGATAGGGTGCAGAAACTGGTCGACGCCCATGCCCGGGCCACCGAACATCTGAATGGTGACCGTCCGGTCTGGCTGCAACGCGCCGAGACCTTCGGCACCCCCATGCGAATTCTCGAACAGGCCGCCGCCAATATGGAACTGGCCTGGACCATGGATGAAGAGTTCATCGGCAGGGCCAAGGCCCTGGGCGAGCGGATGCAGGCCCTTGGCGTTATCGACCGGCAGCCCGACTACGAAAAACTCTTCGACCTGCGTTTTGTCAAAAATGTTTCGCTTGCGCCAGCCGGCCGCTAATGTCGCTCTGCTCGCTCAGGTCGCTCAGCGGCGGACCATAATCGCGAACGGCCCGGGACGCCGGTGGATGGCGGGGAAAGGGAGAGACCTGCTGCTCCCCCTGCTCATCCCGGCCTTTTGTCTCACGGCCTGGTACGTGGTCAGCGAAACCGGACTGGTGCCGGTGTACCTCCTGCCCCATCCCGAAACGATCCTGTATGCCGGTGCGGGCTATATCTTCGGAACGCCGGGGGAAGGGGCCTACGCCGGCAGGTTTTTGAACGACTTCGCCGCCTCGCTAACCCGCGTGTTGCTGGGCTTTGCTCTCGCCACCGCCCTGGGCGTCCCCCTTGGCCTTCTCTCCGGCAGGATCACCCTGGTGAACCGGCTGGTGTCCGCCACCGTCAACGGCTTGCGGGCGGTTCCCGGAATCTGTTGGCTGCCGCTGGCGATGATCTGGTTCGGCATCGGTATCAAGACCACGGTTTTTCTGGTGGCGATCGCGGCGTTTTTCCCCATCTATCTTAATACCTTGACCGGTGCCCGTTTAGCCCCGCCAATCTATCTGCGGGCCGGGGCGATGCTGGGCGTTTCCCGGTTGCGCGGGGTCTTTGCCATCCTCATTCCCCTGACCATGCCCAATATTATCGCCGGGCTGCGCCTGGGCCTGGGCATTTCCTGGGCGTATCTTGTTCTGGGAGAACTGACCGGCGTGCCCGACGGCCTGGGAGCGGTTATCATGGATGCCAGGATGCTCGGCCGGATCGATATCATCGTCGTCGGCATTCTTCTCATTGCCATGATCAGCAGAATGTGCGATCGGCTGCTTTTTCTCGCCATGCGCCTCTGCTTCAAGAGCGCCGGGAGACAGCTGCGATGACCTCGAATATCGCCCGGGTACCGCGGCACGGCCGGACGGACCGGCCGTATTTGGAGGTGTCGGGAGTCAGCCACGCTTTTGCCGGGGAGGGCGATGGCAAACCCGTCCTCTGCAATATCTCCTTTACCATGGCCGAGGGCGAGCTGGTGTGTCTGCTTGGCCGAAGCGGTTGCGGCAAATCGACCCTTCTCAATATCCTGGCGGGCTTTCTTGTTCCGACCTCCGGCCGCTGTCTGCTGCAGGGCAAACCGATTACCGGCCCCGGCCCGGATCGCTGCGTGGTCTTTCAGGAGGATGCCCTTTTCCCCTGGTTGACCCTCAGAGAAAATATCGCCTTTGGCCTGAAATCAGGAGACGTGTCCGGCAGGAAACCGGCGGGGGAAGTCGACCGTTTCCTCGGCCTGGTCGGTCTTGACGGCTACGGCGACTATCTGCCCCGGGAAATCTCCGGTGGCATGAAACAGCGGGTAGCCCTGGCGCGGGTGCTGGTTCGCTCACCCGAAATCCTCCTTATGGACGAACCCTTCGGGGCGCTTGACGCCCAGAGTCGGGAAGCGAGCCAGGAACTGCTGCAGGATTTGTGGCGACAGCGGGCGCAAACCATTCTTTTCGTCACCCACGATGTCCAGGAAGCCGTCACCCTTGCCGACCGGGTGCTGATCTTTGGCCATGCCACCGGGGCAATCCGGGAGGAGCTGGCGATTCCCCTGGAGAGGCCCCGCGACCGGGCCTCGGAGTCGTTCCAGAGATACTGCCGCAGACTTCGTCAAGCCCTGCGGCAATAAGGCGGCGAGCAGTATTTTTCGACAATCAAAAGGCAATGCCCCGTCTGTGCCGTTCATTCCCGCCATATTCGAAGCTCTCCCGGGTTTTTGCATATTCCGCCATTCGCAGGGCACGAGCCTTTTCCTTGCCGCCCGATTCGGCGGTCTGGCGGTAGAGCTGGGCGGCGGTCCGGTAACGTCCTAGGCCGTAGAGCAGGTCGGCTTTCAGCATGGCAAGCTCCGGGCCCGGGGTTTCCGGGGCGAATTTGCCGAGGGCGGTCAGGGCCTCTTCGGCTTGTCCCGTCTGCTGCAAGGCGACCACCAGGTTGGCGAGGAGCTGGGGGTTGCCTTTATCGGACAGGATGTCCTGATAGAGGGCCGCGGCTTTGACCGGCACTCCCAGTTGCAGGTAAAGGTCAGCGACAAGGCGGCTTTCCTGGTCGGACAACGGTTCGAGATAGCCGGCGATCAAGAGGGCGGTGAGGGCCGGTTGGTAGCGGTTGTGCCGCAGATGGATATGAGCCAAAGCCCGCCACCATTTCGGCTCGGCCGGCGACTTGGCGCTCAAGGACTCGGCATAGGCCAGGGCCTCGACGTCCATGTCGAGCTGGAGATAGTGATGCAGGAGGATCTCCTGCCACTGCCGCTGTTTGTCGTCGCGATATTCTTCGGCTAGACTCCGGATATGGGGCAGGGCCCTGTGGTTCTCACCTGCGGCCAGCAGAACATGGATCAAGTTTTCCCGCCACTCCGGACGGATGTCGGGGGTGGTAGCCAGCAGCCGTTCGAAGGCCGCCACGGCTTGGTCGTTCTGCTTGGCAAGGAAAAGGACCACCGCCGAGAAATAGAGGTGCTCGGGGTTTTTCTCCGGCCCCAGTTCATAGGCCCTGGCAAAGCACTCGGCCGCCTTCCTGTAGTCGCTCAATTCGTAGGCCGCCTTGGCCAGGTTCAGCCAGGCGGAGAGGTGGCGCGGGTCGTGCTGCACCGCCCGTTCCAGGGTTTGGGCGGCCTGTTGGAAATGGTCCTGCAGGAGATGGCAGGTGCCGAGCGCGTACAGGATTTCCGCGTGGCCGGATTCGGTATTCTCAGCCCCACCTCCGCCCGCCGGGGCCTTTGCCTGGAAGTCGGCAAGCAAAGCGATGGCCTTTTCATAGTCTCTGTCGTTCATCAGCTTGCCGGCCTTGGCCAGGGTGATCCTGGCCGCTGCCGGCATATCGTCTTTTTTGTCCTCGGCAACGGCCGGTCGCATGGAGAAGACGAGGATCAGACCGCAAAGAACAAGCAACTGAACAGGCCGTATGGCAGTCATCGTAATAGTCATCACAGGATGCTCCCTTCAATCCAACTTAAAGCGGACGACGGTCTCCGCCCAGGCCTTGACCGGGACCCCGCCGACCGTCCCGGCTTTGAACCGCCAGCCGGAGACCGCGCGGATGACGGCATCGTCGAAAACGGTCTTCGGCTCGCTTTCTTCCACCGTGACGCTGCCGACGCTGCCGTCCTCATGGACGATGAACTTCACCCGCACCCATCCTTCCGTGCCGCGGCTCTTGGCCTGGCGCGGATAGACCGGGGGCATGCGGGAGAGGACCGTCAGGGGTAGGTCGAGATCGCCGGTGGCAAAGATGTCGGCAAGGTTGCCGGCGGCCTGTATCGGCGCCACCGGCAGGCTTAAACTGTCCGGGCCGGCCGGCAGACGGGGGTTGACATCGAAGGGGAGAGACAGCTTGGCGGGCGCGGGTTTCGCCGGTGCCGGCCTTGGTGCCTTGCGCTCCTCCGGCGGTGGCTCGGGAGGATTTTCGCTCATCCGTTTAACCGGGGGCTCAGGCTGTTTGAGGCGGATGACATTGATCTGCGAAACGGTCTGTTCCCGCGACGGGCCTGCCGCGGTACGGGTGAGCAGATAGGGCATCAACCCGAACAAGGCCAGGTTGATGGCAAGCGCCGCCGTCAGGATGGAGAGGCGGCCGAGCCATTTACTGAAACACCGGGGTCGCACGGGAGTGGATGAGGGAAGAACGGTGTCCATAGTGCCCTTTATTTGCCCATTATTCGGCTTGGGGAAGTTTTGCCGCAAGCGAGACGTTCTGCGCCCCGGCCATGCGGCAGCCGTCCATCACTTCTATGGCGGTGCCGGTGGCGCTCGCCTTATCGGCCACCACCACTACCGTACCTTCGGGGTTTTCGGCCAGGGTCCGTTCAATGTTGGCTCGCACCGCCCGGATGTCGATCTCGTAGCGATCCAGGAAGACCCTGTTGTTCGCGTCGATGCCGATGAGGATGTTTGCCTTTTCTCCGGCGGTTGCCGTCGTCGCCGTCGGTCGGCTGACTTCGATGCCGGTCTCTTTGACGAAACTTGTGGTCACCAGGAAGAAAATAAGCAGGAGAAAGACCATATCGATCATCGGCGCCATATTGATTTCCACCATGGCGCGATTGCGGCGACGGGCGGCGGTTATATTGAGCATGTTTACAGTCTCCTTTGCAGATACAGGCCGGCGGCGGTGATTCGTTTTCCCAGGTTGCGGGCCCGGCGGTCGAGAAAACCTTTCATATACAGCCCGGGGATGGCGACCAACAACCCGGTCTCGGTGGTGATCAGGGCCTCGGAGATCCCGCCGGCCATTGCCTTGGCGTTGCCCGTCCCGAAAACTGCGAGGACGTCGAAGGTGGTGATCATCCCCGTCACCGTACCGAGCAGACCGAGCAGCGGGGCGACCGCCGCCAGTACCCCGATGGCATCCAGATGGTCGGTCAGGCTGTGGTTGAGCCGCATGACGGTTTCGTCGAGAATGAAGCGGTCGAGGCGCCGATTACCGCTCTGCGCCGGGATAAACCGGGAAACCAGCAGGGCAACGGCGCCGCCGGATGTTTTGGCGTCAGGGAGCCGGCCGTCCCTGACATGCTCCCATGCCTCGTGAAAGCCGATTGGCCTGCGGTGCAGGCGACGGATAAAAAGGGTTCGTTCGACGATCAGCAGCCACATCGCCAGGCTCACCGCGGCGAGCGGCCACATGACGATGCCGCCGGTCCTCATGTACGTATCGAGCTGGTACCAGCTGTTTCGCAGCCAATCAAGCGCGTCCATCGCCGACCCGGATTTTTTCGACGATATTGATCAGGGCCACCGCTTTTTCCTCCATCTGGGCAATGCGGTTGTCCACCGTCCTGGCGAGCAGGGTATGAACCAGCATGATGGGAATGGCCACCGACAGCCCAAGCATGGTGGTGACCAGGGCGACCGAGATACCGTCGGACATCAGCCGCGGGTCGCCGGTGCCGTGCTGGGTGATGACAAAAAAGGTGTCGATCATGCCGGTGACTGTCCCCAGCAGGCCGAGAAGCGGAGCGATGGCCGCCAGCATGCCAAGGGTCGACAGGAAGCGCTCCATTGACGGTATCTCTTTCAGGATCGCCTCCTGCAGGGCATTTTCCATGATCTCGCGGCCGAGATGGCAGCATTCCAGACCGGCGGTCAAGACTCGGGCTACCGGTTTGGCGACGAGACGGGAACACTCCGTTTTGCAGGCCTGCCAGTTTCGTGCCGCGGCCATCGCTTCGATCCGTCGGCTGAGACGATCGGCATCCGTCCGGCTGGATAAAAGAAAAACGAGCCGCTCGAGAATAACAATGACAGCGACGGCGAAAATCGCCAGTATCGGCCAAACCAGCGGACCGCCTGACTCAATCTGCCGGCGCAGGTTCGGGGTGTGGACCAGTTGGCTCAGGGCTGTGCCACGGGAGATGTCGATGGGCGTCGCCTCGTCCTTACCGTTCATATAGCGTCGCAGTTGTTTAACTTCGCGGTCCGAAGGCAGGCGGGAGAGGGCAAAAAGCCTGCGACCGTCCGGCGAATAGTTAAGAAAGCCGATTTCTTCCCCCAGCCGGTAGGCGGCGGTGAAGTTGCCGAGCACCAGGATATCCGCCTCGACCGTATTGCCGACCCGGTCGACGATCGGCCCTCGGGTCAGGCGGACGGCGCCGCCATCATGGAGCTGGCGGCGGAGCGCCTCGTTCATCACGGCGATCTCGTTCATCCCCGGAAACCGGGCCTGCCCGGCGATGGCTTCGAGAAAGCCGGTGTCGTCGGCGACAAGCGCGGTCTGGAGGCTGCCGTTGATCAGGGTTTGCATATCCTTGGCATGGGTGCGGACGACTCCGACCAGCTCTCGAATCATGCCGTCGGTCGCCGTCAGTTTTTGGACGAACTCCGCTTCCCTTGCTTCCAGGTTTTTATCCTCGGCTTCGAGGGCGGGCAACCGCCTTTTCGAGGTCCCCCACCTCGGTCTCGAGGAGGGGGACCTCCTGATCGAGCAGGGTGCGGTCGCCGGCGATCTTCTCCCGGCTGCGGGCGGCTTCCTGACGGGCGGCCTCTTCCTCGGCCGCCGCTTTGACCTTCAGGTTATGAACGGAGGTGCGCGCCTCGACCTGTTGCTCCCGCATGTCCTGGGCGCCTTGGGCCGAGGGGGCGACAAGGAGCAGGAGGATGGCTATCGGAACGAGAGAAAAGCATAAAAAAGTCTTCATTGCAGGTGTATCCTTCCGAGAGGCAGGGTGAGCAGTTCCGCCGGCCGCCGCTTGGCGCCGATCTCCATGGCGGTCGCGATGGATCTGTTATATTCGCTGGGCAGGGGCTGCCAGGAAGCGGCCGCTACATCGTAGCGACCACACGACGTGCGGTCGAGGGTCTGAAAGAACAGACCGACCCGGCCCAGACGAAAGATATCGACCAGGGTGCCGCGGCCGCCCAGGGCGATGGTTTCCTGATAGACCTCGATGGTGTTGCCGTATTCCGTCTCGACCAGAAGGGCCTCCATGACCTTGCGGAATTTTTCGCTCACCGCCACCTCGGGATCGCCGCGGAGTTCGCCAAGACGTTGCAGACGGTTGAGGCGTTCTTCGGCGAGAAAGGGCAGATCGCTCGCCACGAAGGTTTCCAGCTCTTTGATGAGGCTGTCGATGAGGGGGGCAATCTCTTTCCCGATGCCCTCGATATCATCAAGCTGTTTGTGCTTGGCGGCGATCCGGCTCTTCGTCTCCTTTACCTTGTCGTCAAGGGCCGTCCGGCGCAGGGTCAACTGCTTTTTCGTCTCCTCCAGGCGGGCATAGCGGGCGAGGAGCTTTTCTTTGTCGTCTCGCCACTGCTGCTCCTGCTCCTGGGTGTTCTGGCGGATGCGGATCGATTCCGCCACCGGTTTTTTAATCCGGTCGGTCTCACCGTTTTCCATCGCCCGGCAGGTGAAACAGGGATTGAAAACCGCCATGAGTAAAAATGAAAGAACCATACTGAAAACCCGCATGCCGTGCTCCTTGTCGAATAATATAAAATTCAAATCCGTGTTACCATTCTATGACGGCGAGTAAATGTCAAGATAATTTCGCTGAGGTATTAATATAGGAATATCCTATTTATTGCATTTAATGAATTCAGATAATCTATTGGACATGATCAGATAACTCATTTAAATGTAGAGCAATTATGAGAATGATGAATTACTGCGATGATGGAGGAGGAATTGGAAACGAACAGCAGCAGTCGGTTGTTTGCTGGCATCGATGTAGGTTCTTTAACCGCAAAATGCGTTCTTTTGACGGGGCACGGGATTCAAGCATACACGGTTCTGGATACCGGCACTTCACCCGTCAGGGCTGGGGAAAGCGCTTTCAACCAAACGCTCCTCAAAGCAGGGGTGAATAAAGCGGATGTTCGATATTCCGTCGGCACGGGGTATGGCAGGGTTTCCTTATCCTTTGTGGATGTGGCTGTCACGGAATTGACCTGTCACGCTCGTGGGGCGCACTTTCTCGATCCCGAGGTCAGAACGGTGATCGATATCGGCGGGCAGGACAGCAAGGTCATCAGGCTGAACAGTGACGGCAGCATGTTCGACTTTGTCATGAACGACAAATGCGCGGCGGGGACCGGCCGGTTTCTCCAGGTCATGGCACGGGCTTTGGAGACGGAACTTGAACCATTTGCGACCGAGCTCTCGGTAAGGCCTGTCTGCATCAACAGTACCTGTGCGGTTTTTGCCGAATCGGAGGTGGTATCCCTGCTGGCGGCAGGCGAAAAAATGGCCGATATCGCCGCCGGCCTGCATCTCAGCGTAGCCAAGCGGGTCGGTAATCTGGCCAAACGGCTCGGTCTGCAAAAGAAAATCGTCTTCGTCGGCGGGGTGGCAAAAAATAAAGGGGTTCGCAAGGCCCTGGAGGAATATCTCGAAGTTCAATTTGCAGGCCTTGAGCTGGATCCTCAGATTATCGGGGCCCTGGGTGCGGCGGTTATTGCCGGAGAGCGTTACCTGCAGACACAGATGTCGATTATCGACAGGGAGTAATAAAAAAAATGGAACTGAAGGCGGACAAAACGATCAACGAGGTGCGGACCAATCTGGCACTTGCCCTCGAGATGGCAAAGGAAGAAGGGAAAAAGGTCGTCGGGCTGATGTGCTCATATTTCCCGGTGGAAATGGTGCTGGCCGCGGGGGCGATTCCGATCGGCCTGTGCGGGACCACCGAAGGGCCGATCGCCGCGGCGGAGGAGGTTCTGCCCACGGACCAGTGTCCGATGGTCAAGGCAACCTACGGCCGCGCCGTCGGTAACACCTGCCCTCTCTTTCCCCTGGCGGATTGCCTTGTCGGCGAAACCACCTGCGACGGGCGGAAAAAGATGTACGAGCTGCTGGCCAGGGAAAAACCCATGCATGTCATGGATCTGCCGCAAAAACCCGAGGAACAGGCCGCCGAGGAGCACTGGACCGCCGAAGTGCGCAAGCTCGGATCGTTTCTTGAGGAACAGCTGCACACCGAAATCACCGAAGAAAACCTGCGCCGGGCGATCAAGCAACTGAACGCCGGGCGGGCGATCCTCTCCGAAATTCACCGCTGTCGCCGTCATCATCCCGTGCCGATCATGGGCGTGGATCTGGTCGGGCTGACGACCTCGTTCGGCTATTGCGTCGATCGCGACGATTACCATAACAAACTTCGCGGTCTCCTGGCGGAGTTGCAGCGAAGGATCAAAGAGAAGGAATGGGCCTGTTCGCTGGACCGGCCGCGGATTCTCTGGACGGGTCTCGGCAACAGTCTGGGCTGCGACAAAGTCCTGAAATTGGTCGAAGAGTGCGGCGGGGTCGTGGTCTGCCAGGAGGGCTGCGGCGGGATAACCCGTATCGAGGATCCGGTCGACGAGGAGATAGACCCCTATCAGGCCCTGGCGGAAAGATACCTGCGGGTCACCTGCTCGTGCATGACGCCGAATACGCGCCGCTTCGAGGATATCGATCGGCTGATCACCGAATACCGTATCGACGGGGTCATCGATCTGACCTGGCAGTTTTGCCATACCTTCAACATCGAATCGTACCGGGTGGGCGAGCTGGTCAAGGGCAAACACGGCCTGCCGTTTCTGCATGTCGTGACCGACTACTCCAAATCGGACGTCGGCCAACTCAGGGTCCGCATCGAAGGTTTCCTTGAACAGATCACCCTGGGAAGACGGCGATCATAAATATTTGCTGCAATACTATAGCGTTAAATAAAGAGAGGAGAGTATGGAAAAGGCGTTGAAAATCATCACGATCTGCATTCTCGGTCAAATCGTTTCCGCCTCCGCCATGGCGGCGGAAGAAAAGGAGCAGGAACCGGCAAAACTCGACGAAATCGTCGTCACCGCCACAAGGACGGAAAAAGACCTCGCCGCCGCCCCCGGAAGCGTTTCGGTGGTCACCGCCAAGGAGATGGAAACCAGAAACCTCGAGACCGTCGATCAGGCGCTGAGCGCCCTCCCCGGGGTCTATAACACCCGCACCAGAGTACAGGACATTTCGCCGCAGATCACTCTCAGAGGGATGCCGGGGGGATTGGGCAGGACCTTGGTCTTATTGGACGGCAGCAACCTTGTCGATCCGATGCTGGGTAACCTGTACGGACTAACCGGCATTGCCCCGGAGGTGGTGGAGCGGATCGAGGTGGTCAAAGGGCCGTTCTCCAGCCTCTACGGCGGCCAGGCCATGGGCGGTGTCGTCAACATTCTCACCAGGATGCCGGAAAAAAGAGAACTGACCATGAAGAGCGGGTACGGCACAAGCTGGCAACGAGGCGACGCCAACGACGATTATCGGCGGTTCTACACATCCTATGGCGATAAATTCAACGACAAACTAGCGGTCTCCCTCGGCTACGGGATCAAGGCCACCAACGGTTTCCCGACCATCGACAATGTCCAGAGCGCCTCGCCCGGCGCGGGCGTCGGCGGTTGGTCGAGCACCACCGATGCCACCGGGAAAACCCGCTATCTGATAGGCGATAAAGGCGATACCGAGTGGTGGGACGACAATGTCGCCCTCAAGGCGGCCTATGACTTTTCGAAAACGTCCAAGGTCAACCTCTCCGTCAACAAAACCCGTTTCGAGACCCATTACGACGATCCCCACACATCTCTGCGCGATGCGGCGGGCAATCCGGTCTGGAAATACGGGACCGTCGCCGAATCCTCGTATCTCAACTACGACGATATGCACCGCGAGCAGGATTTCTATAACCTCAGCTACGAGACGAAGATCTCCGATGTTAAATCAAAGCTTTCCGTCAGCTACGCCGACAGCACATTCGGCGCCGGCATGCCCGGCAGCGGCTCGACGGCCGCGGGCGGGGCGGGAAAGGAGTGGGATAACCCGTATGACCGGTATTACAACGCCGAGCTGGAGTTGACCGCTCCGCTCTCCGAGCGGCAACTCTTCACCCTCGGCGGATTTTTCGGCCACAATACCGGACAGATGGACGAGTACAACCGCACCAACTGGCGGGACGAAGGGACCCGGACCGACCTCGTCTACCGCTCAAAAGGCAAGGATAAAACCTATGCCCTGTTCGGCCAGGATGAGATAAGCCTTTTCGATTCCCTGACCGCCTATGTCGGTTTGCGCTCTGATTGGTGGGAGACCTACGACGGCTCGGTCTTTCAGGCGGGAGTTCCCGACAGCAGCTTTGCCGACAAATCGGAGTCGGCCCTCAGTCCGAAGACCGCCCTCGTCTATATCCCGCTCGAAGGGACGACCCTCAGGGCGTCCGCCGGCAAGGCCTTCCGGGCACCGACCATCGTTGAAATGTACCGCACATGGACGGCCCCCAACGGGATCACCTACGCCGGCAGTCCCGATCTCGAGCCGGAGACTACCAAGTCGTGGGATATCGGCGCCGAGCAGGCCCTGTGGCAGGGCGTGAAGGTGAAGGTCGCATATTTTGAGAACTATCTGGAGAATTTGATCTACCGCGGCATGACCTCGGCCACCCTCTACGAAAATAAAAACGTCGGCAAGGCGGAGAGCAACGGCGTTGAACTCGAGGTCGAGCAGAGCTTCGGGAAATGGCTCCGGCTTTTCACCAACTTCACCTATACCGATTCGGAGGTCACCGAAAATTCGGCAAAACCGGCGATTGTCGGCAAAAGCCTGACGATGCTGCCCGAAAAGCTGTTCAACGCCGGCGCCGAATTCACCGAAGGCCCGTATTCGTTCAGCCTTATCGGCCGGTATGTCGGCAAGGCCTATAAAAACGACGACAACAGCGATTATGTCGATGGCGTCTATGGCTCGTACGACCCGTATTTCACTGCGGACGCCAAAGTCTCCTACGATGTCACCCGGTATGCGCGGCTGTCGTTTGCCGTAAATAACCTCATTGACGAAGACTACTACGCGGCGGACAAGGCGCCGGGCAGATCATGGTTCGGCGAATTGGCCTTGCGGTTTTGATCCGTCGGAGCCGGGCTACGACAGGCAATCTATCGATATTTAAATCTATCGCGGCAATTTCCGTAGAGCCGCCAAGGGATGACAGACAACATGCATAAACATAATCGACCGGCAAAGCTTGCCGCCTACCAGGCAAGCGCGCAGCGCGCAATCGCCGGCAGTGTTCTGCCGGTGCTGGCCTACGCCAAAATTACCCGCGAGTGCGATATATCATGCACCTACTGTGTCGAGCGCAATATGCTCCGGCACGGCGATATGGGTCTTCATGAGTGGAAACGGACCGCCGACATCGCCTATATGCTCGGCAACAGGAGCATCAGTCTCGTCGGCGGGGACCCGCTGCTGTCGCCCTACGTGCTCGATCTGGTCGATTACATCTCCGCCCGCGACACCCTGGTATCGATATCGACCAACGGCCACTGCCTTACCGAAAAAATGCTGCACAATCTGGACGAGGCCGGCCTGGATAATCTCGGTTTTTCCATCGATACCTTGGGCGGCAACGGTCGGCCGCGCTTCGGCAAGGACCTCACGCCGGAGCTTGACGGAATTTTGCGGTATATCGCCGGGTCGAAGTTTCGTTTCACCACCGGCATTGCGACGGTGGTGACCAAGTATAACGTGGCGCTGCTGCCGGAGATGCTCCGCCATTTTTCCGGACTCGGCATGCCGATCAGATTCACCCCGATGGTGCGCGGGGTAATCAATCACGAGTACACTCGGGAGCTTGCCCTGGGCGAGGAGGATATCGACGAGGTGACGCACATCTTCGATGAGCTGTCGTCGATGAAGTTAAACGGTTATCTGCTGGCCAACGAGGGCTTGGGGCGCCTGCGGCCGAAGATGGGCAAGCGCACCCCGGCGGCGGTGTATCAACTCCATTTGGGCGATGACCTGCCCCATAGCTGCAAGGGCGGTATCTACGATTTGCCGATAGATAACGACGGCCGTCTGGGCACCTGCTGCACCGGAGTGACCTCTTCGACCCATATTTTCGACCTCGAATCCACCGCCGACTATTCTGCCTATATCGACCGGAACAGGGAGTTCACCGATCGCTGCACCGGCTGCCCCTGGCCGCACAAATGGATCTTGACCCATTTGCCGGAGACCGGCGGTTTTATCAAAAGATAATTTGTAACCAATTTTTTTTAACCTTTGCAAAAAGCGGGGAGCGGTCAATGCGTTGCGGAATACAGCAAATTCTCTCAATCGTCTTCATGGCGCTCTGGGTGGCGTCGGCGGCCGCCAGAGGTGCTGCCGGGGAGCAGCCGATACCGCCACCGATTACCGTGACCGATATGGCCGGAAGGCAGGTGTCGGTGAACGTTCCGGTGCGGAAGGTGGTGCTCGGCTACGCCAAACACTTGCCCTCGCTTGCGGCAGTGACCGGGGATGATTTTACCGGGAAAATCGCCGGGTGGGGGCTCTCCCGCACCGTTCGTAACCAGGGAATCTTTATCGATTACCAGGGGAAATTTCCGGAAATCGATGCCATCCCCGATATCGGCAGTCACGCCCAGGGCACCTTCAGCGTCGAACAGGTTATCGCCCTGAAACCCGATGCGGTGATCTTTCCCTTATGGATGATCAATAACAAATACGAAGGGATAGCCGACGATATAGCGAAAATGGCGATGGTCGGCATCCCGACGGTTTTCATCGACTGCTGGGAAAAGCCCCTCACCAATACCGTGCCGAGCATCGTCTTGCTGGGCACTTTGCTGGGCAAGGAACAAAGGGCGCGGGAGATTGCCGCTTTCTACCAGGAGCGGGTGGATGCGGTGGCCGGCCGTCTGACGAAGATCAAGGCGGCGAAGCCTCGGGTGTATGTGGAAAATGGCTCGCGGGGCCCCGCCGAATACGGTTGGACCTGCGGCAATTACGCCTGGGGGGCCATGGTCGCCGAGGCCTTGGGCAACAACATCGCCGAAGGCCTCGTCAAGCGATGGGGGCAGATCAACCCGGAATACCTGCTGAAGAGTGATCCCGAGGTGATACTCCTCGCCGAGCCGAAGGGTGCCGGTTCCTCGACCGGAGCAGGGCCGGCGGGCCCGGAAGAATCGCGAAAGCTGCTTGCCGAGTACACGAAACGGCAGGGGTGGGATACCTTCAGCGCGGTGAAAAACGGCAGGGTCCACGGAGTCTTCGACTCGTTCATCATCTATAATATCTATAATTTTGCCGCCATCGAGGCCATCGCCAAGTGGCTCTATCCCGAAGAATTCCGCGACCTGGACCCGGAGGCGGATCTGCGGGAATTTTACCGGCGGTTTTTATCGGCCCTCTACAAGGGCGAGTCGATGATCGGGATGGCGAAGTGATACGGGAAGAGGCGACGACCAGGGCCGAGGAACTCTATCTGCAAATGACCGGCCGCAAGTTAGGCCTGCTCTTGCTGCTGACGCTTGCCGTACTGACGATGCTCCTGGCGGATATCGCGACAGGGCCGGCATGGCTGTCGATCCCCGAGATCCTCCGGGCGATCTGGGCGCCGGCTACGGTTGCACCGGCCACCTCGGTCATCGTCTGGAATCTGCGGCTGCCGATTGCCCTGATGGCAATCGTGGTCGGCGCTTCGCTTGCCATTGCCGGGGCCGAGATGCAAACGATCCTCGGCAATCCCCTCGCCAGCCCTTACACCCTCGGCATCTCAGCCGCCGCCGGCTTTGGCGCCGCCCTGGCCATGGTCACCGGTGTCGGCGTTCTTCCCTTCGGCGAGCACTTCATCGTCCCGGCCAACGCCTTTCTTGCCGCCATGCTCACCTGCCTGCTCATCTACTCCATCGCCAGGAAGGCCAGACTCAGTGCCGAGACCATGGTACTGGCGGGCATTGCCGTCCTCTTTCTCTTTCAATCCCTGACAGCCCTCCTGCAGTATGTCGCCTCGGAGCAGCAGTTGCAGGCGGTGGTCTTCTGGCTTTTCGGCAATCTCTTCCGGACCACCTGGCCAAAACTTGCGATCTCCGCTGCGATCCTGTTGCTGGCGGTGCCGGTGGTCGCCCGGGATGCCTGGCAGCTGACGGCCATGCGACTTGGCGATGAAAAGGCGAGGAGCCTGGGAGTCGATGTCGAGAAAGTCCGGCTCAAGACCTTCGTCGTCGTGTCGGTGCTTACCGGGGCCGCCGTCTGCTTCGTCGGCACAATCGGCTTTGTCGGCCTTGCCGGGCCGCATATTGCGCGGATGCTGGTCGGCGAGGACCAGAGATTTTTCCTGCCGGCAGCGGCGCTCGCCGGGGCGCTGCTGCTTTCTTCGGCATCGGTGGCTAGCAAGTTGATTATTCCCGGGGTGATATTGCCGATCGGCATCGTCACCTCCTTCATCGGCGTGCCATTTTTCATTTCCCTGATGTTGAAAAAAAGGAGCGGGTACTGGTGAAGCTGGCAATCGACAAGTTGAAGTTCGCCTATAACGGCGGGATTCACGGCAGCATCCCGGTCCTGCGGGATGTCAGCCTGGAGGCATTGCCGGGCGAGGTGACCATCCTTATCGGCGCCAATGGATCGGGAAAGTCCACCCTGCTGAAATGTGTCGCCGGCCTGCTCAGACCCGAGGGGACTATCCGTCTGAACGGGGCGATACGGAGCGAGCCGGGCAATGACAAAATCGGGCCGCAGATCGGCTATCTGCCGCAAGATAACGCCAGCCGCGCCGTTCTGACCGTGTTCGAGGCGGTTCTGCTCGGCAGAATCCAGTCCCTGTCCTGGCGTGTCGAGAGAGAAGACCTCATTCTGGCCCATACGGTGCTGGAAGAACTCGGCATGGAAAAGCTGGCCTCCCGGTTTCTCGGTGAACTGAGCGGCGGCCAGAAACAGATGGTCTGGATAGCCCAGGCCCTGGTGCGGCAACCAAAGATCCTGCTGCTCGACGAACCGCTGAGCGGTCTCGACCTCAGGCACGCCCTGGAGATCCTCGATCTGATCCAGGCGATAACGAGGCAGAGAGGGATCACCACGGTGATCTCCCTGCACGACCTGAATCTGGTCGCCAGATACGCCGACAAAGTGGTCGTCCTGGCCGGCGGCCGTTCCCAGGTCTTTGGTGAGCCGGCGGCTGTGTTGACCTCCGAGACCCTTGGCGACGTCTATGGGGTCCGCTGCAAGGTCACAACCGATGACGGGGTGCTGCAGATCACCCCGCTCGGGTCGCTCCGATCACTCCGCTTGATGCATGAGGAATGCTCTCTTTCGCTCGCAAGAGCCAGCCGGCATTAATAGCCTGCTGCGTCATTAGAAACTCAGGTTAGAAAAAATCTATTGACAGTCATTCACAGATAAGGCACTTTCGGTGTTACGATTTTTTATTTCATCACACTTTGCTGTTGGTACAAGTGACGGTATCCGCAGGTCGGGGCCGGCGATTCTCAGGTTGAAAATGTTTCAAGAAAAGAGCGGCAAGGAAAAGCGTTTCACCTTTCCTGTCGCGGAATAAAGTGATTCGAGAGGACGGTAGATCATGCATATCTCCGACGGGGTACTGCCGACGGCCGTTGTCGTCGCCTCCTATGCCGCCACCTTTGCCGGGGCGGCCTGGAGCCTTCGATTGGTAAACAATGAGGACATCCCGAAGATCGCGGTGGTAACCTCCTCCTTTTTTGCCGCCTCCCTCATTCATCTGCCGTTCGGGCCGACCAGCGTCCACCTGGTCCTGCCGGGGATCGTCGGCGCCCTGCTGGGGCCTGCCGCCTTTTTATCGGTTGTCCTGGGGCTTGTTCTCCAGGCGATCCTTTTCCAGTTCGGCGGCCTCACCGCCCTCGGCGCGAATGCTTTGATGATGGGCCTGCCCGCTTTTCTCTGCGGCCTGCTCTTTCAGACGATACGCGGCAAGACGGCGATCAGTCACACTCTTGCCGGGGCCGTTTGCGGCGGGCTGGGAACGGCGCTGGCCGCCGCCTGTCTCGCCGGTCTGCTTGCTGCCGCCGGGGATGACTTTATCGGCGTCGCCAAGATTGCTCTGGCCGCCCATATACCGGTCTTTATCGTCGAGGCTGGGGTATCCGCCTTTACTGTTTCTTTCCTGTTCCGGGTCAAACCGGAACTTCTCGAGCGCAAGCGGTGCGAGCGATGACCGCCAATCCCGAGATCCATATTTCCGGGACGGCATTGGCGGCGGCTCTCGCCTGCCTGGCCGTCCTGATAATTCCGATCTTCCTGTTAATCCGCAAAAAGAGAAGAACGCGAGGGACATCCGGCCGTGGGGAACCGGACTGGTCGGTGCCGGCCATCGCCGCCTATGCCGATCGCATCTCCTTCTTTCACCAGTGGGATACGCGCATCAAGGTGGTCAGCCTGTTCTTTTTCTGTTTCATGGTGGTTGCCCTGAGAACCCTGTGCTGGAGCACCTTCGCCTTCGGCCTGTCCCTGCTGGCCGTGATCGTTTGCCGCATACCGTTTAAGCGGGCGTTGCAGCGACTCCTGGCCATGGCCGGCTTTTTATCGATGTTCCTGGTGGCCGTGCCCTTCACCGCCCCTTTGCGCAGCGGCGAGACCCTGATCTATCTTTGTGGAATTCCAGGTTATCCTTTTCATACCGGCGGATTCTTCATGGCCCTGATCATTGTCGTCAAGGCCTGCGCCATCGCCCTGATGATGGAACCGCTTCTCGGTACCGCACCCCTGGCCGATACCCTGCAGGGTCTTTCCCGTCTCGGATTGCCGCCGGCGATGGGGCAGATGATCCTTCTTTGCCATCGCTATATCTTCGTCTTTTTGCACGAGATAACCCGGATGTATCGCGGGATGCGGGTCCGGGGATTTGTTCCGGGCAGCAATATCGCGACCATGCATGCCATGGGCAATTTCTTCGGGATGCTCTTTGTCCGCTCCTTCGATCGTACGCAACGAGTTCACGAGGCAATGTTATGCCGTGGATATAATGGAAACTTTCCATCATATGTTCGTTTCGAAAGCACCGGACGAGACTGGGTAAAAGGGGCCCTTTGGGGTATCGCCGGCCTGTTTCTGCTCTTTGCCGACCGAGTTTTTGGCCCACCTTTTTAAAAGAAGCGGGATTGTCCGGGTGCGGGGCATCCCTTTGCGACCTCTACAAACCGGCAGGCGACCTCCCATGCATATGCTGTCCGACAGGAATATCCGCAGCGAAGATCGAACGCCGCTCTATGACCTTGGCGAGGTCTCTTTCCGGTATCCGGACGGCACCTTCGGCCTGCGGGACATCTCGCTGAAGATCTATCCCGGCGACCGGATCGCCCTGGTCGGGCGGAACGGTTCGGGCAAGACCACCCTGATCAAACACCTTAACGGCCTCCATCCCCGTCAGCAGGGCGTTATCCGCTATAGAGGCCGGCAACTGACCGAGTCGATGCTGCGCGAACTGCGACTCGCAACCGGAATTCTCTTTCAGGACCCCGACGATCATTTATTCTGCAACTCCCTGGATGAGGATGTGGCCTTCGGGCCGATGAACCAGGGGCTCGATGAAAATACGGTGGCGGCAAGGGTCGAGCAACGGTTGACCGCCGTCGGTCTCACCGACTTGCGCTACAAACCGGCCCATCTCCTCAGCTACGGGCAAAAAAAACGGGCGGCCTTTGCTGCCGTCATGGCGATGAACCCGGAACTCCTCATCCTCGACGAACCCACCGCCAATCTCGATCCACGCCAGGAAAAAATCTTCAAGGAACTGCTCCGGGACTACCCCGGGACCCTGATCATCATCGATCATGACCTCCTTTTTCTCTACGATCTCTGCGAGCGGGCGGTGGTTATGAGCGGCGGTGGGATCCACCATGACTACTCCTTCAATCATCTGGTATCCGATCGTCAGTCCCTGCGGGAACACGGTCTGGACTTCACCTTTCGTTTCAGTTGTTGCGGGCACCATCGAACTGTCCGGGGCAATCATCTTCAGCATACCCATGACCATCCGACCCGGGTCATTGATACATCGAGCCGCGTACCGCAGTTACCGCTTGTGGAGTTGCAGCACTATTTTTTCCGCTACGCCGACGGGACGCTCGGGCTCAGCGATGTCAATCTCCGCATCGGCAAGGGCGACACCCTTGCCCTGGTCGGGGAGAATGGCGCCGGAAAATCGACTCTTGCCGGATGCCTCTTGGGGATCAACCGCGGCGAGGGGAATTTTCTCGTCGACGGCCGGCCGATGACCAATGGTCTGCGCAAGGGGTTGTGGCGGCGGATCGGCATGGTCTTTCAGCATTCCGCCGACCAGCTGTTCACGCCTTCCTGCCGGGAGGAGGTGGCTTTCGGTCCCGGGCAGATGGGGATTCGGGGCAAGGAACTGGACGAACGGGTGGCGGATGCCCTGGCCAGAGTCCGTCTTCAGGGCTTTGCCGAAAAGGTACCGTTGAACATGAGCGGCGGCGAACGCAAACGGCTGGCCATCGCCGCGGCCCTTGCCATGCGGCCGGAGATGCTGATTCTTGATGAACCAACCGCCAGCCTCGATCCCGATGGCGAGGAATTGCTGATGGAGATCCTGGCGAGCCTTCCGCTGACCACTATTCTCATTACCCACGATCTGTTCTTCATCGAAAAACTGAGCACCCGGACCGTGGTTATGCATCGGGGCGCGGTCATCCGTGACTACTCGACCGCCCAATTCCTGGCCGACGAACATCTCGAGTCGGTCAACGGCCTCGACTATTCCTATAAATCCGATTGCTGTCGGCGGATAATCGACCTCCAGGGATATAAAGGCTGAGAAATGGTCGCGCAACTTTTTCTTGACATCCTCAGCCAAACATGATCAGTAACACGTTTTATGGATATGTATTATTTGACGGCAGAGTTTCAACGGACACGGACAGTTGCAGACAAAACGACCCGCGCCGGCCGAGCGGTTGGCAAGGGAACGGGGAGGTGATGTAAAACAGGAAATAAAAAAAGGAAGGCGGCCCAACTCCGGCCAGAGTCAATACACCGCCTTCCTCCCGGGAAGCTCCCCGATTCGACAGGGAAGCTCTTGAATTCCTCATACCACCGCTTTATCCGGCTGTCAACGGCGAGAGACTTGTCCGCGCCCGTTGCCTGCGGCCGGGAAAAGGTTTTACGGAACAGGGCGAGGATACGCTTTTGCTTTCATTTCGATCGGGAAAAGAGTGCATACCGGTCCCTTCATCCCCTTTGCGGGCAGTGGAAAGGACCTTGACGACTATCCCATATGAATATCGAAAAGGAGAAAGCATGAGCAGCAAGAGAATTTTCCTGCCGGGCGGCAGGAAGTGGTACCGCCATCGCGGTTTCATCCCCCTCTGCCTCGCCCTGGGTTGCACCCTGGCCGGGCAGACACGGGCGGAAGAGACAAAAGACCTAGCCAAACTCGACGAAATCGTTATCACCGCCACCAAGACCCCGCACACCCTTGACGACGTCCCGGTGGAGACCGTGGTGATCACCGCCGAGGATATCCACCGCACCAATGCCCAGAACGCCCTGGACATATTAAAGGAAGTCCCCGGCATCACCATCGCCAACCACGACGACGTCTTCGGTTCCTACACCTGGCGGGCGTCGATGCGGGGACTGCCCTTCGACAGCGGTTACGGCCTGGTGCTCGTCGACGGCCAACGGGTGATGGGCAGCGGGCAGAGCGGTGGCATGGGCGAATACGGCATCGGCCTCAACCAGGTGCCGGTGAGCCTGATCGAGCGGATCGAAGTGGTGAAGGGTCCCGGCTCCGCCCTGTATGGCAGCGACGCCATGGCCGGGGTTATCAATATCATCACCAGGAAAGCCCCTGGCCCGGGGGCGAGCAAGCCCATGGGGTGGGCGGGTGCGAGCTACGGCTGGTACGATGTCAAGCGCAAGACGGCCGCCGGCACGGAGGAAAAGGCTGCCGGAGACCGCAATATGAGCCAGGCCGCCTTTGGCTTTGGCGACCGGATCTCCGACAATGCCGGCTATCTTCTCTCCTATGGTTATGAAAGCGCCGACGATATCACCGTAAGCCCTCTGCAGTCGGACCGCCATTCGCTGCTGGCCAAGGTCGACGCCCAGCCGGTCAAATCCCTCGACACCTACGCCAAGGTCGAACTCGGCGACTATGAAAAGACCGGCGACCGGAGCGAGGAGAGTTATCGCCTGGCCCTCGGCGGCAACTGGCAGGCATCCGATGCCCATCTCCTGGGCCTGAAGGGCTATACCTACAATTGGGATTTCGCCCATGGCTCTCCCGGCGGCGCCAATGGCTATAAGGTCGGTGATGTGGGTTACAACCAGGTGGAGGCCCAGTATACCTGGCTGATGAGCAAAACGAATACCCTTATCGCCGGCACGGAGCTGCAAAGGCAAGGGATCGACTACACCATCCTGAACGCCAATGGCTCGCTGATCACCGTCGACGAATCGGTGGACACGGCCAGCCTCTATCTTCAGGACGAACTGACCTTGTGGCAACAGGTGACCCTGGTCGGCGGAGCCCGGTACGATGACCATTCGTTGTTCGGCGACGAGATCAATCCCCGGTTCAGCGCCATGTACAAGATCTTCGATACCACGACCATTCGGGGCTCGGTGGGCCGATCCTTCAAATCGCCGACCATCCGTCAACTTTACTACAACAGTCCCTACCGGCACGGCACCTATTACGCCCAGTCGAATCCCGACCTCGAACCGGAAAAGGGTATCGGCTACGGTCTGAACGTCGAGCAGCGGCTGCTCGACGACAAAGTGTCCACCAGTGTCGGGTATTTCCGTAATGATATAGACAACATGGTCATTCAGGTAGATACCGGAACGACCTACGACGGCCTGCCGCTGATGACCTATGAAAACGTCCAGAAGGCCTGGACCCAGGGAGTTGAGTTGATGACCAATGCCAAACTCTTGCCGGGCTTTGAGCTTGCCCTGTCCTATACGTACACCGATTCGGAGAACGAGGAGTTGGACAAGGAACTCACCTACCTGCCGAAACATGCCGCGACCCTTCGGCCCAGCTACGAATACCGGCCGTGGGGTCTTGGCGCGAGCGTAGGTATTTCCTATTTGGGCGATCAATATACCAATACCGCCAATACCACGGATATCGATGCTCATGGGGTGATTGGGGCGAAGATCTTCAAAAAGCTCTCCGAAAACTGCAAACTCTCCGTGGAAGCCGACGACATCTTCGATTCGAACGAGAGTACGGTGAATACCTATTACAGCGGGCGAACCATTATCGCCAGGCTTGATTTTACCCTGTAACTGCAACCTGCACCTGTGACTTTAAATCAAGGAGAATATCATGCAACAAAGAACCATCGGTTTTTCCCTGCAACTCTGCGGCGCCGTCCTGATCCTCTTGCTGGCCAAACCGGCTCTCGCCCATTTTCCCTGGGTCAATCTGGCCGATTACAATCCAAATCCCGGTGCCAAGTTGAAAGGTGTCATCGGCTGGGGCCATCATTACCCGCTGGACGGTTTCTTGAAAAATGAAGCCCTGCAATCGCTCATTCTGCTCGGACCCACCAAGGAAACGCCGGCCTTTGCTTTCATCTCGGAACTGGAATTGGCCACCGCCGAGGGATTGAGCGCGGAGGGCGGCTATATCGTCGCTGCCGAGCGAAAACCCGGCTTTTACACCAAGACGACGAAGGGCAACAAATCCGAGCCCAAGCAGGGATTGGAAGGGGTAATCGGTTGTTCCCATTCCCGGATGGCAATGAAGGCCGTCGCCAATCTCGGCAAACCAGGCGATGTTTCAACCGTGGTGGGTCACCCCATGGAAATCGTTCCTCTCGATAACCCGGCTGCCCTTGCGGTCGGCGACTCTCTGCATCTCCAGGTGCTGTTCGACGGCAAACCGTACAACGGCGAGGTTTTCGCCACCTACGCCGGGTTCTCCAATGACGAAGGCACCTTCGCTTATGCGACAAGCACCGACAAGAAGGGCAATGCCCGGATCCGCATCCTCCACCAAGGCATCTGGCTGATCAGGGCCTCCCATGAACTGCCTTATCCCGACAAGGATGAATGCGATACCGAATCCTATTCCGCCACACTTACCTTTGCCATCGATTGATATTTTTTTACCCCCGGCCGCGAGCGCGGTGAGGCCTTGCGGCCG
>CAYTVF010000015.1:0-39133 GCA_964441345.1 uncultured Desulfopila sp. | reverse complement strand
CCCTCACCTTTGCCAAAGCGGTGATCGCCACCGGCGGGACCGCCGCCATTCCCAACATTCCGGGGTTGGCCGATGTCCCCTACCTCACCAACAGCTCGATCTTCAATCTCACCGAACTGCCGAAGCGTTTTGGCGTTATCGGCGCAGGACCGATAGGTGTGGAGTTGGCCCAGGCCTTTCAACGTCTGGGGTCGAAGGTGACGGTTTTCTCGCGCGACGAGCGGATCTTGCCGAAGGAAGAGCGGGAAGCGGTTGCAATAGTAAAAGAGTCGATGGTCAACGATGGTGTCGCCTTTGTCTTTAACTCCAAATACAAACGCATCGAAGGGAAGGGTGAAAAGGGGCCGGTGCGCGTCGTCCTGGATGACGGCACCACGGAAAGGTTCCTTGAATTTGATGCCCTGCTGATCGCCACCGGCCGAAAACCTTCCGTCGCCGGCCTGGGTCTGGAACATGCAGGGGTGGAGTTCGATGCCCGGCTGGGGGTGATCGTCAACGAGAAACTGCAGACGACCAATCCCGACATTTACGCCGTGGGAGATGTCGCAAGTAAATATCAGTTTACCCATATGGCCGATTTTATGGCCCGTCTGGTGATAAAAAACGCCCTGTTCTTTGGTCGCGACAAGGTATCCGATCTGCTTATCCCCTGGGCCACCTACACCGATCCGGAAGTCGCCCATGTCGGGCTTTACGAGAAGGATCTCAAGGAACGCAATATCCCTTTTGCCACTTTCAAGCGCGAATTCAGTGACGTGGACCGGGGGATCGTCGATGGAATCGCTTCCGGCTATGTCAAAATCCATGTCGCAAAGGGCAAGGACCGGATCCTCGGGGCAACCATCGTCGGCAGCCATGCCGGCGATATGATCAGCGAGATCACCGTGGCGATGCGGGCCGAAATGGGGCTTGGCCGGCTCGCCGGTGTCATCCATCCCTATCCGACCGCCGCCGAAGCCATCCGGCAATGCGGTGATGCCTATAACCGCGGACGCCTCACCCCGACCGTCAAAGCAATCTTCCATAACCTCATGGCATTGAGGCGGTAATGGTACGCGGCGGCAAACCGAGAGATCAAACAAGTGAAAAATAGGGTCCAAGATAACAAGTTTACTTATTCATTCACAAATTGTGGTTCTGCTTTTTACCCCATGCCTGAATATCGCCTTAAGATCGACTTCCACTGGAAGCTGTTTCTGAGCCCGCATGATTTTCTCGGTTTGCTCCCAGCCCTTTTCATCGATCGTGCCGATGGCATGGGCTGCATTGGGCTGAATGAGTTCGCGGGTGATCCGCAGCTGCTCTTCCAGGATCGGGCGCGGCGTATCCGGATCGTACTTTTGCAGGGTTTGAATGGCTTCCTCCTGATTTTTCGGATCAAGCGCCTGCTGCCACCCGGCAAGCAGGCCCGCGAGGAACCGTTTCACCACTTCAGGTTTTTCCGTCAAGGTGCGCGATTCGGTGACGACGCAGTTGGCCACGAATTTCACCCCGAATTCCGCCGGATTGAAAAAGGCGGTCTTTTCTCCCGCCTTCCCCAGTTGTGCCTCGATAAGCGGTCCCTGGGCATTCCGATAGACCGGCCAGAGCTGAACCTGGCGCCGATAAAACGGCGTATAATCATAGCGGACACTAAAGAGCGTAACGTCGGAGCTGCCGAGTCCGGCTTCGGCCAGCAGGGTGTTCATAATGGTTTCATCGTTGCCGCCAAAGGTGACGCCGATGACTTTGCCCTGCAGATCGGCAAGATTTCCTATCCGCATCTCCTCCGGGCGATACATCCATTGCAGCGGGTTGACCTGGAACAGCTGGGCGATCACCACCACCGGCGCCCCCTTGGCGCGCGCCCGAAGCACCTGATCGGCGGAGGCCTCGCCAAAATCGGCGTAGCCGAGTTCCAGCTCCCTGATCGCGTCCCGCTCCGGTCCACCGGCTTTGACCTCCACCTCAAGCCCGGCTTTTTCGAACAGATGGTGGGTTTCGGCATACAAGGCACCGACCACGCTGACATTGCGGAGCCATTTCAGGCGGTAAACGACTTTTTCACCCGCCTGGGCGCCGGTTGCGACAAACATCGCCGTGAGCAAAAGTACCCAGGCAGGCAGAATGAGAGTTTTGGCTTTGCTGGTCATCGTTGCTCCTTCTTTGGCATGATAGGTCCGGTCGAATCCCGTAATCCGGAGGAGGGGAGTTACCTTCCGGTCCAGGCCCGTTTTATGACCGCCCCCAGCGACTCCAGCAGTGCCTGGTAGATGGCTATGGTGATGCCGATCAGAAAGAGGGCGATGAGGATTTTGCCGAGATCGCTTTGATAGAGAGCGATCCGGATATTGTAGCCGATGCCGGCATTGGCGGCGATGAATTCCCCGACGATGATCCCGGCCATGGCCAGGGTGGCGCTGCCGGCGATGACGGTGGTCAGTTGCGCCAGGTTTTCAAAGGTCCGGATCTTGACCTCCAGCTGCCAGCGCATGCGACCGGTGACCCGGTAGAAGTGTTCGATATCTTCAACCGGTTTGGACATGATGCCTAAAACCGAGAGCAGCACCGGGAAATAACAGATCATCGCCGCGATCAATAACCGGGTGAGAAACCCGTCGCCGAGCAGGATGAAGAGGATCGGCGCCAGCGCGACGATAGGGTAGGCCTGAAAATTGTAGGCGGCGACCTTGATGAAGGAGCCAAGCCAGGTGGACTGACGGCCGGTGATGCCGATAACAAACGCCATGCCCACCGAAAGGATCTGGCCGATCACCGCCACGGTCATGGTGTTCAAGGTGGCAAGGCTGTACCCACGGTATTCGGCGATGAGCGTTTGAAAGATGCCGGCGGGTGCCGGAATGACGTAATCGGAGAGCGCGAGACTATATTTCAGCGCCATCAGGCCGCTAAGAAACAGGAAATAGATGATAAAGAACTGGAAGACGCGTCTAGGCAGCATTCATGATCTCCAACAGGGCCGCATCGAGAGCCGCGCGCGAAAGATCTTCTTTTTTCCGGATGTCGCAGCCGTGAGTCATGATGGTCTGCGGCGCCTTGCCCCTGCCGCGGAAGACCAGGATCGAATCGCAGAATTTGGCAACCTCCATGACATTGTGGGAAATATAGATGAAATAGCGATGGGGGAACATCGCCTTGATAGCCAGAATAATCTTTTCCCGGGTGAGTTCATCGACGTTGGCCAGGCTTTCGTCCATAATCAGCAGATCGCAGTCCTGCAGCAGGTAGCGGATCAGGTTTACCCGGTTCTGTTGTCCCATGGAAAGCCGGTCAAACCGGGCATTGATGCAGTCGGACAGGCCGAATATCTCCACCAGTTCGTTCATGCCGGCATGCATCGACGGCGGGATGACCCGCGTTAAATGACGGCCTACCCCGGACCAGCCGGGGAGCCGCTCCTTGTTGTGCGAATAGAGGAGGGTGCCCAGCCCGCCGGTCCCGACCCTGCCGGAGGATCTTTCGATGTCGCCGGTTATGATCTTCGCAAGAGTAGTTTTGCCCACCCCCGAAGGACCGAAGAACGAATGAAATCCCGGTGCCGCCAGTTGAAACGACACACCATTAAAGAGCGGCTGTTGTGTTCCGGGATAGGTGAAAGCAACCTTGTCGAGAATCAGGGACATCCTATGACCTTCAAAACTAATGACCGCAAATTACCATCTCAAATTACAGGGTCGATGCGATAACGTATGAGTACCCTGCGGAATATCACCTCATTCTTTATCATTTTTAGGTAATAGAATAAACATTTAATCAGGACCGATGGATCAATCCTGTTGATGATTTGCCTAATCGTCCGACCGCATCGATAATTGTTGTATTTGATCACTTCCGTGCATCTCCCCACAGTTGTGCAAATTATCGAGGCGAGCCGGGAGAATCCTTATATGGGACTCAGTTTGACGCTTAATCTGAGGGAGGTTTCAGGCACTCATCTCCGTCAGATTGCTTCGGCAGGAAGCCGGAGTCATCAGATATCGCGGGCAATCGATCGGTTAAAAAGTAATTATACTAATCAGTTGCGGATCGATGACCTCGCCAGGCAAGTCAACATGAGTGTATCGACCTTTCATCATCACTGCCGCGCACTGACGGCCATGAGCCCGCTGCGGTTTCAAAAACGCTTGCGCTTGAACGAGGCTCGACGGTTGATGCTGAGTGAACCGCTGGATGCAACAACCGATGCGTTTCTGGTCGGTTATGAAAGTGCTTCCCAATTCAACCGTGAGTATAGCCGCTTATTCGGTGCTCCACCTTTACGGGACATCACAAATTTGCGGCAAATGGCTGTTGATGGGAGTGTATAGAAATCGCTTGGCTGAGAGGATCGCCGTGTAATAGGTCAACCGGCCTCGCTGGAAATGGAGCATCTTTGACTACTGAGAAGAACCATGCCAGGTGCACAGGAAAGAGCCACGCTATCGGTCATCGCTCCTGACGACTTCCTGTAGAAATGTTCCGGTTGAAAAATTGTCAGGGATAGCGTGCTGGCAACTTGCGTTTATGCAATTCCTTTATTTTGTCAAAAGCATCATCGATGGGTACCGGTTCACCACTTTTTTTGCTTGCTCTAAGCGGTTACTGAGACAATGAATAGGTCCATTATATTGCCAATAATAATGATGTTAACCATTTTTGGATGCATGCTCATTTCTTAAGGTGTTTTTTCCTTTTCCCCAAACACAATTTCCCAGTATGGGGTATCGCCATCAGCACTTCTTCTTATCTGTTTAGCGAATCTGCTTTGTTCTGTTGGTGAGAGTGGCGCCGCCACCTGACCAAGATCGGGTGGCGATGGCGAATCGGCCATAACCACCCGACCGCCGGTTTTTCCCCGCAGGCGGTTGATCAATGGGAGGAAGGGCATCTCGTGCCAGCGGTTCTTTTCCGCCTGTGCCTTATCGACTGGTACGAAGGCGATCAGGTCCCTGCTGGTCATCTGTTCGAGCCCGTATTCGCGCAGCGTGGCATTGTGGCTGCCATGGTGGCCGACCTTGTAAAACATCGTTCGGGCGAGCAGTTCCGGGCCGGTTACGGTTCTGTCGATCCCGTTTTCCCGGAAATGCCATTGCAGCTTCTGCCAGGAAAGCCAGTTGCCGACCTGTGCGTCGGCAGCAAAGAGCAGCACCTGACTGGTGGGGACTATCTCAAAAGCCAGTGCCAGGCAGGTGTTGTTAGTATCACGGTCCAGGTTCAGGGCCAGCGATTCTGCCATGATTGTCCAGTCGTAGGTGATTTGCCGCCTTGGTTCCTTGTCCCAGGTTATGGCGAGCAATTTCTGCAACTGCGGGGATTCGGCAACGGCCGTCATCGGCACCTGGAACGAGGCGTCGAACGGGCAGTCCTCGTTGCTGTCATCGGCATCGCCCAGTATCCGCTCGAAGGCCGCAGCCAGGTGTTCATCGGCCATTCGCGCGAGGCCGAACTCGTACACCTCCCGGCCGGCCTTGGTCGGGTCACTCATCTTGATCAGCCGTTCGTCTTCCGGTGGACCGAGGACATAGGCCCGAATCAAGCCACCGGCCAGTAGGACGGGAGCATCGGCCGGGCGGCAATAGCGCAGGGTCTGCACCCCTTCCTTTCGGGCCAGATAGTCGAAGGCGGCCCGGGTCTTGCCGATGGTACCGCCGGCCGCTGCCGCGGTCAGCGGTGAGACCGCCGGGTCGTGGGCATCCTCGTAGCCGAAGAAGGACAACAGGGAGCCGATCTGTCTTCCCCGATCGGCGGCCAGGGCATCCCCCGTACTGTGCAGGGCCAGGGCTGCCCGGTGTACGGCCTCGGCCTTGGCCTCGCGTTCCCGGCGTAGCCTGTTGCCGAGGACATTTTCAGGGCTTGGGTTCTCGGTCCAGGCATACCAGACCTGGTCGATGCGGATACGATCGAACACCGCCTGGGCCTGCTGGGTCGAGAATCCGGAGACATGGTCCCAGTGCTCGTGGGTGACGATGGCCAGATCGAGGTGACCGCCGCAGGTGTTGCGGATGTCTTCCGCCACCTTCTCCATAGTCGGTCGGGGATCCTTGGCGACGCCGATCAGGCCGCAATCGATGAGGACGGTGTAATCCCGCCCGATTTTGTCGTCGGCAAAGCGCAGCAGAAAACAGTCGCCGAGACCGTGGCCGTACATCCGGATGGCGGCAGTGCCGGGCGGCATCGCCACCGGGAGGGATGTCGTCGTTCCATTTCCGGGCTGATACGTTCGTTTCGCTTTGCTTTTCAATGACTTGCTGGCAGTAGGCATGGCGTTCCTCTTCAGGTATCCGAGTGCAACAGGGCGAAGGGTTCGTACGGCAGCGGCTCGTCGCTGGCTGCAGGTAGCGGGGCCACTTTAAAATAGGTCTTGCGCAGGGCGAGGAAATCGGCGGCCTTGCTCCGCCGGTGTTCGATGACGCGGGCCAGGCGCTGCTCCGAGTCGATCCGCTGCCGGATGGCGTAGCGCAGGCGCAGGTTGTCGAGATCGAAGATCAGGGTGCTGCCCGCCCAGAAGTTGAACGTCCCCTTGGCCTCATTGTCGGGATCGAGGGCGATGCACCGCCTTTGGACGATGGTCATGATCATCTGCTTCATGATGGTGCCGTTGGGATTGACTCGCAGGGCGGGACGGATCGAATGGACCCGGAAGGTGGGCAGGCTTTCGTGGCCGATCCTGATGCCCTTGTATCTGTCGAGGTCGGTGATTCTTTTGCCGGTCCGGAAATCGATATCGGAAAGCTTCAGGCCGGTGATGTCTTCAATCTGTTGGCAAGACTCGGGATTGTTCCGTGCCGCCGATCTGAGGAATTCGTGGGTTTTTTTCTGCGCCTCGCGGAAGAAATCGAAGCTCTGCCGTCGATTGTCGTGATACAGGCTCTCGCTGATCTGGGCGCGTAGATTCTGGGCGATGGCGGTCATGATGGCTGGGTGTACGTCGGTGGCGAATGGCCAGCGCAGATGTTCCTCGGAGAGGGTCTTGACTCCTTCCGGGATGATTCCCCACTGGCGGAAGGATTCGATCAGCGCCACCCGATAGCCGTGCTGGTCGTTTGGGATCATGTCGAAATCCGCGGTGATCATCGCCCGCAGATAATCGCCGAAGGTAATGTCACCGATAGGACAGTAGTCGATGGCCCGGATGCAGATCCCCAGAAAGTGGCGCGCGGTCTTGTTGGCCTCCCTGGCGAGCCGTTCCACCAGGTCGGGATGGATGGCGCCGTTGGGCAGGACGCCGGTGCCGGCTGTCGCCAGGCGGTAGAGGTCTGCCACCCGGACTTTGTAGATCGCCAGGAAGGCGTTGAAGATTGCGGCGACGAGGATGGCGCCGCGGGTGTGTGGCTCGCTGGCCTCGGCTAATCGCCGTGGGCTGGGGACTATCGGCCGCCAGCGGCCACTTTCGTCGCGTTCACCGATGAAGCTGCGCAGGGCCCCGTAGTGGCCGGACGCCTCACCGAACTGCTGTGCCAGCTCGCCGAGCAACGACTGGGCGGTAAGGTCGCCGCGGGTGCGGGCGATCTGGTGGCGGAGCACCTCGGGGAAGGTGAAGTGCTGGAACAGGGCAATGAGGTCAGCGAAGGCCTCCTGGAAGGCGAGCACATCTGGGTGGTTATCTTCGATATACTGCCATTGCAGGCCGTCGAGCAGGGCGTGGGCAGTTTCATGGGCGATGATGTCGTGCGACAGGCAGGAGAAGACCATCCCCGTAGGACTGCTGAAATAGCCGAAAAGCAGGGCTTTCTTGGTCGGGCTGTAATAGGCGTTGGCGCCGCGGAAAGCGTGGGGATAGATACGCAAACGCTGGATAAAGATGTCCCGCTCACCGACCGGCTTGTTCTTGTCGTACTCGCTGGACCAGAAGATTCGCCTGCCCAGGGCGTTTTCGATATTGCGGATGGTTGTCATCGCCACCGCATAGACCATCTGCTGGTGGAACTGCGGCGTGCCTTCCGAGGGCGACAGGCCGTCCTGAGCGAGGATTTCGTTGGTGTTCAGGTCGACCGGTTCGTACCAGCAGCCGCTTGCCGGATCGAAGTCGACCACCTCGAGGTACTCGCCGACCGGGCCGGGCTTCAGCTCGCGCTCCCAGTCAACCTGGTAGACCACCTGGTTAATGAGGGCAGTTTCCAGGCGAAGCGACAGGCTCGGATCGAAGGCATAGCCGCGGAGGCGACGAGCGGCAGGGAGCAACGGTACACCTTGCTGTTTCATGGAATGACTCCGTGTTGTGGTGTCCAGGCGGTGAGAGGCATCCGCCCGTTTGGTCTCATCGGCCCAGCAGTTCCGGGGCATACTTCGCTAGCCGAGCGTGCACGAGTGAACCACCTTGCCTGGTGAGTACCGTCATTTCGGCATCGGTCAGTTTCCTGAGGTCGGTCTTTATCGACGAGGCGAAGGCAGCGTCGCCGGGCATCGCTTCGCCTTCAAGGCTGTCGATCGAGAACCAAAGTGGCTTGGGGCCGGCACCGGCCTGATGGCGGAATTTCAGCCGGTCGAATTCCAGTCCGCGGATCTGCTCCATTATGATGTCGAAACCGGCCAGCAGGACCACCGACCCTGACTCGGTCGGCTTTTCCGTGTTGGCGAAGGGTTTGCCGCCGTCACTGACAATGATGTACTGGAGGTCGTTTCGGTCGCGGAGCAGGGGGGCGATACCCATGTTGTCGTAAACGCCGCCATCGCAGAGGGTGACATAATCGATATCAGCGGCATGCCTGTAATCCTTCGCGTTTAACCGCAAGGGGGGAAAGACCGGCGGAAAAGCGGAGGAGGCGGCAATTGCCAGACACACTGGGAAATTGGCGGCATCAACGACGCCCAGTTCGTGCTCGCCCATTACCGTTTCTTTCTTTTCGCCGGCCACAAAGAAGAACAGGTTGCCGGTGGCCAGGTTGGTGGCGTTGAAATAGATTCGCGGACCCGCGGCAAGGGCTTTCAGGGTAAGCCCTTTTTCGGGGAACAGATCCTGGTTATAGCTTTCGGCCAGCTTGTCGAGCCTCGACTCGAAGGGGTCGATGATTCCGCCCAAAACGCTGGCGACGGCGATTGACCGGGTTTTCAAGTAGTTTTCCAGGTTGACGAGGGCGTCCGGCCTGCCCCACCTGCTAACAACGCAGCCGCCAGCAATGCTGCCGCCGCTGACGCAGGAGAGCACATCAATCTTGTCGAGCAGCTGCAGTTCCGCAAGCTTGCGCATCACGCCGAGATGGAAGGCCGCCGCCCGGAAACCGCCGCCCGACAGGGCGAGGCCGATCCGTTTCTTTCGATCCGAAATGTTGATACTCATGCTTCCTCCTTGGTTGGGTGCTTGTTCTGATTGAAGGTGGTTTTCTCCGGCGTACCGGATGATCCTGGATGAGCAAGATACAGGGCAATGGCGAATGATCGGGAAATGCGGAAAAATAACGGGGAGAACAAGAAAGTGAGTGCCGGGATGGGTGCCGGGCAAAGCGGTCGGGGCAGATGGACGCCGTATTGATTTGAGAAGTGGATCCGCGAGACAATTCCCTGGCAATTGACGTCATGACCCCCCCGGGATAACGAAGTCTGGCTTGGCGTGGGATGCGCAACCAAGTTACTCTATGGTTTCTCGATATCTCCGAAAATCATAAAATGTCTACAACGAAATATTAAAATGATGAGCCGATTTTGGCTGGTTATCAAGCGCGATATACTGGACATCGGGTAACTGTATATTATTAATAATACATTGTCAGCCTTGTCTTCGGCAATTAAAAAACAATCCTGAAACTGGTCAGGACGAGATGTTTCCTGACAGTTTCCTCTTTTGGTGCGATTTTTACCTAACCACAAAAGCACATTTTTTCATATAGGTATAAGTACCTATTTTTGCATCTTTTCAGAATACGCAGATTTTACAAGAGCCACTGGTAATCTTAACTGCTTAAGCAAAATTGCAAGTTGAGACAATTCCTGAGCACCGCCTGAATTTCTTGAGTTGCATGGGACAGAAATATGAGCCGGTTTTCGTCGATTCACAGTAGATATCATAATTTCAAAGTCATGCCCTTATGATAATCATTGTCCTTGGCAGGATGAAGAGGATAAAAATACTGGATTCCGGTTTTCACCGGAATGACGCCGCGGCGTGCGATGCTGCTTAAGCTAAAGACATTGATATCGATCCTGCAGAGTCATTGCCTGATTCTCCAAAGCCATGAGATTTTGTTTCTTTGTTGAAATCCTGGGTGGTGATCTGTTTCTTTATTTCTACATTGCTTGGTCTTTCCAACTCAAACGCCGCACCCTCTCCCGACTTATGGCCGCGCTGGCGGACCTTCTCGGGTACCTGCAGCAGATCAAGGTCTCTTCCCTCAACCCCAATGAACAGAAGGTGACGGAACTGCCGAAACGATTTGGCGTTATCGGCGCAGGACCGAGAGGCGTGACGTTGGCCCAGGTTTTCGGGCACCTGGGGGCGAAGGTGACGGTTTTCTCACGCAGCGAGCAGATCCTGCCGAAGGAAGAGCCGGAAGCAGTTGCAATAGTAAAGGAGTCGATGGTTAAAGACGGTGTCGCCTTTGCCTTCAACTCCACTTACTTCCATAATCTCATGGCCTTGAGACGATAACTTCATCCGGCGAGCAACTCTTCGCTTTCGGGAATAAGCAAGCATATCAAGATGCTTGAAGAAGATATCCGTTTTCCCCTGTTTACCCGAAATGTCAAAGGCATGGAGCTAACGGAAAAAGGCCGGCTGGTGCTTATGCACGCCAAGAAGATACAGCAGACGATCGACTGCTTGAGCGCTCTCTCAACGCAGGCACCACCCATCCGGATTGGTCTCAATATTTCTCCCGATTTCATCGAATTGTTCCACCTGAAAAAGCTTTTGGAACAGCACCGTCCGAATAATGAGAAAAGAGATGGTTGCCCAAGGGCTCGGCATCGGTTTCCTCGAACCGCAAGATGGCTTAGCCTTGACCAAAATGGGGCTGGCCAGAAAACATCGGGCACATTTTCTGCAAATCAGTCTCTGGGTGGTTTTCCTTGACAGCAGCTATCGGTTGGTTGCGGAGCTCTTACAGAATTACATCCAGATGAGGTATGATAATTTGAATTCAACCAAATGCAAAAGCTAACCTCGAAACGTCACCAAAGCCAGATTTCCGAAGATCGTCACTGCGGCGAGTACGCCATTGGCAATCATTATCCCTTCTTAAAAAATGAGTGTAAAAAAGCAGATATTACCGATACCGACAGGATCAAAGAAAAGGGTGATCGACCCATTCTCGATGACCGGCTGAACGTCCGAGCTTTCTTATTTGAATTTTTGAGCCTATTTTTTAAAAGCAACCGATTGATAGAGGTAAACGGAGCTTTTGCGATCTTCTCTTTCCCTTCTATGGCATTTTCAGAATCAAAAAGAAGATCGAGAAGATGGGTTGCTTGCACTTCTCTGCCGAGACTATTCGCGCATCCGGCGCAATAGGTTATGACCCTCTTGCCGGAAGCCTCCTTCTTTCTTATTGACCTCCAGCCGGAGGTAATTTCAGGTGCAATGAAGGCGGCCGCGGCCCCTTCGCCGCAACAGATGGCTCGTTCACGGTTATGTTCCATCTCTTCGAGCCCGGCGCCCGTTCCCCTGACCAGAGTGCGAACCGCATCGTGGATTTTTGTCGCCAGGCGGGTGGTACAGGTATCGTGGATGGTGACTGTCTCGGTCAAAAATTCATTTTCACGGGGAAGGTTCTCCGCTAACCACTCGTATATCGAAGATGTTTCAAAATCGGTGGCATAGGCTGTAAAAGTGGCATAACAACTGGGGCAGGCGGTGAATATTCTTTTGATATTATGATTTTTGAGATAATCGGTAAGTTGCGCGAAGGATTCCGCAAAGTTGCCCTGCAACCCGAGATCATGGGACGGTCTCGTGCAGCAATCAAGAACAATTCCGATAGCAGGATCGATTTTTTTACAATACTCGTAAACCGATTGGGTGACGCCGGACCGAGTTGCCGTAAGGGTGCAACCGGGAAAGAAGATCGAATCGCACCCTTCCGGCAGCAGATACAGTGAGAATAACGGCGAAGTTCCCCGTGCCTCGTATTTACATAACGAGCCGTGCTCGTTATGGACGGATGTATCTTTTGCCGATGCGTTCTTTTGCAGAGTTCTGCGTATCGCAAGAAAGGCGGCGGAGCTGTCAAGGTTTTGCGGGCACACGACCTGGCAGAGGCCACAGAGATTACAGGAAAAGACCACAGGAAAAGAATCGCTCCGCCGGCTTCCCGAAAGAAAGGCATTGCAAATCGTACCGGGGGTACCGTGTTTCTGCAGGTAAGCGCACTCTTTTACACAGAGGCTGCAGGAAACACATTCTCTTGCGATCTCGTTTAATGCCGCCATTTTCTTTACTATACGTATGCAGCGGAAATACAGGGGAATTTTATCTTTATCTTCATTGCCTATTCAATAATACGACCGGAGGTGCAGGCGACGGGTTGCTTAGTCCTGAGCCAGATTTTCTTGAGGAGGCAAGCGAGTACTGAAATGGCAAAAACAAGGAGCAGACCGAGAACAAATTTCTGTGCTCCTCCGGTCAGCATTTGACCGGCGTAGGAATAAATCAACGCTGCCGGAAGTTGACCCAAGCCCGTGGCCCAGAAAAAAGAACTGAAGCTCATCGAGGTAAGTCCTGCCGCATAGCTGACGATGTCAAACGATATGAAGGGAAGCAGTCTCGCGATAAGTATGGTGTGTTTGCCATACTGTCGAAAGAAGAGGTCTATCTCTTTCAAGGCAAACCGAGTTGTGATTTTTTCAGTTAATTCCCGGCCTAATACTCTTGCGATGGCAAAGCAGAGAGAGGCCCCTGCCATGGCGCTGGTCCAGGAAAGGAGCGCTCCCCAAGCCCAGCCGAACAGGGCCGCATTTGCAAAGGTGACAAGAAATGCAGGCAGAGGGGCAATGAGCGACTGGAAAAGCATGAGGCCGAAGGATATGATCGGTGCCCAGACGCCGAAGCTCAAGATATACTCTTTTACCGATATGACCTCGCACTGACTGAACAGCAGGAAGAGTTGTTCAATGGTGGTGCGAATCGGTTCTACCAAAAAACAAATGAGGGGCAACCCGATGAAAAGCGGGAGTACTTTGATGGTTTTTGTCATGAACGTCTCGGTTTGAATTTTATCCTCCCTCAACAATTGTCACCGGCAAGAAACAGGTATTAAAGCAATTATTTCCAAATGTCTAATTGTTAGAATCTATCTGTGAGGCTCAAGGCATCGGTCAATTCTATTGAAAGCGCCCGGAATGGGGGATCATGACCGAGTGGGGGTGACAGATTACGTTCGGTCGGCGAGGCCATGCTGCACGACTGTTAGATACCTTGGAAATTCATTTCTTGTTTTTCCCCCCACAAGAGGGTACTGAAAAGAATCCCCCCGGTGGGAGGAGATAATCGGGGGGATTAATCGGCACCGCAACCAAAATATTTTAAACCCAATATGGTTCAGGGCATCGAATCGATTTTTCGAGCCCGTGGCCTCCACCTGTCATGACTGGAACCCTGCATACATTATTGGAAATGAGTTGGGTTGAACTCGCGGAACTCGACAAATCCAGCACCATCATTTTCGTTCCCCTCAGTCCGATTGAAGAGCACGGTCCCCATCTGCCACTGGGCACCGATATCTTCGCAGCCCGGGATATTGCCGAAAGGGCTGCCCGGTATATTTGCGAGGAGGGCGATCCGCGACTGCACGTTGTGCTGGCACCTGCGATACCATTAGGATGCTCCGCGATTACCGCGGACTTTCCGGGAACGTTGTCCTTGAAGGGATCGACTCTCTACCACCTTGTCGAGGATTTTTGCACCGCATTGGCTGAAAGCGGTTTTCAATATATCGTTATCGCCAATCATCACCTGGACCCGGTACACTTAAAGGCCATTTTGACTGCGATCGAAAGCGTTTCCGCGCAGTATGATGTCCGGATCATCGAAACCGCCGGCCGCATTTACTACTCCGGTATGGAAACCGAAGAAATTCGACAAGGTCAAGCCATGGGACTTCGGATGCAGACCGAAGTCCACGCCGACGTTCGCGAGACTGCCTACATCAAATATCGTTATCCCCATCTGATCAAACACAATACCGACGAATTGCCGGAGGTTTTGATCGATGTGAAAGATGGTTTCAAGAACGGCTGGAAAACGTTCAAAGAGATGGGGGCGGTGCAGGGGTATATCGGCAGCCCGGCGATGGCTTCGCCGTCGTATGGTCAACTTCACTTGGAGGAACACGCCCGGATGATGGCCGACATGGCCCTCAGGTTGGTAAACGGTGAGCCGTTGCCGGAAATGGACCCCCGGATGAAAGAGTTTCTGAAGACCCGGATAAGTTTGGAGTAACGCCGGAATCCTGCCACCAACCAGAAGGTGGCACGACGGACTCCAACTGCCACATTCTGGTTGGTTTTACCGAGACTGATATGGATCAGGCAACATACTTGCCGGCCACTGATATTTCCTGTGCGATATCCCGCCGCAGGCCAATAATATCGATGGCGTTATACTGGAGAAGTTGAGCCAGGTCGGCTTGCATTTTCACCAGCTTGCCGCCGGTTGCCAGGGCGGCAAGGATCTCCTGGCCCGCCCGGGACAGTTTTTCTACTGCCGTGTAGATGAAGGCCGTGGCCATATTCGTCTTATGGCTGGCGCCGCTCTGACCGTTGCCCGCCGATTTCTGTGCGCGAAGCCATGCGCTTTCCATGGTATAGGCATAGATGGCCATGTCGGCCAGACGGCCGAGGACTTCCTGCTCTTTGAGCAGGTTGTCGCCATACTTGTCATATGCAACGCCCATGACGAATAAGAAAATGTCTTTGGCTGCCTGGACCATATCGTCCGGATTTTTACGCATCGCTATGGTGCCGGCAATTCGCGTATTCAAGTCCTTGATGGTCTCCAGCAAGGGGATTGCGCCCTTTGCCGCCCGGCGAAGCAAGGTGGTAGGGATCAGGTTCCGGTTGATTTCATTGGTGCCTTCAAAAATTCTCCTGATGCGGGCATCCCTGTACAACCTTTCAATCGGGTATTCGGCGATGAAGCCGTACCCACCATGGATCTGGACGCCCTCGTCGACCGCATAAGCTTCCACTTCGCTGGCAAAGACCTTCTCCAGCGAGCATTCCAGGGCATATTCCTCGATTCCCCTGGCAGTTACCTGGCCGCCATCCGGGCCACTCCGATCGAGGCTGTGCATCATCTCGGTAAGAAGTCCGCCGGTTCGATATACTGCGCTTTCCGCGGCATAGATGCGGACGGCCATCTCGGCAAGCTTTTCCTTGATGAGTCCAAACTGGGCGATGGGAACCTTGAATTGTTTCCGCTCGTTGGCATAACCGGCCGAGAGGTCCAAGGCAAATTTGGCGGCACCAACGGCATTGGCGGCAACCTTGTGCCGGCCGATATTGAGAATATTGAACGCGACCACATGACCTTTGCCGGCCTCGAAAAGCAGGTTTTCCACCGGGACCTGGACATTTTCAAAGTAGACGCTGCGGGTTGAAGAGCCCTTGAGACCCATCTTTTTCTCTTCCGCCCCGGTCGTCAGTCCGGCGGAATTGCCGTCTACAATGAACGCGCTGAATTTTTCACCATCGATCTTCGCATAGACAATGAAGATATCAGCCATTCCGGCATTGGAGATGAACGTTTTGCCGCCGTTCAGAATATAATGCTTGCCGTCGGCACTGAGGACGGCCTTGGTCTTGGCCGAGAGGGCGTCCGATCCCGAGCCCGGTTCGGTCAGAGCATAGGCGGAGACTTTTTCGGCAGTGACGATTGATGGAAGATACCTCGCTTTCTGCGCCTCGTTGCCAAAATAAACGATGGGCAGGTTGCCGATCCCGCTATGGCCGCCGTGGGTGATGGCGAATGATCCGGCGGCGCCCATCTTTTCGGCGATAATGGTCGAGCAGATTTCGTCGGTCTCCGTGCCGTCATACTGCTCCGGGATATCCGCCCCGAGGAGTCCCAGTTCGCCCGCCTCAACCAGGAGTTCCCGCATCAGGCCATCCTTTTTGGCGTCGAGTTCTTCCATTCGGGGAAAAACCCTTTCCGCCAGAAAGCGTGACACGGTTTCACCGATCATCCGGTGCTCATCTTCAAAATCTTCGGGAGTGAATATGCTTTGCGGTGCAGTGACCCCTAAGAGATAACTTCCACCCTTAGGTAAATATGCTTCAGGTAAATTTGCTTCAGGTAAATTTGCCATGCGATTGCTCCTCTTATGCTGATGCTCCGCTGCGTTCCGGAGCACGTGGATTGTCCTTATGGAGTTGTGCTTTGTGCCATTATCATCATCGCGCCTTGTCTCTTGCGTTGCAAGAGCATGCTTGCGACAATCGCAAGTCCGATGCCGATGAAGCTCAGAACGCTGGCGATAAGGAAGGCCTGCGAATAACTCCCGCTGCCGGCCTTGATCACCGCCGCCAGTCGTGGTCCGGTGAAGGCGGCAAGGCCAAAGGGCAGAAACATGACGCCGAAGTTCACGGCCAGGAATTTGGGGCCGAACGCATCGGCGGTGAGCGAGGCGAGCATCCCCATGAAGCCGCCGAAACACATGCCGACAATCAATACCGGCACTACGACCATATACGGTGAGGAGGCAAGCCAGAACATCGCCACTCCCAGGATTGAATAGATGATGATGAGGGAAGGCATCCGGCCGATCCGGTCGGAGATGAAGCCCCAGCCAACCCGGCCGCCGGAGTTGCAGAGGGCGAGGACGCCAACCCATGATCCCGCCGCCACGGCCGAGTATTGACCGACCGCCTGGAGAATAGGGGATGCGTGGGCTACGATCATCAGGCCGGCAATACCACCCATGACGACTACCCCGGCCAGGCAATAAAACAGGGGATCGCCGAGCATGCCGCGCCAGTCTTTATCGGGAATGTTCATAACCTTCTGCTGATTCGCTGACGGTTTCCATCCTGCCGGGGTGTATCCCACTGGTGCCGTCTGGATCAGCAGCGAGAGACCGCAGAGGAGAACGAGATACAGGGCGCCGAGCATCTTGAAAGTCGGCAGCACCTGGTATTTCTCGATCATCATCGCCGCCACGGGAGCCCAGATGAGAGCACCGGAGCCGACTCCCGCCGCCAGAATTCCCGACACTAAACCGCGCCGATCCGGGAAGAACCGCACCATATTGGGCACGATTCCGGAGTAGATGGTACCCATGGAAATCCCGCCCATGACGCCGTAGGCGATGTAGAGCTGGTTCAAGGTAGTCACGTAGCCAACCCCCAGCATGCCGATCCCGTATATGATGCTGCCGAACAGGATGATGAATTTGGGTTGGACATAATCCTGCACTTTACCTGCAATAATGATGGGAATACAGGATATGGAGTGAAATATGGCGAATGCAATGGAGACATCGGCAGCGCTCCAGGTGAAATGTTTGGCCAGGGGATTGACGAAGACACTCCAGGCATATGTTTGTCCGATGATAACATTGATTACTGTACCAACGATCAGATAGATCCATCGTTTCGATTCTGTCTGCATAATTTTCAGCCTCTCAATCAAACGGGTACTCTTTGATCTTCGGATCGCCATGGAGTTTTGCATTTACCATGACGATCCCCGCTATCATCCGTGTCTAATAGACCTTCAAAATCAACGCCGCACCGGTATCTCCGGCGGCACAGCCGGTGACGAGCACATAGCCGCCGCCGCGAAGCACGGCCTCTTCAATCCCCTCAATGACCAGCCGGGCAATGGTCGGAGCCTGGGGGTGGCCGAAAATCATCGAACATCCGTAGTTGTCGATGGTGTTGACGTCGATGCCGAATTCCTTCGCAAAATAGAGGTCATTGGCTGCGAATGGATTATGGGTCTTGATGACGGCCACATCCTTGATACTGATCCCTGCCCGCTCAAGGGCCATTTTTGTTGCGGGGACGGGGGCGGCAGGCATATGAGCCTTTTCAACCCGGGAAAAACCGTAGGAGAGTATTTGAATGGTCTTCCTGGGATCGCTGCTCAGGTTGAGCGCACGATCTCGCGTGGTCACCAGGATGCCGGCATTGCCGTCGGCGGGATGGGTCTGGGAGGCAAAGGTATGAATGCCGCCAGGGATAACGGGTTTAAGACCGAGAACGCCCTCCCTCGTGACCGGGGTAATCCCCTCATCACCATCGATCACGATGATTTTTTTGCGGTTGATCTTCACTTCCACCGGGAACATGTACCGTCGTTGAAAAGCCCGATCGTCTTTCAAGGCATCCTGATACTGCTCGTAGCGGCGGAGAACCAGTTCATCGGCCTGCTCGCGGGTCGACCCGGCTTTCCGGGCGACATTCTCGGCGGTCGCCAGCATCCCCTGGCCGGTTGCGGGATCGGCGTTGATATTGTCCATGTTCCAGTTTTCCGAGATGACTTCGCCGCCGGGTCCTTTCGGATTTGGCCAGATGAGGTGCGGAGCATTGGAAAGGCGATCGGCCAGAAAGCAGAACGGCGTCGTTTGCATCCCCGTTTCCACGGCCATGGCGGCAGTATGCAGGCAGGTAGTCGCGGTGGAACAGGCCTGCATGATGGTAACGCCGGGGACTTCCGCGCCCATCAGCGCGTTGGCCCAGGTGCTGCCGTAGAAACAGCGATTTTGCGCGACCGTGATGCCATGGTAGGTGTAGTCGAAAATCGATGCATCCCAACCTTTGGACGCCAGCCATCTCTTGGCCGTTTCGGCACCCAGGACGATTGAATTCTCGTTGGCAAAGCTGCCCTGCCATTTGGAAAAAGGACTGCAATAGTATCCGCCGTAGGGAATATACGCTTTATTAAGCATTCGTGAGACCTCCATTTTTATAAATAATATAAATAATTAAACTGCGATTTGATGGACCAAGTTCCCCCTCCCCTTGCGGGAGGGGGTCAGGGGGAGGGGGAAGCCGCAAAGTGCACCTTCGTTCCAAACGCACCCACCCCTGTGGCAAACTCACCCACCCCTGTGGCAAACTCACCCACCCGTAACAAACGCACCCACCCCTCAATCCCCTCCCGTAGGGGGAGGGGAGGCTAAAACCAATCAGACCAAGTTATTTCCCGCTATACAGCGGAGGCTTCCTGCCCGCCGACGAAAGACCGGCCAAGGCATCCTCGGTGGAGAACATATAATGGAGTTCGCCCAGTTCCAATTCAATGGCCTCGGGGATCGACACCTGCTGCTGCGCATCGATGAGCGCATTTGCCAATTTCAGCGCGATGGGAGCTTTGCGGGAAACAATATTGAGCGTCTTCTCCGCCAGGGAGTCGGATACCCCTGCCGGCTTCAGCCCGGCGAGAAGAGCATCGGCATTGTGCATGGAGCAGACTTGAGCCAGTTCCATGAATCGTTCGGGAATGTCGCGAGGCCGGTATTTGTCCGGTTTGGGGCCCTTGCACACCTCCAGGATCGCCGAATCGAGTTCCTGGGGACTAACCAGTTTTGCTATGATTCCAAGCTCGTAGCCATCCTGGGCGCTGATCGTCCGGCCGGTGAAGACATAATACTTGGCAAGGTCGGTCCCGATCTGGCGGGCGCTGCGGATCATCCCGCCAAGGCCCGGGAAGATGCCGATGGCGGTTTCCGGAAATCCCAGGGATCCGGCTGGAGTTGCGACTATGGCCTGGCATGCCAGGGCGAGTTCGCTGCCGCCGCCCAGGGACAAGCCATCCAGAACGGCAACCGTGCGTTTTGCCGAATTTTCCAGACGAAGCAAGAGGTCGTGGCCGCCTCGGGTGAAGGCTGCCGTATCGTCGAGACGGTTATTTTTTATGTTTTCAATGAAATACCGGATATCGGCACCGGCGACAAAGGCTTTGCCCGCCCCCTGCAGCACAATGGCTTTTATCGCCGGGTCTGCCTCGGCCTTGGCAACCTTGTCGGCAAGTTGAGCAACGGTCACCTCGTTGAGAGCATTCATCGCCTCCGGACGATTGATGGTTATGAAAGCGATGCCATCGTGAACATCCATGTCAACGTAGTTGAAAGCAAAGGGCTTGCCGAGTTTGCGCTGGCGCTTGAGAATCTCCGGCATATGGAAATCGCTATAGCGCTTGGTCATTGCTTCTACCAGCCGATACGACTTGTCGATGCCGATCCGGTTCATAATCTCAAAGGGACCTTGCCGCCAACGCAACCCCACCTTGGCGCCGCGGTCGGTATCCTCAATGGAGGCGACGCCTTCGCTGACGAGCGCGGCCGCCGCACCCAGGCATGCGCCATAGAGGCGATCCTCGATCAAGGCGAATACGGCTTCGTCCAAGTCGCCGGTCAGATCATAGAGCTGACCGGACGCCATCTGCAGGGGCAGCGACTTCGGCGTTCCGTAGAGCGACCCCAACTCCTTGCCGAAGGTGGTCGACGCGTGCACCGAGATGGCAATTCCCGTGACATTCATCAATTCGAACGGCCCCATGCCGATCTTGAAGGCCCGCTTGGCCGCCTCCTCGATCGTCGAAATATTCGCCAGACCGTCATCCAGAATCTGCACGGCCTCGGTCAGCAGCGGCGAAAAAAACCGGTTGACGCAAAAGCCGGAAGTGTCTTTGACCAGGATGGTGGTTTTGCCGTGCAGACGGCCCACGGCCAGGGAACGCCTGATCGTCTCTTGGCTGGTGGTCTCGTGCGGGATGACCTCCAGCAGCCGGTTTTTGGCCGGATGGTAGAAGTAGTGCATGCCGACACAGCGATCCGGCCGTGCGGTTGCTGCCGCCAGGTCACTGACGTAGAAACTCGAGGTATTGGTGGCGAGGATTGTGTGCTCGGCACAGAGAGAATCGAGCTTTTGAAAGAGTTCTTTCTTCACCTCAAGATTTTCGTACACCGCTTCGATGACCATGTCGGCGTCGGCGAGATGTTGCAGATCGGCGCTGCCATGAACCCGGCTCATGGTCGCTTCCAACTGCTCCTGGGTGATTACCTTTTTTTCTACTCCCTGCCCGAGCAGGGTTCGAATAATATCTAAACCACGATTAACCAACCCCTTAGAGGTGTCGGCCAGGACCACCTGCAATCCTTCCATGGCCAGTTTCTGGGCTATGCCGGCTCCCATATTGCCGGCTCCAACCACTCCGATTTTTGTTATTTTTTTCATCGCTTCCTCGATATGATGTGGGGTCTTTTTTATTACAGGGCCCAGGCAGCCGGGACCCCTTTGGCGAAGGTCTTGGGCATCTTGAACGTGCCGCTCTCGACCGTCTGCTTCACCAGCCTTGCCGCCTCGGCCATGCCCATCTCGTTCATCATCCCGAAGGGACCTTTCGGCCAGGCAAGCGAGGTGCTGATGCCCAGTTCCAGATCTTTTATGGAAACAACGCCCTTTTCGATAAGATGGGTGGAGATGGCGAAGACCGATCCCAGCAGCCGTTCCCTGACAAGATTTATCAACGCGGCATCGCCGGTCACCGGGCCATCCTCGAGGTTCCAGGGTTCACCCAGTTCGAACTGGGTCTTCAATTGCGCCGGTACCGGTGGATAACCGACATCGGTGCCGGCGAGATAATCGTTCATCGACACGGCGGCATGATAGGCGGTGCCGAGACCCGAGCCGTTCAGCACCCACATAATGCCGTAACGCACCCCGAGAGCCAGTTTGGAGATATGATCGAGGGTCGCGGCATTGCAACTATCGCCATAGAACGAGTTGAGCACCATGTAACTGGAGATAAAAACCGGGTTGATGGCAAAACCGGGAAAATCATTGACGGCGATGGGCACTTTCCGGTTTCTTTCGGCAAAACCCATGAGTGTGGCGAAGGTCTCGTCGCTGGTCTGTTTCTGGCGGATTACCTCGACCAACCGGTTGATATTGGCGGGGAAAAAGTAGTGCAAACCGGCGGTCCTGGAGGGATTGGAGACGGCGGCCATCAATTTCTCGATAAGAAAGGTCGAGGTATTGCTGGCCAGGATGGTATCCGGGCGGCATACTTTGTCGAGATCCTTGAAGATCTGGATTTTCAGATCCATCTTTTCCACCGCCGCCTCGATGATCAGATCGCAGTTTGCCAAATCCTTATAGTTGGCGGTACCCGAGATCCTGCCGGCCACCTGATCCATGTCTTGCTGGGACATCTTGCCCTTGGCGACCCTTTTAGTCAGGGCATCCAGCACCCAGCGATCATACATTGCGGCAACCAGGTCGTCGTTCAGCTCCTTGTAAATGACGCGGTAGCCGGCTGTTGCGGCATTCAGTCCGATGGCCGCGCCCATGACGTTGAAGCCAATGATTCCAACAGTTTCGATTTTTCTAGCCATTGCTCTTCCTTCCCTTAATAATTTTAAAAATTCAGTGAAAATTTACGGTGTCGTATATCAGTCGATGATGCCTTTGCCTTTCAGGCCGGCAATTTCACTCTCGCTGTAACCGATGATTTTGCTGAGAATTGCATCGGTGTCCTGGCCGAGCCGGGGGCCTCCCCGCCAGACCTGCTGCTTGGTCCTGCTCATTTTCGGGGCGAAGCCAAAACCGGTAACGGTTTTGCCGAGGGTTTGATCCTCGTACTGGATCCAGTTGCCCCTCTTCTGATAATGTTCGCTGTTGGCCAGGTCTTCGGCGGTTCTTGGAATACCGCAGGGCACTTTCAGGCTCTTGAGATGATTGGCGGCCTCTTCCGAGGTCCGTTCCGCCATCCATTTCTCGATAAGACTGTTCACCTCCTGACCGAGTTCGGAGTTTACCGCCTCACGTGACGCACCGGCCAGTTCATGGGTATATTTGTCGGTGTCGATGCCCATGGCTTTGAGGGCCCGGGTGTAAACGGCGTTGCCGTAAGCACCGATGAACAGATAGGCGTCCTTGGTTTTGAAGAGATTGGCCGGTTGGAAGATGGGGATCTTGTTGCCGGCCCTTCCTTTGACCATGCCCAGGCTATAGTAATTGACGAAGGTATCGCCCAGGCACTTGCTCATGCATTCGGACTGGGACACATCCACAGCCTGTCCCTGTCCGGTCTGCTGGGCGTTGATGTAGGCGACCAGAATCCCGCTCACGGCAAACATGGCGCTGACGTAGTCGTTGACGAACATGGCCCCGAGAGATGGCGGGCGGTCCGCATAGCCGTTGAGATGCATCCAGCCGCCTTCGGCCTGGCCGATGGCGTCGTAGGAGGGCCGGTCGCATTCTTCGGGGACGCCGCCGAACTGGGGTCGGCCGAAACCGCTGATATGGGCGATAATCAGCTTGGGGTTGACTTCAAACAGCATCCCTTCGGTAATGCCCAGTTTCTCTATCCAGACCATGTTCTCCAGCCAGACATCGCAGTTCTTGATGAGAGAAAGAAAAATATCTTTCGACTCCGGAATCTTCAGGTTCAGTTCCAGGGTCAGGCTCAATTTATTGCGGCCTTCCTGGATCCAGCCGGTACTCACCTTCCGGTCGGCGGGAACTTCCGGGCCGGCCAGCATAAAGGGAGTATCGCCGCCATCGCCGTTGGTTATCACCGGTGCCTGGCCCCGAAACGCATCGCCGATCCGCGGCCGCTCCACATGAATGACTTCAGCGCCATGCTCCGCCATAATGCTGGCGGCAAAGGGTGCCGCTACCACGCTGCCGGTCATCAACACTCTCATCCCCGACAAGCCGCCGTAAGCAGGAACTAAAGCTGGTGCAGGAACTCGCTTGATACTTTGCCATCTTTCCATGTGAATCCTCTCCTCTATTCATGTTTGCTTTTCTATCGTCTCCGAATGTGGAGAACTGAGCCGTTCGTCCTTTTGTGATCACTTTGTAGCTATAATATAGCAGAAGTTACAATGTAGCTATATTATAGTCAAGAAGAAAAATGAGATGGCGTAACTGAACGGATTAAAGCTATGTGAATTTCTCCGATTCTTTTCGAACCCAATTCTTGACACAAAGGCGATTGACCTATAACCTGCGATCTCCTTTGGCAGGTGCCATTTTTGACCTACAGCGAAGGGGGATTGATTGACAAGTGTGGGGAATAACATAAAAAGAACAATGATAGGGCTGCGAACGCCCCTGGCTCGAATCTGCATCCGGAAAATTGGCAAACGGTTGGCGATGATGAAAAGAAGAGGGGAAAGGGATGAACGAAACCGTGCGGTATGAAATTACCCCGCCCGCCTCCGGCGACTTGTTTGCCCGGGTTGCCTCAATTCTCGAACAGGCGCGAGGTAATGTCGTCCGTTCGGTCAATCAATGCCAATATGGTGCTGGCCTACTGGTTGATCGGCCGAGAGCTCGTTCAAGAAATCCAGGGCGGCGAGGAGCGGGCGGAGTATGGCAAGCAGGTGTTGGAGCAGCTTTCCAAAAAAATGACTCACCGGTATGGAACCGGTTTTTCCATCGCTAATTTAAAGAACCTCAGACAGTTCTATCTGATTTATCCGGATCAGCCCGATGGAATTCGCTACCCGTCGGGTAGCGAATCCGAAGGCAGTTCAAAGCGTTGTCAAACCGGGAAGGAAATCGCCATCACAAAAATTGGTTACCCAACAGGTAGCGAATTCCCACAATGTTTTTCTCCACAACTCTCCTGGTCGCACTACCGCGCCCTGATGCGGGTTAAAAATGATGAAGCCCGCTCATTCTACGAACAGGAGTCGATTGAATGTGGTTGGAGCAAGTCCCAGCTTGAGCGGCAGATCCATTCTTCCTATTACCAGCGCATCATAGCCCACCGCAGTAAAGCCGGTCTGCTCCCTGCCACACGGGAACGGCTGCAAGGCGAGGCGGTCCCTGCCGAGCACATTCTGAAATCTCCTTATGTTCTCGAATTTCTCGGACTGCCGGATTCCAAGGAGCTTCATGAAAGCGCCTTGGAGCAAGCCATAATCAACAACCTTCAGGCTTTTTTGCTGGAACTCGGCAAAGGCTTTTCATTCGTCGCCCGCCAGAAGCACATACCCTTTGACGATGACGACTTTTACGTGGATCTGGTGTTCTACAACTTCATGCTCAAGTGTTTTTTGCTGATCGACCTGAAGATTGGCAAGCTGACTCACCGCGATGTCGGCCAGATGGACGGATATGTACGGTTGTTTGAGGACCGCTTCAAGGTACCGGGAGACAACCCGACCATTGGTTTGATTCTCTGCTCTGACAAGGGCGAGGCGGTGGCAAAATATTCTGTGCTGAGCGAAGGCCAACGGATTTTCGCCTCGAAATATCTGCAATTCCTGCCCAGTGAGCAAGAGTTGATCGTGGAAATCGAAAAAGAGCGCAAGTTGATCGAAGATGCTATGGAGAGAAAAAAGCATGAACAGGATTTACCACAGGCTGCAAATCTTTCCGGATAACTATTTTTTTGAAGGACCACGAACGCAGCAGTACACCCAGGTGGGAAATGGTTAAACAGAGAGGAAAACATATTCATGTTACCTGCGCCATCATTGAGCGTGACGGATCTGTTCTTGCCGCGCAGCGGAGCGAGGCCATGAGTTTGCCGTTGAAGTGGGAATTTCCGGGTGGCAAGATCCGTTCAGGTGAGAACCCTGAAGACTGTCTGCGCCGTGAGATTTTCGAAGAGCTGGATGTAAAAATTGCCGTTTTGCATGCTCTGCAGCCGGCAACCCATAACTATCCTTCACTGACGGTAACTCTCTATCCGTTTATCTGTTCGATTGAAGATGGGGTCTTGAAGCGTAACGAGCATGCTGCTGTTGTCTGGCTGCCGCCGGACAAACTCCATACGCTTGATTGGTCCGAAGCAGATCTGCCGGTGCTGGCAGCCTATTTGCAAGTCATAGACTGGTAGCTGCCCGGAAGTCATTACTTTTGGAGATTACTCCGCCAAATTACGGCAGTCCCGGCATCCCCCGCCCTCAAACTTCCATTGTTGGAAGCAATCTCTTTACCGGTTCGCCCTTGGAGCCGCAACTCGCGCATGAATGCTGATTGCATGAATTGTATCACCCGAGAATCTATGACTAATATCAACATCCGCAAGCAGATAGTGAAGGCACCCAAGCTTCATTTCCTCGATACCGGGCTGGTCTGCTATCTTATGCAGATCAGAGAGCCTGGACAACTCCGGTTGCATCCTCTACGAGGTGGCTCAAACCTGAAGCCTATCGGCAGTGTTTATCTTCCCATTCATCTTGAGCTAGTATTAGGGTGAACAATCAAAAAACTGACCTGTCTTCAATCCTTTTGCAATTTGTTGCATCATCTCTTGAATATGGTAATGATACCTATCATTATGAGCATGAGGTGTTGTGTTTTTGTATCATACGAGAGAAATATGAGGGTGGCATGAACCAAAAAGTCCAAATATTCGTCCTGATGTTTTTCCTGATGATGTCATTTGGGGTCTCGCAAAGTAATTGGGTTCAAGCTGCTGATAAAAAACCCAAAGAGCCTTTGGCAGTGCTCGATCTTGAGGTGAAACATGGCGTCGAGAAGAGCGTTGCCGAGGCGCTGTCTGTGATAGTTCGCGATAAATTGCACAGTTATGGTGAATACCAGGTGATGAGCAAGGGAGATATCCAGGCTGTAGCGAGCCGGGAGCAGCTCATGCAGGCAATGGGCTGCGACGATGGTGGTGGTCAGTGCCTTGTCGATTTCGGTCGAGCGATTGGCACCAGATTCATGGTGGCCGGGGATATCTCTAAGATCGGTTCGACCTATACGATAAGCCTCCGAATGCTTGATACCAAGGGTGAGGGAGCGGGTGTTACAAATCGGGTGAGCTACGATTGCAAATGCGACGATGATGCCCTAATTAATGCGGTGCGAGATGTGGCGGCGAAATTGGTCGGTAAACCAACTTCGGCTGTAGCGAAGAAAGCCGAAGATGATGCGAGAAAACTCGCCGAGGAGAAGAAAAAGAAGGGGGAAGAAGCGGAGCTTCATAGAGTTTCTGAAGAGAAAATCAAAGCCGCGGAAATAGCAAAGAAAATTGAGTTGGAAGCGACTCTCCGACTAGCTGACGAAAAGAAAATCTTTGAGGCCGAACAGAAGAAACTTGCCGAAGAAAAACAGAAAGCCGATGAAGCAGAAAAACAGCGCCAGGTTGCGATAGCGGAAGAACAACGCAAAGTGGAATTGGAAAAAGAACGACTTATCGCCGAAATTGAAACCTTGAAGAAGGACAAAGAGACGGCCACGATTGAAGCAGAAAAGAAGCGGATTGTGGCTGAAAGCAAGAAACCTGACCCTGACTTCTTCGCAAACCTCTCCCCCAAAATCAGTAAGAGCTTTACTGATCCGACTACGGGCATGGAGTTTGTTTTAGTACCAGGCGGCTGTTTTCAGATGGGTGATACCTTCGGCGATGGCCAGTCAAATGAAAAACCGGTGCATGATGTCTGCGTAGATGGTTTTTATATGGGCAAATATGAGGTGACGCAAAGCCAATACCGGACCATCAGCGGCAATAATCCATCAAAATACAACAAGGGAGACAATTATCCTGTGGAAAAAGTAAGTTGGAACGATGCCCAGAGCTTTATTCATTTGTTGAACGATAAAGATGGCGGCAAGTACCGGTTACCGACGGAGGCGGAGTGGGAGTATGCGGCAAGGTCCGGGGGCAAAAGCGAAAAATACTCTGGTGGCAACGATATCGTTGCGATTAGCTGGTACAGGGATAAAAGCAGCATCAGCACCCACCCGGTTGGTCAGAAGCAGGCAAACGGTTTTGGCCTCCACGATATGTCCGGAAACGTTTGTGAATGGTGCGGGGACTGGTTTGACAGCGGCTATTATGGTAGTAGCCCCAGGAAAAATCCTGAAGGACCGTCGACGGGATCGTTCCGCGTATTTCGCGGCGGCAGTTATAACGATGACCCCGATCGCTTGCGGGCGGCCCTTCGCAACTGGATTTCACCTGATATCGCTAACTACTACCTCGGTTTCCGGCTGGTTCTCCCAGTTCAACGACCATAAGTTCAGGCAAGCAAGTTGGGAGATTGCATGGCGGGGTTGGTCAGGTTCGCGAGCCTCAATACGTGCTCATGAGAACCTCATAGTTATGACATCCATGAAGGGATGTTTGATCTTTCGATTGAATTTCAAATAGGCATAGGTGCGGTTGGCCCGTTTCCCGATGCAATCGTTCCGGGAGCAATGATAGGTGTCCAGCGAGTTGGGCTTATTCCTTCAACGGTGGTCGGCCCTTCAACGATAGATGCAGCGGCTGTAAACCCAGCCAAGAAGACGCGGAAAAAGAAAAAGTTTGAATAAGTAATCTGCGTGCGGCTCAGCAAGGTCGGCAATAAAAGCGGGACCGGATTTCATTTTTATGAGAATGCGTGTAAAAGTTTCTCTGTTCACACGTGCAAGTTTACAGCGGCCTATGCCGACCCGAACGGTGTCGAGGAAAACCGCTTTTTAAGGGTACTTTTCAAGAGCTTGCCGCTGGCGCTTAAGGGAAGGTCGGCGATGAATATTACTTTCTTTGGAACCTTGTATCCGGCGATTTCATTTCGGCAGAAGGATCGCAGATCATTCTCGCTCACCTCGGCGCCTGCTTTTTTTACCACGAAGGCGGTGACCGCTTCGCCCCATATCGGATCTTCAATACCGATCACGGCCGCCTGGTCGACCGCGGGGTGCTGATACAGTACATTCTCGACCTCGGCCGGAAACACATTTTCTCCGCCAGTGATGATCATATCCTTCTTCCTGCCGACGATGTAGATGAACCCCTGGTCGTCGACCCGGCCCAGGTCTTCCGTATAGTACCAGCCATTTCTGAAGGAGTGTCTCGTCTCTTCTTCCTTGTGCCAATAACCGAGAGTCATGCCCAAGCCTCTCACCCGGATCTCGCCGATGATGCCGGGCGAAACTTGTCTGCCGCTTTCGTCGACCACTTCGGCCTGAGTATCCATATATGATCTTCCACAAGACCCAAGGATCTCCGGTCTGCCCTCGCTGAGTGCCTGTTCGACATCCGCCGTTCTCAGGATACTTACCGAGCCCACCGTTTCCGTCGTGCCGAAGCCATGGATAAAGATATTGCCAAACTTTTCTATAGCCTTTTTGAAGACGACGGGAGTGACGGGGGCACCGGCAAAAATAAGCCTTTGCAGACTGCGGAGGTCGTATCTGTCATGCATCGGATGATCGACGAAAAACATCAGCATGGGGGTGGCCAGCACCCCGGTAGTGACTGTATGTTTTTCTACAAGCCCCATGAATTCCTCGACATTCCAGCGTGGCATGATAATCGAGGCGGTACCGCTGTACATGCCGTTCATCAGGACAACGAGGCCTGAAGCATGAAACAGGGGTGCGGGAATGATGCCAACGTTATCGAGGCCTATTCCCATCTCGAACGCCATGCTTCTGCCGACGTGATAGAAATTGCGGTGGGTAACCATGCAACCCTTCGGTGTTCCGGTGGTTCCGCTGGTATACATCAATGCGGCCAGATCGTCCTCGGTGATTTCCACCTCGGGTTCGCCAGGATTTGAGTTTTCGATCAGCGTTTCATAATGGAGCCATCCCCGGGGAGTCTCTGTCTTATCGCCGATGTGGATGAGATGTCGGACGGAACTCAGCTTGTTGACGATCTGTCCGACATGGCCGACAAATTCATCGTGCACCATAAGAACCGCGGGCTGTGAATCGGAGAGAACGGCCTGGATTTCATGGGGAGTAAGCCGGTAGTTGAGCATGACCAGAACCAGCCCGGCATTGGGCACGGCAAGGTACGACTCACCATTTTCCAGGCTGTTGCTGCCGAGAATCGCCACTCGCTCACCTTTGCGAAGCCCCAGATCCAGCAAGCCATTGCCCATCCTCCGGGTGCGGTCTGCCAGCTCCCTGAAAGTGATGCATCTCGTGCCTTCGACAATGGCGGGATTGTCCCGGTGGAATTCAAGGCTTCGCGCCAACATGGTTTTGAGAGTGCATATCTTTTTCATCCGACCTCCCTGCAAGGATAACCCTTTGGGGCAACATGGTTTGCAATCAGAAAAAGAATTTCACTGAGCGGTACGTGAGGACTCCGGCGACCGACAGGCCGGTGGTGATCTCTGCACAGGCATAGCTGATTTGTAGCTTCTTGCGGCAGCTAAGTCAATAGCTTTTCCGTGGCTATCCGCTCCGGCACAAAAGAAGAACATCATGTTAAGTCAGCTGAAGCGCCTCGATTTTTCCGGTGAGCACCGGTACAAACTGGAGCAGGTCGGCGACTACCAGAACATCGGCGACTTCGCCGATCGGTGCATCGCGGTCGGTGTTGATCGCCACCACAAATTCGGACTTCTTCATCCCGGCGAGATGCTGAATAGCGCCGGAAATGCCGCAGGCAACGTAGAGCTTCGGGGCGACCGTCTGCCCCGTGGTGCCGACCTGGCGATCATGCTCCACCCATTCGGAATCGACTACGGGCCGCGATGCTCCGTATTGGCCGCGTAATGCCTTGGCCAGTCCGGCAATAACCGCTACATTCTCTTTTTTGCCGATCCCGCGTCCGCCACTGACGATGATTTCTGCCTTGGTCAGATCCACGCCACCCTTTTTAGCCGCTTCGTAGCCGGAAAAAACCAGGCGTCCGACGCAGGTGGCCTCGATTTTCTCAAGGTGCGGCGTGCCGGTTTGCGGCACCGCCGGACTGAAGGCGCCGGCCTGCAGGGTGACGACAATTTGCTTGGTCGAGCACGCTATATTGCGGCGTAATTTAGCGTTACAGACCGGAACTACCAGTTTGCCGTCAACCACGGCCATGACTTCCGAAACCTGTGCCGTTTTCAAGGCAAATGCCACACGAGGGGCCAGATCCCAGCCATACGAAGAATGGCTGAAGGCGATCATGTCGGGCTGTTCTTTGGCCACCACATCAAGTATCACGCGTTTATGCACATCCGGATTGAACTCGCCGCAAACCGCTACGTCGGCAAGATAGATTTTGCCGTTATATGGCGGCAGCACAGCTTCCTCGCCTACCAGCACCATGACGCTCTCCGCCCCCATTTTTTCGGCAAAACCAACTAAGTCATTGTTGCTGCCGAGAATCTTTCCATCCCTGTATTCCGCCACAAGCAGTATCTTCATGGTTTCCTCCTACTTTAAAACCGTGGTTTTTTCTTTGAGAATTGCAATCAACCTGTCCGCCAGTGCATTTTCCTCACCTTCCAGAATCATCCCGCCACCTTTCTTTTCCGGAAGATATATTTTTTCGGTTGCCAGGCGGGGATCAACTTTCAGCAGGTCGTCCACCGGAATGGAAAGCAGCTCTTTCTTTTTCGCTTTCATGATGTTTGGCAGCGTCGGATAACGCGGGGTGTTCAATCCCAGCTGACAGGTAACCAAGGCTGGGGCCTGGACCGAAACGCACGCCTTGACTCCACCTTCAAGTTCACGCTTGGCCTCCACTTTGCCGTTGTCGTAGGTAAAATCAACAATGGTCGAAATGGACGGCCGGTCGAGCATTTCGGCAACGAGAATGCCAACCTGCGCGCTGCCGCGGTCCTGCGATTGCATGCCGGTAAAGATCATGTCGAAATTTTTTGTTTTCGCATATTCGGCGATGATTCCGGCTATCTGATAGGGTTCCTTGGTGCAGGCCTGGTCGTCGGTGATATGCACCGCGCGGTCGCAGCCCATGGCCAGGGCTTTTTTCATCGTCTCCTTGACCTTGTCGGAACCTATCGACAACACCGTCAGGTCGGCATCCTTTTCCTGTTCCCGCAGCCGCACGGCCTGTTCAACGGCGTATTCATCATATTCGTTCATCCGCCAGGCCAGATCGGTTGTGTCGTACCACGTACCGCTCGCCGCAATCTTGAACTTCGATTCCATATCCGGAACCTGCTTCATACAAACTAGAATTTTCATCCTTTTCCTCCAGTTACTTTCGATAAAGAGCTGTCTGTTTTTTCGGTTATACCAGTCGTTCCGCCAAGATTTCGGCGATATCTTTTGGTTTGAGCGAATCTTCCACACCTACGCCTTTGACGCCGTCTTCAAACATGGTCAGGCAGAAGGGGCAATTGGCCACCAGCACCTCCGCCCCGGTCGCCGCCGCCATTTGCACCCGCTTGACATTCATCCGTTCGCCGATTTTTTCTTCGGCCAGGATCCTGCCCCCGCCGGCACTGCAGCAGAACGAGGCATCCCTGCTTTTTCCCATCTCGGTCAGAGTGCCACCCGCCGCCGCAATGAGGGCTCGCGGGGCATCGTAGATATCGTTGTGTCGACCGAGATAGCATGAGTCATGGTAGGTGCAGGAGAGATCCCCTGTTTTGATCCGCAGTTTGCCGGATTTCAGCAGACCCTCAAGAAACACGGTATAATGTTCCACCGGGGTGGTCAGACCAAGGTCGCGATAGTCTTTAGCCAGGGTATTAAAACAGTGTGGACAGGTGGCGACAATTTTCTTCACCCCGTAAGAGTTGATCAATGCGATGTTTTCCACGGCAAGACTCTGGTAGAGGTATTCGTTACCCATTTTCCGCATCGGTTCACCGCAGCATTTTTCTTGCCTGCCGAGAATCGCGACTTTTACCCCCGAGGCCTGGCAGAGTTTGATGAAACTCCTGGCTACGGCGATATTGCGCTTATCAAAGGATGCATAACAGCCGACAAAATAAAGAATGTCGGCCTCGGCATCGTCTGCAAGACTCTTCACCCCAAGTTCGGCCGCCCAGTCGCCCCGGGATGCATAGCCGATCCCCAGCGGATTGCCGTTGACCTCGGTCTGCTCCATCGCCGTCATGACTTCGTCGCCCGGGAATTCACCCTCCATCAGCACCATGCTCCGCCGCAATTCGACGATCTTCGATACATGTTCAATCGAGGCGGGGCAGATCTCCTGACAGGCCCGGCAAGTGGTACAGGCCCACAGGGCTTCCTTGCCGATGGCCTCGATGAGACTGGCTTCCGGACGGTGAAAGGCCAGATCGCCCAGCGTACCCACGACCTTCATCGGCGACAACGGTTTGCCGGTTGCATAGGCCGGGCAACGGTCCTGGCACCGTTTACACAGGGTGCAGGCATCCGCATCGAAAATATCCTTCCAGGTCATGTCTCTTATGGTGATTGCCCCAAAGGTCTCGGTATCTTCGTTTTCAAGGTCAAGAGTATGCAGTTTTCCTTTAGGGCCGCGGTCGGCGAAGAAGGAGTTGGCGCTGGTGGTCAGGATGTGACGAAATTTAGTGGTGGGAATCAGGATGAAAAAACCCATAACCAGGAGAAGGTGAAACCACCAGGTCGATTGGTGGAGCATGCGCAGGCTCTCCTCACCCAACCCTGAAATTGCCTGGGCCATTATAAGACCGACAGGCGACCAGGAGGCGATGGGTGCGCCCAGTTCGGTGACAGCCATCCGGCTCCCTTCAATCACGAAACCGGTGACGAGAATGGCCATCATGAGACTGTGCATAATGGCATCGTCCCGTTTGGTTTCCAGCCCCTCCGGGGGGAAAAAATAGCGGCGTATAAAAAGGATGCCGAGCATGACGAGGGCGACAAGTCCCGCCAGATCAAGGACCAGCGAGAACACCAGATAAAAAGTGCCGGTTAAAAATCGCTGGTCAAACAGCAGATCGGTGAAATCGGCCTGGATGACAATCAGGGCCGTGCCGATGAGCAAGAGCAGGAAACTCCAGAAAAAGAGGGCATGGAAGAGGCCGGGGATTTTCACCCTGGCAACTTTTTTCTGCAGGAAAACGTTGGCGAACATGGTTCTGAAACGTCTTCCGGGCTGATCGGTCCGCGGCAAGGGCCGGCCTTGCTGGTATATCCGCAGACGTTTCCGGAAAGCCATTACCAGGACCGCAATGGCGGCTATGGTCAGAAGGTACATGGGGATAAGAGTCCATGGCCCATGGCCGACATTCCAATAAATTTCACGGGTAAACACCATTGTCTTCTCCATTTCCGTTTGCTGATCGATCTCGCTCAGCTTTATCAGCTTGAAAAATCGGTTTCTATCCGGCCGGTGACCACCGCGGTTTCCCTGACGTGCAAGGCCTGGACAGCTTGTTGTTTTTGCAGAATAACCAAAACCCCGGCGGTGAACAGGCCGACCAGGGCATTGACGCTGCAGAGTTGACTGACGCTCCAGTTCCGGCTAAGCAGAAAACCTCCCGCCAGCGGGGCAAGCATGGCGCCGATTTTGGCAACCGCGTATGCCCACCCGAGTCCGGTAGCTCTGATGTCCGAAGGATAGGAGAGTGTGGCAATGGCCAAGGTACCGGTCTGGCTGCCATTTATGCAAATCCCGCAGATGACGGAGAGGAGGGCGATGACGGTAAATGAACCGCTGCTCGCACCTATGCCGAATACTACAAGGCTTATCGACGCCAGGATAAAGCCAATCTGTAGCACTCGGAAAGGGCTAAACCTGTCCATTGACCTGCCGATGAAAATGGAGGAAATTACGGCACCGAAACAGAGGAAAGCATACGCCAGGCTGTACTGTTGGACAGTTGCACCGCTATTACGCAGGAGAGTAGGGGACCAGGTATTCAAAATCCACAGGAGATAGAGCGCCGCGGTACAGACCACCCACAGCAAAATCGTCGTCAGGGCACGGCCTTCGGTGAAGAGACGTTTGACGGGTACTCCGGGGACCTTTTTCGCCGAGGAGACGAATTTCAGCCCTTCATCACTTGCCATGCCAGGCGAGATTTTGGCGATGATCCGGCGAATCCTTTTATCGTCCTGTTTTCTGTTGCGCCGAACGAGAAATTCCAGCGACTCGGGCAGGACCAGGGCAACGATAATCCCAACAAAGAGGGGAGCACAGCCACCGAGGATAAACAGCGACGGCCAGCCGAAATGGGGGATAATATATGCAGCCAAAAGTCCGCCTGTCATGGCTCCTGCCGGCATTCCCGCAAACATGGTGGCAACGACGGAAGCCCGCGCATGCTTTGGCGCGTATTCGGAGCCGAAGGTAAGGGCATTCGGGACAGCCCCTCCCAATCCGATTCCCGCAAGAAAGCGGTAAAGGGCCAGCTGTTCGACACTGGTTATAAATGCCGTCATCAGGGTGAATACCCCAAAGATCATGGCGGAGATGAATAACATCCATTTTCTCCCCCAGCGGTCTGCCAGCGACCCCAGGACGATTGCCCCGATCAAGGGACCAAACTGTCCAGCACTGAGTGCCAGGCCGAGTTCACTGGGTTTGGAATGGAGCGAATCGGCAATTTTGGGCAAGGCCACGCCGACAACTGTCAAGTCCAATCCGTCGAAAAAAGTGACCAGGAAGCAGAGGATGCAGATCAGATACTGGTAGGACGAAAATCGGCTGCTTTCGAATACCTTGTCTATACTTATTTCCTTTATCTCCATTTTTCCCCTTTCCCCCGAGCTCAAGTTAATGACGTTGGCTACAGCCCTGCGCCCAATTCACTTTGCTTCTTTGCCCGTACTCATTTTCTCGGTTTGTCGCTGATCCCTCGCGAATGCAGCTTCAAAACGATCATAATGCAGCTATGATATAGCTACTATATAATTGAATGTGAAAGGCCTTGTCAAGGAAAAGGCGTGGGAGATTATTATTTTTAGCTCCGGACCGGAAGGGGGCGGCGCAGGTCGGAGAAGAGTATTGGCGACAATGGCGCAGCGAACGCAAGGCCGCGCGGCGGCCATGGAGTGTCAGGATATGGCAAGTAATACCAGGTGGTTATATTGACGTACAGCACAGGGCAGAACGATCAGGCCTGGATGGAGAGATGTAAGGAATGGGTCGAGAGGATGAGGGGCGGGCCGATGCGGTCTTCGGCTCATCCGCCCATTTCAATGAGTGGGTCCAAATCCTTCTTCAGGTTGATGTATTCGCTCCGGTCGAATCCCATGGTCTTAAAAAAGGATAAAAGATCGGTCGAGTCCCAGCGAACGGAGGTATACACGCGGGAGACGCCTTTATCTTTGAAAAACATAAAGAGCTCCTTGGTCATCCCCGCGCCAATGCCTTGCCCCATATATTTGGGGTGAACACCCATTGTGGCGATGTAGGCGCAATCCTCTGCGCCGAATCCGAAGGGAAGTATGTAGCTGATTATAAAACCAACGATTTTACCATCAAGCTCGGCCACAAAATGAGCCTCATTCTCGGCTTCCTGAGTACGATCAAGAACCCTCTTTTGGAAATCGGCGGTTACATCCTGATTAATGATAAGCCTGTAGATTTCGCTGATTTCTTCGGAATCCTCAGTACGCCATCTTCTAAAAGACATTTCCTTTCCAACTGAATCCATTCTATTCCCCGGCTAATCAATCTATTCTGATGATTTTGACACGATGTCCCACCCAGTCGGGCGGAAGATACACTCTCCCACTGTTGCCGCTGGATTTGACATCCTTCTCGATCATCTCCTCGCCGAAGACCTCGAATTTAACCTTTGGGTGGACATTTCTGACTGCATCGGTACGTTCATGTGCAGTCTCATTTTTTTGTTTGTCTTCCACGTTGTTTTCCATTGTCAGTTCTCCATCTGGAATGCTGCAATCAACACATTTTGTCCTGTCAGTGGAGAGCGAGGAGAGGCAAGTAGCCATCTTCACTGCATAAATGTATTGGTTCAGAGTGAATTGGAGATTTCGGTTTTAAGTCTAACATACTCGTGCGAAAGAAATCCATATGAAACGAAACCGAACAGCATCATCCCGGAAAAAAGGGTCGGTTTTTTGCTTGGCATATTGAACGGGTCCGGAATCCATACCTGAAATTCTTAATCGCGGCAGTAACAGCATTTTTCTTATCGAAAAGGAAACCATGTTGTATAAAAAATCAATGCGGCATTGTCGCGTCAATCGATCTTGGAATATCAGTTGGTGGTGTTAAAATGACAAGAGAACGCAGCGGCTCGACTATTGCAACGTGAGAAGAGTTTGTATGGGCTGTTGAGAAAACCATGCACTAAGAGTAAAAATAATTGAATTCGGTGGGTTAATCAGCTATCTAGCAACATTCAATTGAGTATTTCAGTCCCAGACCACCGAATATTTATCATGACAAAACAATCAACTATACCTTATCGATTCGCTCAGATCCGTCTGGTCGTCGCCTACCTTGGCCAAGTCAAGCAGTCTGGTTGGTGGGACTGCAGTTTTCTTGATGCCACCGGCTTGCGTTTCCTGCAAACTACCTTTCCCCGCACCGTTCACATGGCGGCACTGAGATCTACTGTCGAGGCCGCCTGCACTATTCACGATAAGGCTTTGGGCCGAATCGGAAACTATCATCTTTTTCGTTTGCCGCCGGCAATGGAAGACCATCTTGAGCATGCGTACGAAAAAATCGATTGGACTGAATCGTGGAAAAGGATCGCCTCACGGGACGCTGCAATGGACTTTCTCAGCAGTGTACAAAAGGAGTTTGCTGCCGAGCGCCGAGCGGTAAAGGAGTTCGTTGAAAACGACCCGCTTCTGCGCCGTTTTTTCGAGGTCTTTCTCTTTGAGGCCTTACCTGCTTCCGGTCGCCGCGCCGATGAAGTTTATCTCCGTGAAGTCGACCGCTGCACTCTCTGCGTCAGCCTTTTTGGCGATGTCTACGGATATGAAGACGCTGACGGCCTTTCACCCACCGAACGTGAGTTCGACCGGGCGACTGCCGTCGGCAAGGAACGGTTGATTTTCGTCAAGGACAGTGATGACACGGCACGGCACCCAAAAATGCAGGCCCTGGTGCGCAAGGCCGGCGACCAGGTTGTCCGCCGCCGTTTCAGCACCACCCCTGAGTTGACTACTGCCATCTATGCCAGCTTGGTTGGCTTCCTGGAACGTGGCGGCGACATCCGGACGCTGCCCTTCGATGCTGCCAGATGTCCCCGCGCCACCTCCCTGGACCTCTCGACCGAGAAGATGAACTGGTTTCTCGACAGGGCCCGGCGGGCACGCAACTTCGCTTTGCCGGCAACAACGGCGCCGACCGACCTTCTCACCCACCTGAACCTGCTGGATGAAGGAGAGCCTTCCCATGCCGCCGTTCTCCTGTTCGGCAAGGCCCCCCAGCGCTTTCTGATTACCTCGGAGGTGAAGTGTGCCCATTTCCATGGTACCCAGGTTCGTAAACCGATCCCTTCCTATCATATCTACAAAGGGACGGTCTTTGACCTGGCCGATCAGGCGGTGGACTTTGTCATGTCGAAGATCGACTGTTCAGTCGGGTCGCGTGAGCACGGACCTCAGGCCCCGGTAGAGTATGAAATTCCCCAACCGGTTGTGGCCGAGGCCCTCGTCAACGCCATTGCCCACCGTGATTACACCAGTAATGCCAGTGTGCAGGTGATGCTCTTTGCTGACCGACTTGAGGTGTGGAATCCCGGCGAGTTGCGTCCACCGTTGAGCCTGGAGAGCCTGACCCGGCCCCATCCTTCCATCCCCGCCAATCCACTCATTGCCGAGCCGCTGTTTCTGGCACAGTACATCGAGAAAGTTGGCTCCGGCACCCTGGAAATGACCGAACAATGCCGTGCTGCCGGCCTGCGCCCGCCCGAATTCCGGCTGGATATGGGATGTTTTATCCTGACTATCTGGCGCAAAGGCAAAGAGATGGAGCAGACTCCTGGCCAGGCCACCGGGGAAGTCACCGGGGAAGTCACCGGGGAAGTTGCCGGGGAAGTGTCCCGCCTCCTGCTGGTCATGTCGGGGGAGATGAAGCGGACCGAAATGCAACAGGCATTACGCTTGAAACACGAGGATTATTTCCGGATAGCCTATCTGCTGCCGGCCATTGACTCCGGGTTCATTGAAATGACCATTCCTGATAAACCCCGCAGCAGTAAACAGAAGTATCGCCTGACCGAACGAGGCCGAGCCTGGCTGGAATCGCATCCAAGGAAAGGATAATGCTCAAACCCTCCAACAGCCTTTTTTATGCACTGGTACCGCGCCATGGCCTTTGATAAACAAACCCGTAACCGCCTGGCCTCCTTTGTCGCCGAGGCCAGGCGTCTTATTTGCCGATGAGTTTACTCAGCAGTTTCAAAATCTGTATGGAATATCAGATAAAGGGACGATTATCCCGCTCGATCGGCTCGGTCATCTTGATCTGAGAAACATCACCTCAGCTTTACATATACGCAGGTAAGAACCTTTTCGAACAGGAGAAGCAGATGCAAACATTACAGGCCAATATCCTTCAACATGTACCAGCCAATCCCGACAGCACCACCCGTTATCTCTTCTATCTCCACGGCCTGATCGTGGAAGAGGCTGGAATTCGCCCCAAAAGCGAGGAACACGGCTACTATGAATACGAACTCATCCTTACAGT
>CAYTVF010000014.1:0-41747 GCA_964441345.1 uncultured Desulfopila sp. | reverse complement strand
GCAATCGAATTGCCGGTATCGTCAACGACCCGGAGTATCAAATCGTTTTTCTCGATACTCCCGGCCTTCATACGTCTCGCGAATCGTTAAATACCGAGATGGTAAAGATAGCGATGGAGAGCCTGGCCGACGTGGACGTGGTTCTCTTCTTGGTCGATGTCTCTTTGCCGCTACCTGAAAAAATGAAAGAGGAAAAGAGAGCGGAGTTGATGGCCTATTTCCAGCAAATAAATAGTCCAGCCATCATGGTTCTGAATAAAATCGATCAGATAGATCGAAAATTGATGCTGCCAATGATCGCTTCATACGCCGGTTTGTATCCGTTCAAGGCTGTGATTCCAGTGTCAGCCCTCAGTGGGGACGGAGTCGAGAGCCTGAAGAACGAAATATTGACATGGCTGCCGATCGGGCCGAGACTCTTCCCGGAGGATATTCCCACCGATGCCACCGAACGGTTTCTCTGCGGCGAAATCATCAGGGAAAAAGTCTTTCTCCTGACCGGGCAGGAAATACCATATTCCACCGCTGTACTCATCGAATCCTTCAAGGAGGATGAGAGCAAAAAACTGGTTACTCTTCATGCCGCCATCGTCGTCGAAAGAAATTCCCAGAAAGGGATAGTGATCGGCAAGGGGGGAGAGAAGCTGAAAAGCATCGGGACAGCCGCCAGAAAAGACATCGAGCACCTTCTCGGCGAAAAGGTGCTCCTGAAACTCTGGGTCAAGGTTCACAAAAACTGGTCGCAGGACAAGCGTTTTCTCAAGGAACTGGGGTTTTAGATATCCCTTGGTCCATTCCGGCCTTATTGACGATCGGCTTTGTTGAATTCTGAAAAGAGATAGAGGCTTTTGATAATGTTGAAAGCCGATCGCAACTGGTTGTCCTGCTGCAGGCGCTGTTCAAGTTCGTCTACTTCTTTGTCCTCGTTCGCATCTTCTTCCGGAGCTTTTGTCGGAAGATGGTTGGTGAGATCGGATTCCTTGAGGGTCTTCTTTTTGTCTTTGGATTTTTCCGGCGTTACAAAGGGAACAAATGGCACTTCAACATCGGGGGTTATCCCCAGCGCCTGAATGGAACGATCATCCGGGGTGTAGTAGGTAGCAGTGGTCATCCGCAGACCGGCGCCATCGGGCAGCGGGATGATTGTCTGGACCGATCCCTTGCCGAAGGTTTGGGTTCCGACGATAATTCCCCTTTTATGGGCCTGGATTGCACCGGCCACGATCTCGGCGGCGCTTGCCGACCCTTCGTTGACCAGAATCACCAGGGGGTATTGCCGCTGATCAGTGTTGGCATGGGCGGAAAACACGGTGTTCTGGTCGGCTCGTCGCCCTTTGGTATAGACTATCTTGCCCTTATCGAGAAAGATGTCGGCGATACTCACCGCCTGATGCAGCAAGCCTCCGGGATTGTTGCGGAGATCGAGAATCAGCCCGTCTATCTGATGTTTGCTTTTCAGTGCCTGTATTTTGGCTTTGAATTCATTGGCCGTGTGGCTCTGAAATTTTGTGATCCGGCTATAGATAACGCCGGGGGATAGAAAATCGGCCTTGACCGAGATAATGGGGATATCCTCCCTTTTAAGCGTCATTTTCTTTAATTCATCCCAGCCCTCACGGTGGATTGAAATCGTCACCTCGCTGCCGGCCGGTCCCCGCAGTTTTTCAATCGCCTCGTAAGGATCCATGTTTTTGGTCTTTTCCCCATTAATTTCGAGGATAATGTCGTTCGCCTTGAGCCCCGCTTTGTCGGCCGGCGTGTCGGCGATGGGGCTGACTATGGTCAGGAAATCGTTTTTGATGGTGACCTCGATCCCTATCCCGGAAAATGAGCCCCTGGTCTCCTCCTGAAGTTCTTTGAAACTTTCCGGGGGAAGGTATGAAGAATGCGGATCAAGGGAAAACAGAAGTCCACGGATGGCCCCGTTGAGTGCGGCTTTGGTATCGATCTCTTCTACGTAGTTTTCCTGGAGGATGCTCAGAACATTGGAGAAAATTTCCAGCTGTTTGTACGTTGCCTCCCGATCGGCCTGGGATATTTCGGCAAAAGCAGGACTATTGACGAAAAGACAGAAAACCAAAAGAAGGTACATCGGTTTTGGCATAAAATTTGTTTTGCAAGTGGACATGCGATTCCTCGGACTGGAGAACGTGCTATTGAACCGAGCTGACAGCGTTTGGCAGTCCGGTCGAATGTTCGGTCGAATGTTCGTGTAAGGTTGAGAGTCTGTTGGGATTGAGCCAGATAATCGGATCTATGGATTGACGGCCATGACGGATTTCAAAATAGATTCCCTCATCAAAAAGGATGGCGGTGTCACCCATTATCCCGATGGGAGTTTCAGCTTTCACTTTCTGTCCTTTCGTGGCCAGGAGTTTTTCGATTCGTGCTGTTACTGTGTAATATTGTAATCCATGGTGTATTATAATCGTATTCCCGTAGCCGCGCAAATAACCAGAAAAAATTACCTCTCCTTCGGCAACCGCGACAACTTGCGTTCCATCCGGAGCTTTCAATTCGATGCCTTGCGACTGACGGGAAATTCCCAGCTTATTGACTTTTTCCTGTTGAAACAGAGTGATAATGACTCCATCCACAGGCGGGGGCAGGCTGCCCTTGTTGGTCAGAAAACCCTCCTCGGAAACCTGACTTTTACTCTTTACAGTTATCATTGACTGGGCGAGAGCCTCCGAGGCTTGCTGCATCTCCTCGATCGCCTGCTTATGAAGCTGTGCTTTGGTGCGGACATGGGTAAGCAACAGCCGCTTTTCAGTCTGGGTTTGTTCCAGGATTTCGCTTGCTGCAACCGTCTGCGTAATGAATTCCTGGAGGACGGATTTCTCCAGATCGAGGGTGGTTTTTGTTCGTTCGATTTCCTGTATGGTCTTCAGATATACCTTGATAAGGTTCTGGTCATATTGAATCAGGGTGTCGAAGGCATCATGAAAAGTGAGCAGCTCAGGAAGTGTCTGGGTGGAGAAGGTAACGTTCAGGAGACCAATGTCACCCATGGTGTAGTATGCCGCAATCCTCTTTTTCAGGTGCTCTTCAACGGTGGCCTTATCATTGCGAACTTTACTGAGCGCAATTTCCTCCCTGTCGATCAGAGATTGTTGTTCTTTCATTTTTTCTTCGAGTTCTCTCAGCTTCTCATGGTGCCGGATAAGCTTGTTATCGAGGATCTCCATCTCATCCAGGATATTTCTTTCCTTGATCTCGGTTTCTGCAACCTGATTTTCCTGGTTGAGAATTCCTTGCTGCAGGCGACTGATTTTGATTCTGAAGCTGGAGACCGCCTTTTCTTCAGGCGAAGGTGCCGGGTCGGCCGCGATATCGGCCGCCCCGGCCAGAAGCTGGAGGGCGGGCAGCCATTGGAGCGTTACCATGATGAATATAATCAGCAAAGGACGGCGGCGAAACGCTGCTCGTCGCCGAGAAGGGCAGTGGCTAAAGCCGGTGGAGGTGGAAACGTCACTCAAAGTCTCATTGTCCCCAAACAAGGCATGAAAAACGGAAGTCAGATGCGCAGAAATTTCTGCATCGTAGAATAGCTGCCGAGGGTGCAGAGGAGTATCGAAACGCCGATGATGGTGATGCTGACCTCCGGTGAAAAAAAAGAAAATTCAAATAAATTGAGGAAACTGGGACCGGAAAACCTGAGTTTGATCCACTGGAAAAGGATATAAAGAGAAAAGATGCCCAGGAATGAGCCGAGAAGACCTTGCAACACCCCTTCCAGCAAAAATGGGGTTCTGATGTAGTTGTTGGTGGCACCCACCAGTTTGAGGAGTTCAAGTTCCGCCTGTCTGCCGAGGATGGTGAGACGGATGGTATAGGCCACCATGAAGATGGTTGTCAGGATCAGCAGGGTGCCGCTGAGGAGGACAATGATGGAGAGCAATTTGGTAAAATAATAAAATCTTTCGACCCAATCCTGTCCATATTGAACCTTGAGCGTCCCGGGAAGACGGGACAAATAGGTGGAAAACAGTTTTACCTGGTTGAGGCTCCGCAAATTTTTCAAGGGTATGACTTCGATTGAGGGCGGCAGAAAGTCCTTCGGCATGTCGTTGAGGACATCCTGATTCTGCCCGAGTTGACGGGCAAAGCGATCATAGGCTTCGGCCCGTGAAATGAAACGGATTTGCTCGACTTCGTCGAAGGTGTTGATCTTTTTCGTCAGCTGCTGCTGAAGTTCCGGCCCCGGTTCATCCTCCAGATAGACGATGAGACTGAGGTCATCCCCCAGTTTGTCTCCGAGATTCAGCATGTTGGTATAGATCAGATAGAAAAATGCAAATATCAGGACCGAGAGACTGACCGTGAGCAGGGTCATCAGCTGGGACCCCCAGGTCTGGCGGAGGTTACGACCAACCTGTCTCATGACGGTTAACCAGAAGCTCATGGGAAGAGTCCTCCTGAAATTGCATGAAACTGACCTTTGCGCAATTCCATGACACGGTGGGAGGTGTTACGGTAAATGGAGTCATCATGGGTGGCTATGATGATGGTTGCTCCGGCTTTGTTGCATTTATGCAAAAGGGTCATAACTCTCTCGGTCGTGGCGGCATCAAGGTTGCCGGTCGGTTCGTCGACCAGGATCATTGCCGGTGAGTTGGCGATAGCCCTGGCCAGCGTTACCCGCTGCTGTTCCCCGCGCGACAGTTCCCCGGTCACGGTGTCATGCTTGTCGGCGAGGTCGAGTTGATCAAGCAGATCCCGCACCCGCTTTCTGATGATCTGCGGTTTTTTATAAGAAACTTCCATGGAGATGGCAATATTCTCGGCGGTGGTCCGGTCCGTGAGTAATTTGAAGTCCTGATAGGCTACACCGATTCTCTGCCGCAATTTTGCAAGCTGGTGTCCTTTCAGCTGATTGATCGGTCTGCCGGATATCTCGATGAGGCCGCTGCTTGGCGTTTCCATGCTGCAAAGGAGTTTCAGCAAAGTGGTCTTGCCGGCGCCGCTCCGGCCGATGACGAAAAACATTTCGCCGCTGTCGATGGATACGGAAATATCCTTCAGCGCAACAACATCCGGAGGGTATTGTTTGGAAACTTTGATCAGTTCGATCATTATAAAAAAAATATCGGCAATAGACGAGCAAGTAATAATTTGTGGCAAAAACCCCTGCGGAGTTTGCCAAATTTGAAAAAATATAAAGTATTCAAGCGAGAAACGCAATGCATCAGATAGTCGAGGGATGATTTTAAGTTGTTGAACAGTTTGAAATTTTGAATTGGCGGATGACTGCATCCCGGCGGGGGATGGTGAACCATGGGTTGAGAAATTACCCTTGCAACTTGGCTCGCAGTTGTTATTCTTATAAGTTTCGCTGTTTTTGATGGTTGCAATCGTTACGGTAAATATGTCGGTGTCTTTTCATGCTTAAAGAGGCGTGCGCTGCCCGGCGGGAGAACCTGAAGGAGAAGAACATGGATTATAGGGATACCCTTAATCTGCCCCAAACCGGTTTTAATATGAAGGCAAATCTTGCCCAGAAAGAACCCATTGCGCTTAAGCTGTGGGAACAGGAACAGCTTTATCAGCGAATCCAGGAAACAGCCAAGGACAAGCCGCTGTTCGTCCTCCACGATGGTCCTCCGTACGCCAATGGGAATATTCACCTAGGGACGGCGTTCAATAAAATCCTCAAGGATATCATCCTGCGATCGAAGAGGATGACGGGTTTCAATGCGCCGTATATTCCGGGTTGGGATTGTCATGGTCTGCCGATCGAGCACAATGTGGACATTGAACTCGGCGACAAGAAAAAGTCCATCCCCAAACTGTCAAAGCGGAGTGCCTGCCGCAAGTATGCCCAGAAATGGATTAAAATCCAAAAAGACCAGTTCAGGCGGCTTGGCGTGCTCGGCGACTGGGACAGACCCTATCTGACCATCGATTACTCCTACGAGGCGGCGATCGCCCGGGAATTCAATAAATTTCTGCTCTCGGATTCGGTCGTGCGCAACCGCAAGCCGGTGTACTGGTGCTCAACCTGTACCACCGCATTGGCCGAGGCCGAGGTCGAATACCACGATCATACGTCCCCCTCCATCTTCGTCAAGTTTGGTGCCGGAGAGGATTTCTCGGATATTCATCCGGCTTTAAGCGGCGACCGGGTCTCATTCGTGATCTGGACGACCACTCCGTGGACACTGCCGGCCAACCTTGCGGTGGCGCTCAATCCCGAGTTTGTCTATGCCGCTGTCGAGACCGATGGCGAAACCTGGGTGCTTGCCCAGGAACTGGTTGAAAAGGTGATGACCGAAACCGGCCGGAAAGACTACTCGATCACGGGAACTTTCAGTGCTAAAGGATTCGAAAACCGGAAGTGCCGTCATCCGTTCATGGGCCGCGACTCACTCCTGGTACTGGCCGATTATGTAACCGCGGATGCCGGTACGGGATGTGTCCATACCGCCCCCGGCCATGGGGCGGACGACTATCTCACCGGCCTCAGATACGGCCTGGACATACTTTCTCCGGTCGACGGGGAAGGGGTGTACACCGCTGATGCCGGACCCTATCGCGGCCAAAAAGTGCCCGAGGTGAACAGGGTTATCACCGCCGACATGGCCAGCTCCGGGGCGCTGATCAAGGAAGACTCCATCAGGCACAGTTATCCCCATTGCTGGCGGTGCAAGAAACCGGTTATGTACCGGGCCACGCCGCAATGGTTTATTTCCATGGAGAACAATCAGTTGCGGACTAAAGCCTTGGCGGCTATCAAAGAGGTGCAATGGACACCGGCCTGGGGGATGCAGCGGATCTATTCGATGATCGAGGGCAGACCCGACTGGTGTCTCTCCCGGCAGCGCAGCTGGGGCGTGCCGCTGACTGTGGTCAGCTGCAAATCCTGCGGCGAAATCGTCAAGAGTGCCGAGCTCACTGAAAATATCGACAGACTCTTTCGGCAGGAAGGGGCGGATGCCTGGTTCAGCCATGAAATTAAGGATTTCATCGGTGAGGGAGCTGTATGCCGGAAGTGCGGTTCGAGCGAATTCGAGAAGGAGGAGGATATTCTCGATGTGTGGTTCGATTCCGGGGTCAGCCACGCGGCGGTCTGTGAGGAACGCGCCGAACTCGCCTCGCCGGCCGATCTCTACCTTGAAGGCAGCGATCAGCACCGGGGCTGGTTTCACAGCTCTCTCCTGACATCGACCGGGACCCGCGGCAGGGCCCCCTTCAAGGGGGTATTGACCCATGGGTATGTGGTCGACGGACAGGGCCGGAAAATGTCCAAATCGGTCGGCAATGTCGTGGCACCCAGCGAGGTCATCGAGAAATACGGCGCCGAGATTCTCCGCCTCTGGGTTGCCAGCGAGGATTATCGCGACGATATCAAGGTATCCGACGAAATCCTCAAACAGATATCCGATGCCTACCGGAAAATCCGCAATACCATCCGCTATTTTCTCGGCAACCTCAGTGATTTCGACCCGGCACTGCACACTGTGCCGCATCGGGACCTGCCGGAGCTTGACCGCTGGGCTTTGGCGAAATTCAACGAATTGCGAACCAGGGTAATCGAATCGTACGAAAAGTATGAGTTTCATTCCATTTACCAGGGGTTGAATTATTTCTGCGGCACTACCATGAGCGCCTTTTATCTCGATATCCTCAAGGACCGGCTCTATACCGCGGGCACCGATTCCCATCTCCGGCGGTCGGCCCAGACGGCTCTCTACGAGATACTCGACGGCATGCTGCGCCTGATGAGCCCGATTCTCTGTTTTACCGCCGCCGAGGCCTGGAACGCGCTGCATGGTCTGGAAGAAAAGGATTCGGTCGAGCGGGGTATCCACTTTGTCGAATTTCCTCCGGAAAGTGAGATTGAGTGCGATGAACCAATGATGGAGAAGTGGGCAAAACTGATCAAGATCCGGTCGGAAATCACCAAAGCACTGGAAAACGGTCGCCGGGAAAAAGTCATTGGTCATCCGCTTGAAGCGGAGGTACTCATCAGGGCCGAAGGGGACCTGGCGGAGTTCATGCGGGGCGAGTGGGACACCATTAAAGAAATATCGATTATTTCCGAGATGTCGGTTTTACGGGATGATACGCCGGTTGCGGGAATACGGTTTGTAAGCGAAGAGATCGCCGGGATGATTATCCAGGTGCAGCCTGCATCCGGGGAGAAGTGCCTGCGGTGCTGGACCCGGTCGACGACGGTCGGTGAAATCGCCGCCCATCCCGAAATTTGCCGGCGCTGTGCCGATGTTCTGGCTACAATGAAATTACACACGGAAGAATAGACTGTGGTTTATCTGGCACTCATACTGGCTACTATCGCCATCGATCAGCTCACCAAGGCATGGATTATCGATTCGTTCAGGTTGTATGAATCGCTGGAGGTCATTCCCGGTTTCTTCAACCTGGTGTATGTGACCAATAGCGGCGCAGCTTTCAGCATTCTTGCCAATGTCGATTCACCCTGGCGGCATTATTTTTTTCTCGGTATCGGAGCCCTGGCAATAGTCGGCCTGACCGTGGCCTACTGGAAGTTAGGGAAGGTGAACCGGTACTATTGTCCGGCGCTCGCCCTGATAACCGGAGGCGCGTTCGGCAATCTCATCGACCGGATACGCTTCGGGTCGGTAATCGATTTTCTCGATGTGTATATCGGAAAATATCACTGGCCGGCATTTAATATCGCGGATTCGGCAATCTGCGTTGGTGCCGGTTTGTGTCTCATTATCAATATCTTGGAAGTCAGAAATCAGGAAGTGAGGGAAAGACGATGAAAATAGCGGTTCTGTTTCCCGGACAGGGATCTCAGTATCTCGGGATGGGGCAAGAATTTATCGGTGAAGATAAGGAATGCGCGGCTCTTATGGCGATGGCCGAGGAGGTCTGCCAGCTGAAGCTTGGCGCGATCTGCGCCGAAGGACCGATGGAGGAGTTGACCCGCGCAACCAACCTCCAGCCGGCCATAACCATTACCAATCTTATCTGCTGGCAGAGGTTTCAAAAGGAATTCGGGATGGACGGGGTCAGTTGCTTTGCCGGACACAGTCTGGGCGAATATTCGGCATTATGTGCCGCCGGGGTGATCAGTCCGGCGGACACCATGCGCCTCGTCAGCATGCGCGGCACCCTGATGGAAAGGGAAGGGAAAAAAAACCCGGGCGGCATGCGGGCTGTCCTCGGCCTGAATATCGAGGGCATCGAAGGCATAATCGGCCGGTATAATGGCCATGGAGTCGTTACCGCCGCCAACCATAACACTCCGGAACAAATAGTCATTTCCGGGTCAATCGCTGGACTCGACGGGATCGGCAGGATTATTGAAGAAAATGGCGGGAAAATCATTCCGCTGAATGTCAGCGTTGCCAATCATAGTCCTCTGGTGGCCGATGCGGTTCCCGATTTTGCCAATTTTTTGGCAGGAATAGAGTTCAGCTCGCCCCGGACTCCCGTCTATTTTAATGTTTCCGCGGCAAAAGAAACCGCGCCGCCAAGAATGAAGGAAATGATGGCCACCCAGATCGCCTCAAGAGTGCGCTGGTGTGAAATCATTGAAGCGATGCTGGCCGAAGGGGTGGATACCTTTATCGAGATAGGTCCCAAAACCGTTTTGAAGGGCATGATCAAAAAAATAGCCTTGAAAGAGGCCAAGGTTACCAGTCTGCAATTCGATAATCCAGCCGGCTTGAGCAAATGTCTGGAAGAGCTCAAGTCCGCATAGTCCGAATTGCCCGGGCGGAAGAGGCCGGCAGAAGTTCAGGTTGAACATTGACGGTCGAGCATTGGGTTGAACATTGCAACTCATAAGAAATTGGTAAAAAGTGCAGGGTGTGACAGGTGATAGAAGAAATTATGGCACAGATTTTGTCCGGCCGGGATCTGCAGTTCGATCAGGCGCTGGAACTCGCCGCGACGGCAGATCCGGCGGAGTTGTATCAGGCTGCCGATGAGTTGCGGGAAAAACTGCATAAAAACAGTCTGGATCTGTGCTCGATCGTCAATGCCAAATCCGGGAAATGCGGCGAGGATTGCAAATTCTGTGCACAATCGGCTCATTACGATGTCGAGGTAGTGAGCTATGATGTCGTCGATATTGCCCGGGCCGTACAACTCGCCAAGGAAAACGAACGTTACGGGGTGCAGCGGTTTTCCCTGGTAACTGCCGGAAGAAGCGTATCGGAGCAACATCTGGAAGAATTCAGGGCTATCTATAAACAGCTGCGGGAGGAGACCAGCCTTTCCTTCTGTGCATCCATGGGTTTTCTCACCCGGGAGAAGGCGCTGAAGCTGAAAGAAATGGGGGTTACCCGTTATCATTGCAACCTGGAGACGGCCAGGAGTTATTTCCCCAGCGTGTGCACCACCCATACCTGGGACGAAAAGGTTGCAACCATCAAGATTGCCCGGGATGCCGGCCTGGAGGTCTGTTCCGGCGGAATTATCGGCATGGGCGAGAGCCTGGCGCAACGGCTCGAGCTGGCGTTTGAACTGCGCGAACTTGGCATTCTTTCCATTCCGCTCAATATTCTGACCCCCATCAAGGATACGCCATTTGCCCATCTGCAGCCCCTCAGTGTCGGGGAGGTGCTGACCTGTGTGGCAATGTTCCGGCTGATCAACCCGCCGGCTGTAATACGGCTCGCCGGGGGCAGAAACCTGCTTGGCCGGGAGCAGAGCAAATGCTTTACCGCCGGGGCCAACGGGGCTATCGTCGGCAATTATCTGACGACCGTCGGCAATACTCTTGGCGAAGACATTGCCATATTCAAAGCACTCGGTTTCGACCTGAATATCAAACAGAGTTAGTCTGGAATGGGTCGCGTGGATAAAGACACCGTCAAGCTGCTGCGGTTCGATCGGGAACATATCTGGCATCCGTATACCTCCATCGACAATCCGCTCGAGGTGCTGCTGGTCGAATCGGCCGACGGGGTGAGGATTCGGCTGCAGGACGGCAGAGAGCTGATCGATGGCATGGCATCCTGGTGGTCGGTCATCCACGGGTACAATCACCCTGAATTGACCAGGGCGATCCAGGAGCAGGCGGGCCGACTGGCCCACGTCATGTTCGGCGGGCTCACCCACCGGCCGGCGATCGAGTTGGCCCGGTTGCTCATCGATATCGTCCCGCGGGGTTTACGCCGGGTGTTCTTTTGCGATTCGGGATCGGTAGCGGTCGAGGTCGCCATGAAAATGGCGATCCAGTATTTCTATGCGCAGGGAGTTGCGGGGAAAAACCGGTTTCTGACGATCAGGTCCGGCTATCACGGCGATACCTTTCACGCCATGGCGGTCTGCGATCCGACCACCGGCATGCACCAGATCTATCAGGGCGTGCTGCCGCAATACTTTTTTGCCGATGCCCCGGGCTGTCGTTTTACCGATGAGTGGCGGGAAGAGGATATTTTTTCATTGCGGCAACTGCTGACCAGACATCACCCGTCGATCTGCGCGGTGATCCTCGAACCGATCGTCCAGGGGGCCGGGGGGATGCGGTTTTATCATCCGCAATATTTGCGCCGGGTACGCACACTGTGCGACGAGTTTGCGGTTCTGCTGATTGCCGATGAGATCGCCACCGGTTTTGGCCGGAGCGGCAGGATGTTCGGCTGCGATCATGCCGGAATATCGCCGGATATTCTTTGTCTCGGCAAGGCTCTCACCGGCGGGTATATGACGCTTGCCGCCGTGCTGGCGACTGAAGAGGTCGGCCATGTCATTTCGCAAGGAGAACCGGGAGTTTTCATGCATGGCCCGACCTTCATGGCCAACCCGTTGGCCTGCAGCGTCGCTGTTCGCTCCATTCAGCTGCTGCTGGAATCGAACTGGCAGGACAACATCGCCCGCATTGAACGGAAGTTGCGGCAAGGCCTTGAGCCATGCCGCACCTTGCCCGGAGTGGTCGATGTCCGCGTCCTCGGGGCCATTGGCGTGGTCGAACTGGCTGAGCCGGTGCAGATGGCCCGGATCCAGAAGTTGTTCGCCGATCGCGGCGTGTGGATCCGTCCGTTCGGACGGCTGGTGTATGTGATGCCGCCTTATATCATCGCCGATGAAGATCTGTCAACCCTGACCCAGGCCCTTTGCCGGGTGGTGGAAATGGAACTCTCCCATGCGCAGTAATTATCAGCAGGATCTTGATACGCTTGAGAAAAGCGGCAGGCTCAGAACCCTCAGGCCGCTTGTCGGCCGGAACGGTTGCCGGATCGTCTACCGGGGAAGGGAGATGCTCAATCTCACTTCCAACGACTATCTCGGCCTGGCCGGCGACAAGGGGGTGCACCGGCGGTTCTACGCCGGTATGGCCGAGGGCAATATTCTTGATGATTTCGGTCTGGGCGCGGCGTCCTCCCGCTTGTTGACCGGCGACAGCGACAACGCCCATAAGCTGGAAGAGACCCTGCGGCGTGCCTATCGCCGGGAAGCCTGTCTGCTCTATAATTCAGGGTACCACGCCAATATCGGCATCTTGCCCGCCCTGCTCGGCAAAAACGATCTCATCCTGTCCGATAAACTCAACCATGCCTCGATCATGGACGGGATGCGGCTCAGCCAGGCCCACCATAAACGGTATCGCCATTGCGATTACGACCACCTGGCCGAACTGCTGGCCGGCAATCGCGACAAATTCGAACGGGTGATTATCGTCAGCGAGTCGGTTTTCAGCATGGACGGCGATGTGGCCGATCTGGCAGCCCTTGCAGCACTCAAAACCGAGCATGATTGCCTGCTCTATATTGACGAGGCGCACAGCATCGGCCTGTACGGCCGGCAAGGGCTGGGGATGGCGGAAGAGCAGGGACAGCTTGAGCATATCGATCTGCTGGTCGGCACCTTCGGCAAGGCCCTGGCTTCCGTCGGAGCGTTTCTGCTGTGTTCGGCGACCATCCGCGATTATCTGATCAACCACAGCCGTTCCCTCATTTTCACCACGGCTCTCCCGCCGGTTGTTCTGTCCTGGAATCATTTTATCTTTAAGGAGATGCTCACCTGCCACGACAAGCGGGAAAATCTTCGCGACCTTGCTGCTGCGCTGCGCCGCGAACTTATCGGCCATCGCCTGCGCACCGATGGGGCGACCAATATTGTCCCGGTCATGATCGGCGATGACCGTCTGGCGGTGACCCTGGCCGAGGCCATGCAGGAAAAGGGATTTCTCATTTTTCCGGTAAGGCCCCCGGCGGTTCCCGAGGGAACTGCCCGGTTCCGCTTGTCACTGACTGCCGATATGGAGTGGACCGACCTTGCCCCCATCGCAGCCCATATTGCCGAGCTCTCGCAACAGGTTTGATATTGGTCTTGTGGAACAAGGAAAAAGAAAACAATGAAAGGGGCATGGCTGCATAAAAACGACAGAAAGAGTCTCATCCTCTTCTGCAATGGCTGGGGAATGGATGGCAATCCGTTCCGGCAACTTACCAGCATTGAGTTTGACGTCTATATGCTCTACGATTACCGGCAGTTAGCTCTTCCTCCCGAAGTCGATCGCATTGTGCCGCAGTATGAGCACATTCATCTTATCGGCTGGTCGATGGGGGTCTGGGCCGGGCAGAAGCTGTTTGCCGAGAGGAGGGCGATATTTGATCGAACCCTGGCCGTGAACGGCACCCTTTGTCCGATCGACGACCGGTACGGCATACCGGAGGAGATTTTCGCGGAAACCCTGGCCGGGTTTGGCGAAGCCGCCAGATTTAAGTTTTATCGCCGGATGTGCCGGGAAAAATCGAATTTCCGGTCCTTTCTGGCAAAACAGCCCCGGAGGACTCTTGACGACCAGCGGGAAGAGCTCGCCGCTTTGCGGGATAAGGCAGATTGCATCGGTGTCGATGAAGCGCTCTACCGGGAGATCATCATCGCCGAATACGACTGGATCATCCCTTCGGAAAATCAAAAAAAATTTTGGCAGGGCCGGGCGGTGAAGCTGGTCTCCGGATTTCATTACCTGTTCAATCTCTGGCAGAGTTGGGACCATCTGCTGGCGTTTTCCGAGGCACCGCCTCGGCAGGGACTCCACTCAGGAACTGTATGGTGAAAACAGGCCAGCCAGAGCGTCTTGACAAAAACCGGGTAGCAAGCCGGTTTAGAGCCAGTGCCGCGACATATGAACAAACCGCGATTGTGCAGCAGGAGATCAGCCGCCAGCTCATCGCGATGATGGATCGTTTTCACATTGCTGCTTGTGGTCGAGTTCTCGAAATCGGCTGCTGTACCGGGATACTGACCGAACTGCTGTGTCGCAGGGAGCGCATCGCCAGCTTGTTTGTCAACGATATCGTCCCTGAATTCTGCACCTATACGGAGAAGCGTATCGCCTCGCAGGTCGGCCGGGTGGAAGGGATTCCCGGCGATATCGAACAGGCCGTGCTGCCGCACCATCTCGATCTCGTTGTTTCCTCATCGACATTGCAGTGGATGACCGATCTGCCCGAACTTTTCGGCAAATTGGCCACATCGCTTAGCGATCAGGGCCATCTGGCCTTTTCCATTTTCGGTCCCGGAACGATGGGGGAAATAGGGACCCTCACCGGACGAAGTCTGCACTATTATGCAAATGAGGCTCTGGCCGCCATGGTCGAGAAATATTTCCGCCTGATTTCCATCCATACCGAGCGAAGATGCTTGTATTTTCCTTCGGTTCGGGCGGTGTTGCGGCATATCAGGGAGACAGGGGTGGGGGGAGTTACAGGCGCGCCGTGGACCCAGGGCAAGCTGAAGGATTTTGAAAAGCAGTATATCGCCCGGTTCAGAACCGATGAAGGTTTGCCCGTGACCTATGAATCGACCTTCGTTATTGCCGAAAAACTCGGGGCAAGGGTTGAGTCATGACAGTGCCCAAGGTATACTGCGTTACCGGAATCGACACAGATATCGGCAAAACTATCGCCACCGGGCTACTTGCCTGTTCATTTCGCGACAACGGCATCAAAACGATCACCCAGAAAATCGTCCAGACCGGCTGTGTCGGACTGAGTGAAGATATTATCCGTCACCGTCAGCTCATGGGGATTGAACTGCTGCCGGCCGATCACCGCGGGCTCACCTGTCCGTACGTCTTTCCCGTTCCCTGCTCTCCTCATCTGGCAGCCAGATTGGCGGAAGAGGAAATTGACTGTGAGGTGATACGGCGCAGCACCGCCGCACTTCTCGCCGACTTCGATCTGGTCCTGCTCGAAGGTGCCGGCGGGCTCATGGTCCCCCTCAACGGCGAATGGACGTTGCTCGATTATCTTGAACGAGAAAAATATCCCATCATTCTGGTGACAAGTTCCCGGCTGGGTTCAATCAATCATACCTTGAGCGCTCTTGAACTGGCCAGCCGCAGGAAGATCGAGGTTGCGGCGATTATCTATAATTGTCTTGCCGATACCGACCGGAGAATAGTTCTGGATTCACGTGAAGTTTTCGGCAAATACATGAAAATTTATGGCTACTCCGGGCAGGTCATCGATCTGCTGCCTCTTGCGGTGTATGAACAGACCGGAAAAAAACCTGATTTTTATAAATATTTCGTATTGGGTGAAAGATGAAAGGAGTGAAGGAGTGTTGTCTCAGTTGTACATTTTTCCGTCTGCAGGATATCGGCTCAGGGGTTTGTCGAGTCGACAGGCAGGCCAATGCCGATTATCCGACCAGACAAACGGATGAACAGTGTGGCAAATGGCGTGACAGCGGCCAGCAGTACTTCATCAGGGTTGGCTGGATAAAGGCCAAAAAAGCCGAGGTCGTCAATTGACTTTCCGGCATATGAAAAAGATACCAAAAACGTTACAACTGTTTTTAAAACTGGTTATCAGCTGTGCCTTTTTTTCAGTGCTGCTCTCCTTTATTCGCGGCAATGAACTGGTGAACATGTTCGCCAATATCAGCTGGCCATTTTTCTGTATTTCTTTTGCCGTAATGTTCACTATGCTGGCGATAAGTTGTGCGAAATGGAAAATAATTCTCGACCTGAAAAGCAGGCGACCCGGCTATTGGGAACTTTTCAAGATTTATCTGATCGGCACCTTTTTCTCAAATATTCTGCCTTCTACGGTCGGCGGCGATGTCGTCCGATCCTATTATGCCGGCAAAATCATCGAAAACCAGTCATACGCCGCGGTCAGCGTATTTGTCGAACGATTTTCCGGTATCGTTTTTCTCTTTATTCTTGTGGCGGTGGCACCGCTGTTTCGGATCGAGCTGTATGCCAGTCCGTATCTTTTTGTCCCTGCCGGTGCCGGGCTTTTTTGTACCGCAATAACCATATGGATATGGAAAGCCAGGAATCCCTTCAACATACCCAATAAACTGGCAGAGGGGCTCTTTGCAGCTCTGCACGGACTCTCGGCAAAGCCCGGCTGTACGTGGCTCACCCGGCCGACGATTTTTATCGAGAACCTGTACCGCACAATCATCGAACGTCTCAAAAAATTGAGGATTGAAATGCAGGTTGCAGTCGACGCGGTAAAGCAGGATAAACAATTCCTCTGGCGGCTGATCTTCCTGACAATGCTTTTTTATATGTTCACCTGGCTGAACGTGTATACCGCATTTCGGACGTTTCATGTCGAAGTGAACTTTGTTGCAATCTGTGCCGTTGTTCCTGCCGCCATGTTCGTCGCGAATGTACCGGTAACTCTCCTCGGCAACCTTGGCTATTTTGAGTCGGTTTTTGTCTTCTATTTCCTGATGGTCGGAGTGGGGGGGGCGGAGTCGCTTGCCATGGGCCTGATGCTGCGTTTGAATAAGCTCGGGCTGGGCGGTCTTGGCTTTATTTCCTATCTTGTATACAGGCAGAAACATCGGCTGCCGGTCGGGAGGGAGGAATTTACTGGATGAACGTTTATTTCCTGGTATTATTTCCGGAATTGCCGCCCGCGGCGCACAGAATGGCTGTAAATAAATTTTCCATGTACTCAACTCTCACAACATATTGGAGATAGAACTTTGTTACTTTCAGTCGTTATTCCGCTTTTAAATGAGGAAGAGAATATTCCCATTCTTTATCAGGAACTGATGGAGGTTCTGGGTAATATTGAGGATGAGTATGAAATTGTCTTTATCGACGATGGCAGCACCGACAGGAGTCTTGAGCTGTTGCGCACCATCCAGGGCAAGGACAGTCATGTCGTAGTCGTCAGTTTCCGCAAGAATTTTGGTCAGACGGCGGCAATGGCGGCCGGTTTCGATTATGCCACCGGGGATGTGATCATCACCATGGATGCGGATCTGCAGAACGATCCAAAAGATATCCCGCTGCTCCTCGACCAGATCAAGGCCGGCAACGATGTCGTTACCGGTTGGCGATACGACCGCAAGGATGCCTTCATCAACAGGAGATTGCCTTCAATTATAGCCAACAAGATCATTTCGAAAACTACCGGCGTCAATCTGCACGACTATGGCTGCACCCTGAAGGCTTTTCGCCGGGTCGTCATCAAGAATGTGAAACTGTACGGCGAGATGCATCGTTTCATTCCCGCCATTGCCAGCGGCATGGGGATTGATTTCACCGAGGTCAAAGTCAATCACCGGGCCAGACGGTTCGGTTCTTCAAAATATGGCATATCGAGGACAATCCGGGTCGTGCTTGACCTGATGACGGTGAAGTTTCTTCTCAGCTACTCCACCCGTCCTATCCAGGTTTTCGGTCTGATGGGGGTGGTCTCCGGGGGTATGGGTTTTCTCATAGCGCTGATCATGACCGTGCAGCGGCAGTTTTTTGGCGTCCCTCTTTCCGACAGGCCGCTGCTCTTTTTGGCTGTTTTGCTCATTTTTATCGGTATCCAGTTTATTTCCCTGGGTCTCATAGCCGAACTGCAGGCCCGTACCTACCATGAGTCCCAGAACAAGCCGGTATATCATATAAAGAAAGTCTATCGGACTGAAGGCAAGGAAACTGGCGGCAGAGAGAGTGATGACCGGTCATGAACCGCTGATTGAGATCATTATTCCGAATTGGAACGGCAGGGATATGCTGGAGCATTGCCTGCTGTCTCTCAGGCGGCAGACGTTTTCCGGCTTTTGCGTTACCGTTGTCGACAATGGTTCGCGGGATGGATCGATCGAACTGATGGAACGGCAGTTTCCTGAAGTCAGGCTGATAAAACTGGGGTACAACACCGGCTTCAGCGTTGCGGTCAATCAGGGTATCGAAGCAGCTGTGGCGCCGTGGCTGCTCCTGTTGAATAATGATATGGAGGTGGCACCGGATTGTCTGGAAAAGCTTTGCGTTGCAGTTGGCAAATATCCCGGGTACGATTCTTTTGCCCTGAAGATGATGAATTTTCATCAGCGTGAGCATATAGACGGCGCGGGCGATGCCGTGCTCCGGGGCGGGGTTGGCTACCGGCTGGGAACCATGGAGAAGGATTGCGAAAGGTATCGCCAGGACCGTGAAACTTTTGGGGCCTGCGCCGGGGCGGCCCTTTACGCAAAACGTTTTTTCGCCAAGGTCGGTCTGTTCGACAGCGACTTCTTTGCCTATTTGGAAGACGTCGATTTGAATATGAGGGCCAGGCGACTGGGGAGCCGCTGCATGTTTATCGCTTCGGCCCTCGTTTATCATATCGGCAGCGCCAGTTCCGGTTCGAAAATAAACGCACTCACCGTACGGCTTTCGACGCGGAACAATTTTTATGTCCTCGTGAAAAATTATTCACTCGGTTTGGTTGTGCGCTTTTTCCCGGCAATAGCCGCATACCAGATTGCCTGGATGCTGTTCTGCCTGAAGAAAGGGATGCTGATCCCCTATTTTTCGGGTCTTTGGCAGGTGATCGGCGCTCTCCCCCGGCTGGTCGGGAAGCGTCGTAAGATGGAGGAGAATAGCGCTCTTCTGCCCATGCACCAGTTTGCGGCGCTGATACGCTCGGCGGAACGGGAGGCGGTTCACTCCATTATGGCAAGAAGAACAGCGGCGGGCAAAGGCAACTTTCTGCTCAACCTCTACTGCGCTCTCCTTCTGTAGGGATGCTCTCGAAAAAAAATGGCAATACCGGTACATATAGTAATTGTTACCCATAATTCCGCCGGGGTTATCGACATCTGTCTGGGCCATATAGAGAAACAGACCGCGCCCATCAAATCGGTGGTGATTGTCGACAGCGGCTCTGATGATCCGGCTTATCTCGACACCGATCCTCCGAGGGGGATAAAAGTAATAAAAACCGGGAACATTGGCTTCTCCCGGGCCAACAATCTCGGCTTCAGGGAAGTGGCCGCCGATCGCGGGGGCCTGGTGGTTTTCATGAATCCCGACACTTTTCTGCCGCCCGAATATATTTCGCAGGCGGTCCAGGTAATGCATGAGAACCCGGGGGTGGCAGTAGTTTCGGGTAAACTGCTGGGCTTTGATATCAAGACCATGAAGCCAACCGGGAAGATAGATTCCGCCGGCATCTTCAGGAAATGGTATGGCCGGTGGTATGATCGGGGGCAGGGAGAACAAGACACAGGGCAGTTTTCTTTGATCGAAAATCTTCCCGCCGCTTGCGGGGCTCTGATTTGTTGCAGAATCAAGTCATTGGAACATTTTAACGGCAAGGTTTTCGATCCGGACTTCTTTCTCTACAAGGAAGATATCGAACTTGGCATCCGCTTGCGGGAGACCGGCGGCAAGCTGATTTATGATCCCCGGCTGTTCGCTTACCACTGCCGGGGATGGGGGCAGCGGGCAAAGATCGGTTACGATCTGCGTCTCGCCGCCGCAACAAGCGAGGTCCTGCTCTATCGTAAACATCCGGGACCTTATATTATCTGGGCCTATCTGAAGCTGTTCCTGGTAAGGGTCTTCCACCTCTAAGTGATGAGAATGTTTTCGGAAAGTACCGGAAAGAAAACTGCATGGCCATCCCACATCAGCTCGCGACCATCTCCGTCATAATCCCGACCCTGAACGGGGAAGGGACGCTCGAACATTTTTTTGCGGCGCTCAAGCGGCAGTATATTCAGCCGGATGAGGTTCTGGTCGTCGATTCATCGTCTACCGATCGATCCGTGGCAATCAGCCGGGACTTCGGTGCCGAGGTTATCTCGATTCCACGGGCGGAATTCGATCATGGCGGTACCCGGACCAGGCTGGCGAGGCGGGCTCAAGGCGATATTATAGTTTTTTTTACCCAGGATGCAATTCTTGCCACCAGGGATGCCCTGCAGCTTCTGGTGGCTCCTCTTCGGCATGAGACGGTGGCGTGCAGCTACGGCCGGCAGCTGCCGAACAAAGATGCGAGTCCCGTTGCGGCGCATTTGCGATTGTTCAATTATCCCCCGCAATCGTCACAAAGAGTGTATGGTGACCGAGAACAATTCGGATTGAAAACCATCTTCATTTCCAACTCTTTTGCCGCATACCGAAGGGATCGGCTGGAAGAGGCGGGGTACTTCAACAACGGTTTGATTTTTGGCGAGGATACCTGTACCCTTGGGAGGATTCTCGCGGCCGGCCACAGTGTCGCGTATGTCAGCGAGGCCGCTGTCTATCATAGCCATAATTACACCATGGGCGAAGAACTGCGGCGGTCTTTCGATATAGGGGTGCTGCACGGCAGGGAAAAATGGCTGCTTGACACCTACGGCCGGGCCGAAGGAGTCGGCGCCCGGTATGTGCGGTCGGCACTCGGGGCGTTGTGCAAGGAAAAACACTTTCTTCCGGTACTCGATTGCCTGTTGCGAAGCGTGGTTAAATTGATCGGCTACAAGCTTGGCCGATCCTATGAAATTTTACCTTCAACCTGGCTGCCCTCGCTGAGCATGAACAGGTTGTGGTGGGAACGATATAAATGAGCGGTGAGAAGTTGCCGCATGAGGCGCAGCGGTCAGCCGCCTGCGCTGAAGAACCGATCTGAAATATGCTGTCTATCAATCTCCGGGAACAAAGTTCTCTCATCGCCAGATTCCTGCACCTGTTCGACTGCTGTCTGGCTGCCGGCTACCTCTCTTTGCTGGTGATATGGTACAGGGTTCCCTGGAGTCCTCATTATACCCGCCTGGTAATAATCACTTTTATTCTGTGTTTCATCAGTTTCCAGTCGTTTCAGCTCTATCGCTCCTGGCGGGGATGGAAATATATCCTTGAGTTTCTGGTGATCATGAAGGCGTGGGCGGCAGTGATGGGCTTGCTGCTTTTCTATTTCTTCATCTTCAAGATCTCGATTGCCTACTCCAGGGTCGTTATCCTGATCTGGTCGACAACGACTCCCGTGATCATTTTCATCATTCACGTGGTGGTCAGAAAGACGTTGCGGAAGATTCGCCAGAACGGCAGGAATGTGCGGCGGGCGGTAATCGTCGGTGCTGGAGATCTGGGCATCAATCTGCTCAAGCAAGTGGGAAGCATGCCCTGGGCCGGAATTGAGGTACTCGGTTTCTTTGACGACAAGATCGACGAACAAATCATCACCGAGGTAAACGGCAAGCCTCTTTTAGGTAACATCGCGGCGATCAACCGGTTTCTTGAGCAGCACGAAATTGACTATGTTTACATCGCTTTGCCGATGCGGGCAGAGAAAAAGATTTTCAAGATTCTGCGTGAATGCCGTTCGCTTGGCGCCCGTATCTATCTTGTTCCCGATCTCTATGTCTATGGTCTGCACCATGCCGAAATCCAGTCGCTGGGCGATCTTCTCATCCTCAACTTCAATCCCAACACCGAGTGGAAACGCAGTTTCGATCTCATTTTTTCCATTGCGGTTCTGGTCTGCACGCTGCCTCTTACGCTCCTCATCGCCCTGCTGGTGAAAGTGAGTGACGGCGGACCCGTTTTTTACCGCCACAAGAGGATTACCGCGGCCGGCAAGACCTTTGAATGTCTGAAATTCAGAACGATGCGCGTCGGTGCGGACCGGGAGCTGGCGAAACTGCTGCGCGAAAATGAAGATCTCCGCCGGGAATGGGAGCTTACATACAAGTTGAAACGCGATCCGCGGGTAACCGCCATCGGCCGGATTCTCCGGCGAACGAGCCTTGACGAATTCCCGCAGTTTATCAATGTCGTTCGCGGGGATATGAGTGTCGTTGGGGCAAGGCCCATCGTCGGCAACGAGTTGAATGAATTCTATAAGGACAGTGCCGGCAGGTATTGTTCGATGAAGCCGGGAATAACCGGACCATGGCAGGTTGGCCGACGATCGGATGTCGACGAATATGAGGAAAGGGTGAGACTGGATGACTGGTATATTCTCAACTATTCGCTGTGGACGGATATCAAGATCATCATTAAAACCGTCTATTGTATGATCAAGGGGAACGGGGCATATTAAGGGACTCTAAGGGCAATTTTCGCCTGAGAAAGCGAGGGGCGTGCATGGGACAGACTGTTTTTGCCGGAAAAAAAATCGTTATAGGTGTTTGCGGATCGATAGCCGCATTTAAAGTGGCCGGGTGGGTGAGTGAGCTGGCCAAGGAAGAGGCGATGGTTTCGGTGGTGATGACCGCTTCGGCGATGGAGTTCATAACGCCGCTGACGTTTGCCGCCCTCTCCGGCAATGCTGTGCACACCGGCATGTTTGGCGCCGGCAGGGAAGATGTCATGGCCCATATCAACATCGGCCGGGACGCCGATGTCATGCTGATCGCCCCGGCGACGGCGAATATCATCGCCCGGCTGGCAGGCGGCATGGCCGATGATCTGCTCACCACCACGATTCTGGCTACGCGGGCCAGGGTCCTGATCTGTCCGGCCATGAACAGCCGCATGTACAGCCACCCGGCAACCCGGCGGAACATCCGGACCCTAAAGGATCTCGGCTGCATCATCATCGATCCCGAGTCAGGGATGATGGCCTGCAAGGAAGAGGGAGAGGGACGTCTTGCCGAATGGGATACGGTGAAAGAACATCTTGCCAAGAGCATCACCCCCCAGAAGCTGCAGGGCCGCAAGGTGCTGATAACCGCGGGTCCGACCAGGGAGCCTCTCGATCCGGCCCGGTTTCTCAGCAACCGTTCATCCGGGAAGATGGGCTATGCCCTGGCCCGTTCCGCGTTTCGCCGGGGCGCGGAGGTGGTGCTCGTCAGCGGTCCGACCGCCTTGCCCTGTCCGCCGGGGGTGACACGACTGAATGTCCAAACCGCCCTGGAGATGTACGAGACGGTGCTCACCCATGCCGGTGAATGCTCGGTGATCGTCAAGGCCGCGGCGGTTGCCGACTACCGGCCGGAAAAGCTCTCCGAGCACAAGGTCAAAAAGGAAAATATCGATGTCAAACTGGTTCTGGCCAGCAATCCAGACATTCTCCTGGAGCTGGGCAAACGAAAGAAGCCCGGGCAGCTGCTGGTCGGTTTTGCCGCCGAAAGCAGAAACCTTGCCGAAGAAGGATTGAAAAAACTCCGGAAAAAAAATCTCGACCTGATCGCGGTCAATGATATCGGCGGTGACAATACCGGCTTTGAAGTCGAATCGAATCAGCTGCTGCTGATATCACCATCCGGCACGGAGGTATTGCCGCATACCAGTAAGTCGCATACGGCCGATCTGCTCTGGGCAAGAATATCCGCGCTGCTTCCGGCGCAGTCGCGAAAATAAAGGAGGTGGGCAGGTCTTGGCGCGGCTCCGTTCATTTTCTCTGCCTGGTTTCTGCCGCTTTCTGTGGTAGTTGCAAAGGAAAAGATGAAACGCCTGCTTATCCTGGAACCCTATTATGGCGGATCGCATAAACATTTCCTGCAGGGCTTGCAGAAGTATGTCAGAGCGCAGTACGTGCTCCTAACCCTGCCGGCCCGCAAATGGAAGATGCGGATGCAGCTTTCGGCGCCATGGTTTATCGAACAGATTCAAACTCTTCCGGCAGAGGAGCGGTGGTTCGATACACTTCTCTGTTCTTCTTTCGTCGATGTTGCAGTTCTGCGCGCCCTCCTCGCCCGGGTGCGGGGCTGGAACCAGGACGCCAGGATATGCCTTTATTTTCACGAAAACCAGATGACCTACCCGCAGAGGCACGCCGAATCCGATGGCCATCAGTTTGCTGCCATTAATTACCATTCCGCGCTGGTTGCCGATAGAATCGCCTTCAATTCCGCCTACAATGCCGAAACCTTTTTTGCCGGTTGCCGGAAGTATCTGAAATCGGCCTCGTCGGAATTCAATGTATTGGGGACCGTCGACGAGCTGCAAAAGAAAAGCTGCATTCTGTTTCCCGGCATCGATTTTCAGGAAATCGACGGGTGCAGGCAAACAACGCCTGCCGGAGCTCCGGTGGTCGTCTGGAATCATCGTTGGGAACACGACAAGAATCCGGACCGGTTTGTCCAGGCTCTGGGGGAGCTTGAGCGGCGAGGCATCGAGTTTCGCCTCATCCTCGCCGGCAAATCATTTTCTGCCGTACCTGATTGCTTTGCCCGGCTAGAGAGCCGATTTGCGGAGCGTATTCTCCACTTCGGCTATGTCCCCTCATACGAAGACTACATTGCCCTGCTTTCCCAGGGGGATCTCGTGGTCTCAACCGCACTGCATGAGTTCTACGGCATTGCCGTCATCGAGGCGGTGCGAGCCGGGTGCGTTCCTCTGCTCCCCAACCGGCTCTCCTATCCGGAGCTGTTCGACAGTCAATATCTCTATTCCGAGGCCGATTTTGTCGATACGTTCGCCCGGGCCTTAACGGACAATTGCCGTCTCGGCGGCGAAGATGCCAGAAGACTCACCGAAAGATTCGGTTGGCACCGATTGGCCGGAGCCTATTCGGAGTGGCTGTTCGATGCCGCGGCTTCGTCAAAGACCGCCCGCACAGAGCTGAGCGGCTTATGAGGACAAGAAGCCGCCGCCTTTTTTCATCGCTTCGGCAAAGTCAAGCATCCTGCGGATGGGTATCCTGGCCTGTACCGCCAAATCAGGCGAGACATGAACTTCATTTTTGCCGGTGGCCAGGACTTCAGCCAGATTCTGCAGGGAGTTCATCCCCATCCATGGACAATAGGCGCAGCTCTGGCAGGTTGCTCCCTCGCCGACTGTTGGTGCCTCCAGCAGGATTTTGCCCGGGGCAACCTTTCGCATCTTATTAAATATCCCTTTATCGGTGGCCACAATAAATTCGAGGTTGGGCAGCCTCGCCACCGCATCGATCAGGGCGGTGGTTGAACCCACCACATCCGCTTGGGCAATAACCGCCTCGGGGGACTCGGGATGAACGAGAATCGCCGCATCCGGGTGGAGTTTGCGCAATCTTTCCAGGGCGACCGCGCGAAATTCTTCATGGACGACGCAGGAGCCGGGCCAGAAGATCATTTCGGCCCCGGTAAGCTTCTGCACGTATCGGCCAAGGTGGCGGTCCGGAGCCCATAAGATCTTCTCGCCTTTTTCCGCAAGATGGCGAATGATCGGCAAGGCGATTCCGGAGGTTACCACCCAGTCGGACCTCGCTTTCACCCGGGCGCTGGTATTGGCATAGACAACAACGGTATGGTCGGGGTGCTCATCGCAAAATGAGGAGAACAGTTCATAGGGACATCCTTCGTCCAGGGAACAGGTCGCCGCGAGATCGGGCATCAGGACTCTTTTTTCGTTATTGAGAATTTTCGCGGTTTCTCCCATAAAGCGAACTCCGGCGACGACCAGGGTGCGTGCCGGGTGCTGTGTGCCAAACCGTGCCATTTCCAGGCTGTCTGCGACGCAGCCGCCTGTTTCTTCGGCAAGATCCTGTAAGCTGCCGTCCGTGTAATAATGGGCGACCAGAACAGCATCCTGCTCTTTCAGGAGTTTTTTGATTTTTTCTTTCAACAGGGCGGTTTCCGTCTCCGAGAGCTTTGGCCACTCGGGATGGGGTGGGACAATAACCTCGGGAAGAGGAGGGAGAGTATCGGGTTTTGTTCTATCGGTAGCCATAGTAGGTGTTTTTCCGCTCAGAATTATAAGTTGATGTTTTGTCCGGAGATGCTATCTGGTTTCTGTGCCATGCATTGCCTGCAACTGTTGTTCGATTTGCATGGTGAGGGCGATAAAATCACCGACCGTAAGGGTTTCCGGCCTCGCTTTGGGGGAAAGGTTCGCCCGTTCGATAGACAGCTGGGACACCTCTTTCACCGCACCGCCTCTCTCTCCCAGGGGACCCGCCAGGAATGAGGCTCCGGCCAGGGTATTGAGAATGGTTTTCCGCCGCTGATTGAACGTTGTTCTGACGATCTTTTTAAAAAGGTCGAAATTATATTCGGGCGCATGGGCGTGAGTTGATTGGTTGCGGCCGGCGGTAAAGTCGATGGTAACTACGACGGAATCAATCTTCGGCCGAGGATGAAACTCGGCGGGACCGAGGGTCATCATCTTTTTCACCGTGGCCCGGCTGGCGAGAAGGACCGTCGGCACGCCGTACTCTTTCGTTGCCGGTTGAGCCATCAACCGTTCCGCGACCTCTTTTTGCAGCATAATGGTGGCGGAATGGATGAGGGGACTATTGTCTATCAATTTGAAGATGAACGGGTTCGATATCGAGTAGGGGAGGTTGGCCATTATCTTCAACGGGCCGCCGCTCAGTTCGGCAATTTCGCGGAAATCCGCGGTGAGGATATCCTGGTGGATAAGAGTGACATTAGCGGGCAAATCACCTTCTTCCTCGTGGTATCTGATAATGCCGCTGTCGATTTCAAAACCGTAAACGTGCCGGGCGGCCGCTGCAAGGGGGATCGTCAGAGCGCCGAGACCGACCCCGACTTCCAGGATGACATCGGTGTTACGTACCATTCCGGCGCGGACAATCGCTTCGGCCGTATGTCTGTTGACGAGGAAGTTCTGGCCGAATCTTTTATTCGGGGCGAGCTTGTTGCTTTTCAGCGTATTGTAAGTCTGCCGTGGGTTATTTGCCATTGGTGATATTTCCTGTTGTGTCGCCCAGTTGCTGGAAATTCAAGCCAGCACCTGTTTTTTCATGCGCTGTTTTTGGATGTGACGGAAGAAGGGCAGGGTCCCGTAATAGCTGAGCACTGCTGCCGGCAATCCGGCGCAGAAGCCTCCAGCCAGCATGACCGCCAGGGCTTCGTATCCCATATTGCCGATCATTGTCAATGACTTTTGCAGATCACCTGCGGTTCTGATGAACTCCACTGCAACCCGGACATTTTCAAGATTGAGTTCGTAGGGTGTCACATGGTTGCCGATTATTGCCGTCAGATAATAGATAGGCAGGAAGGTCAGCGGGTTACAGACAATCCAGTTGCTAATAATCCCAGTCAGGGGCGATGTTCTGGTCAGCAGGGCTAAAGCTACAATGAGAGCAGTGTGAAAAGGCATTGTCGGGGTAAAACTCACGAATACTCCAACCGCGGTACCGCCGGCGAGAAACCGGGGGCTGCCGCGCAGACGTTTCAGGCGAAGGTAATAGTATCTGCACAGACGAGAAACGTTCATGAAAACGTCCATAATTGCAAAGTATTGTAAAGTGTCAACCCAGTTATCAACCCAGTCGCGACCTGGAGTAGACATCCGCATCAAGGGTGCTCGCCCCGCAGGCCGCATACCTGTGAGATCCGGCGAAAGCTATCATCGCTCCATTATCGGTACAGTATTGAGGTTGTGGGGCGTGGAAGGAAATTCCCTCACGGCTGCATCGCTCTGAAAAACGATTTCGCAAACGCAGATTGGCAGATACGCCGCCGCCAACGACTATCGTTTTAATGTTGTGTTCGCGCGCGGCCAAGAGAGTTTTTTCCACCAAAACATCAACCACGGCTTCCTGAAAGGAAGCACAAATATCGGGGATATGGAGTTGAATATTTTTTAGTTTTTGTTGATTGACGTGATTCAAAACCGCGGTTTTGAGGCCGCTGAAACTGAAATCGAGCGACTTTTCATCCAACCATGCCCTGGGAAACCGCACATATCGCGGATCGCCGCAGTCGGCCGTTTTTGCAATTTCCGGTCCTCCGGGATAACCAAGTTCGAGAAGTTTGGCCACCTTGTCGAAGGCCTCTCCGGCGGCGTCGTCGCGGGTCCGGCCGAGCAGCTGGAAACGATGGACGTCCTCGGCGAGAAAGAGAGAGGATGTGCCGCCGGAGACGATCAGAGCGATGTAGGGAAAAACCGGTTTATCCGAACCGAGAAAGATTGAAAGAATGTGCCCGGCCATGTGATCTACGCCGATAAAAGGGATCCGCCGCACGTGGGAAAGGGCTTTGGCGTAGGAGAAGCCGACAAGCAGCGACCCGATCAACCCCGGGCCCTGGGTTGCGGCGATCAGACCGATGTCCGAGAGTTGCACGTCGGCTTTTGCCAGGGCCTGCAGAACGACAGGATGGATGGATTGCAGATGCTGTCTCGACGCAAGCTCCGGCACAACTCCGCCAAATTTGGAATGAATGGTATCCTGGCAGTTGAGTACGTTGGAGAGTACGCGGTCGTTGTCGAGTACCGCGGCGGCGGTATCATCACAGGAGCTTTCGATGCCGAGTGTGAGCATGAAGAGAATCTTTTCAGGTTGTATGGAATGTAAATTGTGTTAATAGTGTTGTGACTAGTGTTGATACTAGTGTTGTTACCAGCAAAAAGCAGTGAGTATATAGACGAAGCGATTGAAAGTCAATGGCTTCACTTTTCAGATAACCATGCATCATGCCATCTGCCGTGACCGAAAAAACAGCCCCGAATTCACCTCTTGTCGATCAGTTTTCCAGAACAATTTCATATCTTCGACTGTCTTTGACCGATCGTTGCAATCTGCGCTGCATCTACTGCATGCCCGAGGAAGATCACGACCGCGACAGTCAGGTTAAGACCGGTAAGTTCCTGCCGCATTCCGAGCTTCTCAGTTACGAGGAGTTGGTGCGGGTGGTCCGCCTCGCCGTCTCCCAGGGGATGAATAAACTCCGACTGACAGGAGGGGAACCTCTTGTCCGCAAAGGGATTCTTGGGTTTATTCACCAGCTGTCGCAGCTTGACGGATTATCGGAGGTGCGATTAACCACCAACGGCGTGCTGCTGGCCGAATATGCGGAAAGGCTCTATGCGGAAGGGGTGCGCCATATAAACGTCTCACTCGATACCCTGTCCCGGGAAAAATTTAAAAAGATCACCGGCAAGGATTTTTTCGCCAGCGTCTGGGATGGCCTTCTTACCGCCAAACGACTGGGTTTCAGAATCAAACTCAATGTCGTCGCGATGAAGGGGGTCAATGATGACGAATTCAAGGATTTTGCCCAACTGGCACTCGAACAGCCGTTCCAGGTCCGGTTTATCGAGTTTATGCCGGTCGGGGAGAAGAGCAGCTGGCAGATGGAAAAATTCATCAGCGCCGAAGAGATCAAACATCTCATCGCCGAACTCGGAACTTTGACTCCTTTTAGCAAGAGTCACGGCGAGGGGCCGGCCAGAATGTATGCATTTCAGGGCACGGACGGCAGGACCGGTGCGGTCGGTTTCATCAGTCCGATAAGCCATCACTTCTGTGATCAATGCAACAGGCTCAGGCTGACCTCCGAGGGGAAGCTCCGGGCATGTCTGCTCAGTGACCGGGAGACCGATCTGAAATCCTTGTTACGCAACGGGGCAACCGATCAGGAGCTTATCGAAAGTATCGGCCAGACCATTCTCAATAAGCCGCAGGGGCATACTCTGCAGCACGATGTGATGGAAGCGCAGCGGCGAAACTGCAGCGGCCGGATGTCACGAATCGGCGGATGAGTAGTCGCTCTGGGGATAGGAACCCAGCCATTCGAAATAGGAACACATGGCTTTCAGTTTGTCGCATCCCCGCTGTATCCCGGCATCCTCGATGTGCCCGAGCATATCAAGAAAAAACAAATATTTCCATTGTTTGCCTTTGATCGGGCGGGACTCGATTTTCGCCAGGTTGATGCCTTCCTCGGAAAGTACGGTAAGTATCTCATTGAGGGACCCGGGACGATCCATAAGCCCGATCAGCAGGGAAGTTCTGTCCTGTCCGCTTCGTGACGGCGATTTTTTGCCGATTACCAGAAACCTCGTGGTGTTGCCCCGGTAGTCCTCGATTCCCTGGACCACAACCTGCAGCTGGTAGGTGGTGATGGCGAGAGAGGAGGCTATCGCCCCGATGTTGGGGTTGTTTGCCGCCATCTGTGCGGCTGCACCGGTTGAAAAGACCGGCAGGGTGGGGACCGAAGGGAGATGCTTTCTCAGCCATTCCCGGCATTGGGCGAGGGGCTGCGAGTGAGATGCAACTGTCTGGATATCTTCGATATTGCCGGATCTGCAGACAAGATTGTGGCTGATTTCGAGTTGCAGTTCTCCGCAGATCTGAACCTTATACTTCATGAAGCAATCAAGGGTGGAAAAGACTGCTCCTTCGATCGAGTTCTCCACCGGAACAATGCCGTACGTGGTGCGGCCTTTATCGACTTCGGCAAAAACATCGTCAATGGTCTCCATCGCCTTATAGTCGGCGGAGTGGCCAAAATATTTCACCCCGGCGAGGTGGCTGAAGGTGGCCTCAGGGCCCAGGAAAGCGACCACGGCCTTTCTTTGCGAGAGCCGGCAGGTCGTGATGATCTCGTGAAAAATCGTCTTCAGCGCATCGCTCGGGAAGATCTCGTTGTTGTCCCGCAGCAGCCGATCGTAAATCTGACGTTCGCGAAGGGGATCCCACTTGGCCCGGTTTCCTTCATCCTTGAGTCTGCCGATCGCCTTCGCGCATTCAAGCCGTTCTTTGAGCAGTTCGAGGATCGTGTTGTCAATCGAGTCGATTTTGTCGCGAACCGACACGATTGCTTTTTTCTGCTCGGTATCCATGCTGCTCCTTGATATTTGAACTGAGAAAGAGTTTGATGTTGACTGCATCAACAGAGAGGAAATAAATTAGGGCAAAGAAATGGCGATGTCAAGTTGTAAAAAGGGCCATGAGTGCACCTTCCCGGTTTCATACCGATTTCCGGCAAGAGAATATAATTTTGAGTTTCATACTATAATTACAACGAGAGCATGGGCATATCATGAGTGAAAAAAAAATCCAGAAGACCTATGAGGAAATCAATGCCAGGATAAAGGCTGGTGAGGCAGTCGTGGTGACGGCGGAAGAGATGGTTGGAATCGTCAGGGAACATGGCCCCGAGGGTGCGGCAAGAAAAGTGGATGTTGTCACCACCGGTACATTCGCGCCCATGTGTTCGTCTGGAATGTTTTTCAATTTCGGTCAGATGACTCCCACCATCAAGGCTGCCAAGGTCTGGATTAACAAGGTGCCCGCCTATGCCGGCCTGGCCGCGGTCGATGCCTATCTCGGTGCCACGGAACCTGCCGAAGACGATCCTTTGAACAAGATCTATCCCGGGGAATTCCGCTATGGCGGAGGCCATGTCATTGAAGATCTGCTGCGCGGGAAAAAATTGCTTCTCGAGGCGAAAGCGTACGGCACCGATTGCTATGCGGCAAAGAAGATGAAAAAGGAGGTGTGCCTGGACGATCTCTCCTATGCATTGCTGTGCAACCCGCGAAACGGTTATCAAAATTATAACTGTGCGGTAAATCTGTCGGACAAGGCTGTCTACACCTATATGGGCATGCTGAAGCCGAATTGCCGCAATGCCAATTATTGCAGTGCCGGTGAATTGAGCCCGCTGCTGAACGATCCCTACTATCGGACGATCGGGGTGGGGACCAGGATCTTTCTCGGCGGCGCCCAGGGATATGTAACCTGGAGAGGAACTCAGCATAATCCCAAAGCCCCTCGCGGGGACAACGGAGTTCCGCTCAAGCCGGCCGGCACAATCATGGTGCAGGGCGATCTCAAGATGATGAATCCCGACTGGTTGCGGGGGGTGTCGATCCTTGGCTACGGCAGCTCGCTGGCGCTGGGCTTAGGGATTCCCATCCCGGTGCTGGATGCCGAAATGGCAGCCTATACCGGAGTCTCCGATGGGGAAATTTTTACCCAGGTCGTGGATTATGGCTATGATTACACCAATGGCATTGCCCGAAGTTACGGCCAGGTAAGTTATGCGGAGCTGAAATCGGGCGAAATAGAGGTGAACGGGAAAAAGATAACGACCGCACCGCTGTCAAGCATTGTCAAGGCGCGTGCGATCGCGGAAATTCTCAAGAAGGATATTTCCGAAGGAAAATTTTTCCTCAACCGGCCGGCTGAATTATTGCCGGATGGTCGATAGCAGTCGTGACCATGTCAACGCCTGCGGCGAAGTTCGCAAAGCTTCATGAACTGCTGCAGCAATATGAAAAAATTGCCGTGGCCTTTTCCGGCGGCGTCGACTCGACCTTGCTGCTGCATGCCGCCATCCATGCCCTGGGCCGGGAAAGGGTCGTAGCCCTCTATGCTTTGTCGACCCTCAACTCCGCCGAAGCCATCGCCGGGACACGTGCCACATTTTCCGGGAACTTTGCCAAGGGCGCCGTTTTACGGGAAGTTGAGGTATTTCCCCTTTTTTGGCAGGATTTTGTCCTGAACACCCGGCAGCGCTGCTATTTCTGCAAGAAGAAGATGTACGCAGCCTTACAGGATGCAATGTCTGCCGAGGGATGCTTCGTTCTGGCCGATGGAACCAACGTCGATGATGTGCGCGAGGGACGGCCAGGCCTGCAAGCCATTCGCGAAATGCAGGTGCGGACGCCTCTCGTCGAAGTCGGATTGACTAAGGCGGAAATCCGGAGAGTGGCGGAAAATATCGGCCTTTCAAATTTCGACCTTCCCGCGAATTCCTGTTTAGCCACCAGAATACAACAGGATGAACCTATTGCCGAAAAAACCTTGAGAACCATTGAGATGGCGGAACAGTTTCTCCATAACCGTGGATTTCAAGGCTGCCGGGTAAGGATCGGCGACACCTCGCTTGTGGTCGAGGTGCAGGAGAAGGATTTTGGTGCTTTTGTCGAAGGCAGTAACAGAGCGGCCGTGCAATCGTATTTTCAATCGCTGCAGATCGGTCCGGTAATGCTGAGTCTTGCGGGAAGATAATCCGCACTATTGAAAAGTGAAATCTTCCTAAGTGAAATCTTCTTTAAAGTGAGTGAATTATTGCTTGATTCTGATATCTGATTCAATTATGGTGCCTTGTTATGGACGTAATACCCTGAATACAAAGGGTTGTGTCATTCTTGTTTTTGCGTCAAAAAGCGCTCCTCAGGAGTTTTTTTTTGACAATTCAGAAGAGTTTAGGTAAAGCATCATGTTCAGGGGAAATAGGGCAACACACGTTGCCTAAGTAGACTTGTAAAGAAAGATTAAGCAGGGAGGAATTCATGAACAAGAAGGAACTCATTGAGAGCATTGCAGGTGCCGCGGATATCAGTAAGGCAGCTGCCGAAAAAGCACTGAACGGCACTCTTGCAGCAATCGCGGAAAGCCTGAACAATGGCGGCAAAGTTACGCTGGTCGGTTTTGGCACATTCTCTGTCTCAAAGCGTGATGCTCGCCAGGGAAGGAACCCGCAGACAGGAAAAGCAATTAAGATCCCTGCTAAAAAGGTTGTCAAGTTCAAAGCCGGCAGCAAACTGTCCGAGGCTGTCAATTAATTCCTGTTTGGTCATGGTGTTATAGATACGGTAACTGTTAGTGTGCTTGGCGTAACAAAAAACTTTCGAAAAGGTTACAGTGTCTGACGTGTGCTTTACAAGGAAGCATAGCAAAGCAAAGGTGCTGCATTATCAGGCAAGGTACCAGTGTCGCTAAGCAGTTGACAGGTTGTCATATACATCAAAGGGCCGTTCCTCGCAAGGAACGGCCCTTTTGTTTTTCCTGTGGAATATCGGTTGACACTGACAATTCCAGGCAGGTATCCTGGAATTGGTTGCCAATTCCGCGGAATACAAAGAGGGAGAGGGATGATGACCGGATTATCGAGTGGATTGTATTTTGAGAGAGATGCCAATGGCTTCGTTTGAAGAATTGTTAAAGGAATCGACGACCGTTCATGGCCATATCTGTGCCGGACAGGTCATCGGCGTTCGCATGAGCATGCTGGCGCTGTCCCTTATCGGAGTACAGGAACCTAAGGGCGCCGATCGTAAGAAACTCTATGTGATTGTTGAAATCGATCGATGTGCAACCGATGCGATACAGTCGGTTACCGGTTGCAGCCTTGGAAAACGTTCAATGAAATGGCTGGATTATGGGATCATGGCGGCAACTTTTGTGAATCTTGCGTCCGGCGCGGCGGTGAGGGTAACCGCCCTTGAGGAAGCTCGGGAGCTTTCGAAAAAATACTGTGCCGATATTACCGACAAATATGTCAGGCAACTCGAAGCCTATAAGATAATGGCAGAGGACGAGCTTTTTCGCATTGAGCATGTCTCTGTTGCAATTCCTCCGGAAGATCTGCCGGGCAGGCCCTTGCGAAGAGTACAGTGCAGTGTGTGTGCCGACTGGGTGCAGGACAAGCGGGATGTGATGGTGAATGGTGCGATTCTCTGCCGCAATTGTTCGGGCGGGCGATATTATGGACCGCTTCGATAAAGAGTTACAAGATGGTATATGATGTTTCCTCCTGGGCATATCGCCATCAAGATAATTGAGATTCTGAGACATGTCGAAAAAGAAAGGTGAAGTGAAATGGTAATAACACTTTTGGATTATGGCGCGGGCAATGTGCGGAGTGTTCGCAATGCTATTCGTAAGCTTGGCTACTCGGTCCAGGATGTCCAGTCCGCTGAAGATATTCTGACCGCTGAAAAATTGATTTTTCCCGGGGTTGGCAGTTTTGGCCTGGTAATGAATCGATTACGGGAAAGCGGCTATATTGCTCCATTACGACAACGGATTGCCGAAAACAAGCCGTTTTTGGGCATTTGCGTGGCCTTGCAGGCTCTCTATGAGGGGAGCGAGGAATCTCCCGGGGTGGCCGGATTGGGAATAATTCCCGGACAGGTCGTCCGGTTTTCCGCAAAGAACCTGTCGGTTCCGCAAATCGGCTGGAACGGAATCCGGTTGTGGAAAAAATCCAGCCTGCTGAATGAGCATGAAAAGGAAAAATTGTATTTTGTCCATTCCTATCATGCGCAGGTCTGCGATGCAGGAAAGGAATGGATTCTCGCGGTAACTGACTATGGCAAGGAATTTGTCTCGGCGGTGGAAAAGGGGAATGTCAGTGCATTTCAATTCCATCCGGAGAAAAGCGGTACTGCCGGGTTGAAGATACTGGAAAGATTTCTCGGCGCTCGTCCGGAGAGAGCGGCGCTCTCGCTGGCTTCGCCGGTGAGCAGTATCCAGGAGCCGACCAGGATCGCCAAGCGGATAATCGCCTGTCTCGATGTCCGGAGCAATGATCGCGGGGATCTGGTTGTTACCAAAGGTGATCAATATGATGTCCGTCATGAAGGCGAGGTGAGGAATCTCGGCAAACCGGTTGACCTGGCGAAAAGATATTATGAAGAAGGGGCGGATGAAATTACCTTCCTCAACATTACCGGTTTTCGCGATTTTCCACTTCAGGACCAACCGATGATGGAAGTGCTGGAAAGAACCTCTGAAAATGTGTTTGTTCCATTGACGATCGGCGGCGGAATCAGGGAGTTTACCGATTCGGCAGGCAAACTGTACACCTCGCTCGATGTGGCCTCTGCCTACTTCCGCTCCGGCGCGGATAAGATCTCGATCGGCAGCGATGCGGTCTATGCCGTCGAAGAATATCTGAAGACCGGAAAAAAAACGGGGAAGAGTTCGATCGAGCAGATATCGATTGTTTACGGGGCACAAGCGGTTGTTATCTCGGTTGATCCCCGGCGAGTATATGTCCAGGATCCCGAACAAACCGCTCATACGGTTATCAAGACGGCTTTTCCCGGACCCCGGGAGGAACAGTATTGCTGGTATCAATGCACGGTGCGGGGAGGGCGGGAGGGCCGGGACATCGACGTCGTTCAATTGGTGCAGGCTTGTGAAGAACTGGGGGCGGGCGAAATCTTACTCAACTGCATCGATCGGGACGGGACCAACAGCGGGTTCGACCTGGAATTGATCGATTTGGTGAAAAAGTCTGTATCTATTCCGGTTATTGCCTCAAGCGGTGCGGGCAAGGCTGCGCATTTTGTCGATGTTTTTCAAGCAACTTCGACCGATGCGGCGCTGGCGGCGGGCATTTTCCATCGCCAGGAAGTATCTATCGGGGAAGTCAAGGAAGCCGTTCGAGCAACAGGCATAGAAATCAGGTGACATGATTCGTTTAATGTTCATGCCACGATTTGGTAGTTTGCAGACACTGAGTTCCAATCATAAAAAGGGGATAATCAGTCTGCTTCTCTTTTGTATCGTGTCTATCCTGATTCTTAACGCAGTCGCCACCTTTACCTACAGGCGAGGGTTGGTGGAACTCCGGGAGCAAGGCAATATCCGTCTCGAGTTGTATATCAATTATCTGCAGGGGGTGCTGGAAAAATATGAAAGTTTGCCGGAACTGCTGGCAATCGACAGTAATCTGGTGCGGGCGCTGCTCAATCCGCTCGAGCCCACCAGAATCGAAACACTCAACAGATACCTGGAAACTATCAATACGGTGAGCGATACCCTCGACACCTATCTGATGAATAAAGATGGCCTGACGATTGCAGCGAGCAACTGGCAGGAACAGCATCCGTTTATCGGCAGAAATTTCAGCTACCGGCCATACTTTAAACAGGCAATGACCGGCACGCTCGGCCGGTATTTTGCGATCGGCACCACCTCATCGAAAAGGGGCTACTATTTTGCCTATCCTGTTCGCAAGGATGATGAAATACTGGGTGCCGTGGCCATTAAAATAAATATCGATACAGTCGAACAAAAGTGGGCTCACCGCGATGAAACGTTTCTCGTATCGGATCCGGAAGGAGTTATTTTTATCACCACTAAACCCGAGTGGCGATACAAGACACTCAAGCCGCTGGAACAGGATGTCTTGGAGAAAATCGTGGAAAGCAGAAGATATCCGGATGCCTCCCTGACGCCTCTCGCCACTCCGTCCGCCAATCCGGAAAGCGACACCCAGGTTCTTGAGATAGTATCCGAACCGGAGAAGGACCGGCAGAGGATGGTTATCTTGTCGCAGTACATGCCCCAGGCAGGTTGGGATGTTCATATTCTTATCGATACCAAGGCCTTGGTCAGGAAAGTAATCACGATGTGTTTTGTCGTTGGCTCCGGAATCACCGTTGCCTATGTTCTCATGCTGCTTCTCGTCCAGCGCCGGCATCGGCTGACGGAACTGAGCAGGGTGGAGGAGGAGGCCAGAAAGGTTTTGCAGGAGGCCAACGAGTTGCTTGAATCGCGGGTGCTTGACAGAACTCAGAAACTTACCGAGGCAAATGAACAGTTGCGTAAAGAAATTCTGGACAGGCAGCAGACCGAGATCAAACTGAAAAGAACCCGCAAAGAATTGATCCATGCCGCCAAGCTGGCCGTTCTCGGCCAGATGTCCGCCGGAATTAATCATGAGCTGAACCAGCCACTTGCGGCGATACGAAGCTATACCGACAATGGCAAACAATTCCTGGAGAAAGGGCGTCTCGAAGAGGCGATGTGGAACCTGGAACAGATCGGTGAGCTCACCGAACGTATGGCTCAGATCGGTGCGCAGTTAAAACTGTTTGCCCGGAAATCGAGCGGCCAAATAGTTGCCGTGCCCTTGCATGGGGTGATCGACGGGGCTTTGGAGATATTGCGGCCGAGCCTGAAGAAAGCGGAAATTGACTTAAAAATCAACATCTCTCCGGATGACCTTGAGGTGAAGGCCAACCATGTGCTGTTGCAACAGGTCCTGGTCAACCTTCTGTCAAACGCCATGCAGGCCATTGACGGGCAGGAGGTAAAACAAATTGTTCTTGACTGTCGCGGCGAGAAAGACCGCGTGGTTATCGCCGTTGAAGACAACGGACCGGGAATATTGGAGGAACATCTTCAGAATATCTTCGAACCATTCTTTACCACGAAAAAATCGGGTCAGGGCTTAGGTCTTGGCCTGACCATCAGCGATCGAATCGTCAGGGATTTTGGCGGGCATATTATTCTTGCCCGGAGTAAAAACGGTGCACGTTTTGAATTCACCTTAGAGCGAATTGAGAATTGAGAAAATAACACCTATGATCGAAATCAAGAAAGTGTTGTTCATCGATGATGAAAAGCATATACGACAGGCAAACAGGCAAACGCTGGAGTTGGCCGAACTGGAAGTCATCTGCGAAGATTGTGCGGAAAAGGGACTGGAGATCCTTACCAGGGACTGGTCCGGAATCGTGGTATGCGATATACGGTTGCCGAATATGGACGGATTGCAGTTTCTCCTCGAGGTGCAAAAAATCGATGCCGATCTGCCGGTCATTCTTATCACCGGCCACGGCGATATTTCCATAGCCGTTCAGGCAATGCGCGACGGTGCCTACGATTTTATCGAAAAACCCTATTCCGCCGAACGGTTGGTGAAAACCGTTTTGCGAGGGCTGGAAAAACGCAGCCTTACCCTGGAAAACCGTAATCTGCGCCGCGAACTCGAATTGCACAGTGCGCCCGGACCGCGAATAATAGGCCGCACGCCGGCAATGGAAAAACTTCGCAGTACAATCGCCCAGGTCGCCGACACCGGGGCCGATGTCCTCGTTCTTGGCGAGACCGGTACCGGCAAGGAACTGGTGGCTCGGGCATTGCACGAAAACAGCAGCAGGAGGTCAAAGAATTTCGTTGCCATCAATTGCGGAGCGGTTGCCGAGTCGATCATGGAAAGTGAGTTGTTCGGCCATGAAGCGGGCGCTTTTACCGATGCCAAATCATTGCGGATAGGGAAATTCGAACACGCCAATGGGGGAACCCTGCTGCTTGATGAAATCGAGTCGATGCCTCTGCGCGTGCAGATAAATCTTTTGCGGGTTCTGCAGGAACGAGCCATAGAGCGGCTTGGGTCCAATAGGCTTATCCCCGTCGATCTCCGTGTCGTTGCCGCATCGAAGGTTGATCTGCTCGATGCAGCGGAACATGGCCGATTCCGGCAGGATCTCTATTACCGCCTGAACGTCGTATGTTTGAGGATTCCACCCTTACGGGAGAGGCGTGAGGATATTCCTTTGTTGTTCCACCATTTTCTGCTGGTTGCCGGGCACAGGTACCAGCAGGAGGTGTCGATGCCCACCGGTCTGCAGATGAATGCCCTGATGTCCTATCCATGGCCTGGCAATGTCAGGGAATTGAGGAATTTCGCCGAGCGCTATGTTCTTCTGGGACGGCAGTTCGACTGGTCGCTGGAGAGGATGCTTTCCGGCGGCGACGAGACGGCGCAGAACAGCTCTCTGCCGCAGCAGGTCGATTGCTTCGAGCGGAGTCTTATCGAACACGCTTTGGTCTCATCCGGCGGCAGCATCAAGGATGTCATGACTATCCTTGATATCCCAAGAAAGACCCTCTACGACAAGATGCGAAAATATGGCTTGAAAAAGAGTGATTACAAATAATAAATTGCCTCCCTTGAAAACCATCCGGAAGGGCTGACGAGCGGCGGTTTTCCGCCTATTCCAGCCGCAACAAATCATTTAATATCTCATATAACATCTTATTCCTTCATGATATTTCCATTCTTGGCGGATATCGCCGAAGGAAGGGGTGGCTTTTCGCTGATTTCGGCAGTGAAGCGCCCGGTTGAATTTAAAATAAACAACAATATCGGTTTAATAGAGAAATTGCTGGGGTTGGCTGGAATTTTGCGTTGTCTGCATTGCCTTGATGAAACCGGCAAGTTCGTTGACCTGTCGGCGACATTATGGGGGGATCCAGCCTATCGTTATTCAACTCGGAGAAAGAAGCTATGTTCAGGAAGATCACTTTTTTGGGAGTAGCCGTTGTACTCTCAGTGCTCATGACATCGGATGCAGGTCTGGCGGCAAACCCAATCACCATCAAGTTTTCCCATGTTGTGGCGGAAAATACTCCCAAGGGCCAGATGGCCATCAAGTTCAAAGAGCTGGTTGCTGAACGGCTGGGCGATAAAGTTCAGGTTGAGGTTTTCCCAAACTCCCAACTGTTTGGGGATAACAATGAAGTTGAAGCGATGCTTCTTGGCGATGTGCAGCTCATAGCCCCGGCTCTTGCAAAATTTGAACGTTATACTCAGCAGTTGCGGATCTTCGATCTGCCCTTCCTGTTCAGGGATATGGCCGCGGTTGAAAAGTTTCAGCAGAGTGCCAAGGGTCAAGCTCTGCTCAGCTCTATGGAGTCCAAGGGACTGGTAGGTTTGGGATACCTCCATAACGGGTTAAAACAGTTGTCGTGCACCTCGCCCATTAAAGTTCCTGCCGATGCGTCCGGTCTGAAATTCCGGATCATGACTTCAGACGTCCTCGCCGCCCAATTTCAGGCTGTTCATGCGGTGCCTCTGAAAAAGCCATTCTCGGAGGTTTTCACCCTGCTGCAGACCAAGGCGATTGATGGCCAGGAAAACACCTATTCAAATATCTATTCCAAGAATTTATTTGCATTCCAGTCGTATATAACTGAATCAAATCATGGTGTTCTGGATTACATGCTTGTCACCTCGATTCAATTCTGGATGAGTTTGCCAGATGACATCAGAAAAGAGGTAAAAAAGGCCCTGGATGAGGCAATTCTCTATGGCAACGAGATAGCCGCTGCCCAGGATCTGGCGGATAAAGAAAAGATCGTCTCCTCCAAACAAACCGAGATTATTACCCTTTCTGATGCAGAACGAAATCAGTGGATCGAGGTGATGAATCCGGTTTGGTTGCGGTTTGAGGCCGAAATAGGCAGAGATCTTATCGATGCAGCCTACCAAGCGAACATGTAAAAGGCTGGTGGGCAGTTTCCCGGTCGGTGGTTATAGTTGTACAATATTTTATTTCTATTTACCTTGAACAGGCCATTGGCTTTGAGGTGTAACCCTATGTCCGAAGGATTTGATGTCTATCTCGCCTCCCCGCGGGGCTTCTGTGCCGGCGTTGAACGGGCGATTGAAACGGTGAAAATCTGTTTGCAGCGTTATGGCCGGCCGGTATATGTACTCCATGAAATTGTCCACAATAAGCATGTAATTTCCGAACTGGAGCAATCCGGTGCCGTATTTGTCGAGCACCTTAGCGAGATTCCGCAAGGGGAGGTATGTATTTTCAGCGCCCATGGCGTCTCCCTGGCCATTAAAAAAAAGGCCCGCGAGCTTGGCCTGAGGACCGTTGACGCGACATGCCCTTTAGTCACCAGCGTTCATGGAATGGTCGAGAAATATCATGCCATGGGCTACGATGTGGTGATTATCGGTCACCATAAACATCCTGAGGTTGAAGGCACGGCGGGCAGGGTGGCCGACAGGGTGCATATCGTCGCCGACGAGGAGGAAGCAAGGACAATAGCTGTTATGGATAAAGAGAAGGTGGCCTATGTCACCCAGACGACCCTCAATAAAAATGATATCGTCGGGATTCTCGACGTCCTGCAAAGCAGATTTCCCCATATCAAAGGCCCCCCTTCGAACATCTGTTTTGCCACCCAGAACCGCCAGGATGCAGTCAAACAATTAGCGGAAATATCGGATCTGGTGTTTGTTGTCGGGTCGAAAAACAGTTCGAATTCGAACAGGTTGCGAGAGGTCGCCAAACAGTGTGGGGTGGAGGCGCACCTCATTGACGATTACCACGACATCGATCCCGCCTGGCTTTCAGGCAGGAAAAAAATCGGGATCACCGCCGGGGCTTCCGCGCCTGAACGGCTGGTTGACGGGGTGATTGGTTGGATGCAGGCCCATGGGGCGGTAAATGTGATTGAAATGAAGGGGATTAAGGAAAAAATCCACTTCAAACCGGCAATACTTTCCGCCTGAAACCGGTGTAATGAAAAAAAGTGTAACTATTCAGAAAGTGCAACTATTCAGTTTATTTCAATAATATGCACTTTGTCTGATTGGTTTTAACCTCCCCTCCCTTGACGGGAGGGGATTGA
>CAYTVF010000013.1:13431-42253 GCA_964441345.1 uncultured Desulfopila sp. | reverse complement strand
GCGATGAGTGCTCTCTGGGTAAGGCTTTTCGAGCCGGGTACCTCTATTGCTGCATCCACTTTTGCAACGGGCTGAATTTCTATCATTGTAATTGTCCGCAAAAAGGTTGTTCGAAATGGTTCTTTTTTTCAATCCCGGCTGCCCGTATTCAACTCGCCGATTATCGACCGGATGGAGATCAGTTTTTCCGCCCTGGCATACTCATACATGCCTTCGACAATCTCCTCAGTTACCCGGGGGTTGATAAAATTGGCAGTCCCGATCTGCACCGCGGTGGCTCCGGCCAGCATGAATTCCAAGGCATCTTCCGTCGACTCGATCCCGCCGATGCCGATAACCGGAATCGACACCGCCCGGGCGACCTGGTACACCATCCGCAGCGCCACCGGCTTTATCGCCGGGCCGGAGAGGCCGCCAATGATATTGGCCAGGGCCGGCCGCCGGGTCTTCAGATCGATGGCCATGCCGATCAGGGTGTTGATCAGGGAAATCGAGTCGGCCCCGGCATCTTCGACAGCACGAGCGATAAGGGTGATATCGGTAACATTGGGTGAAAGCTTTATCATTACCGGAACATCGGCCTTTTGTTTGACAGCCGAGGTGACCGCAGCCGCCATGGCCGGATCCGTTCCGAAGGCAACACCACCCTTTTTGACATTAGGGCAGGAAATATTGACCTCTATGCCGGCAACACCGGGGACCCCCTGCAATCTTTCGCTAATCTCGGCATACTCGGCCAGGGAATCGCCAAGTATATTGACGATTACCGGAACATCGAGTCCCGCCAGATATTTCATTTTTTCCGTAATAAAACGATCCACGCCGACATTTTGCAGACCGATGGCATTCAGCATGCCGCAGGCCGTTTCGACGATCCGGGGCGGCGGATTGCCAACTCGGGGATGCAGTGAAATGCCTTTGACGATGACGGCGCCGAGACTATGGAGATTCGTCAATTGTTCAAACTCCCTGGCATAGCCAAAGGTCCCCGATGCGGTCATCACCGGATTGGCTATTTCGAGCGATCCGATATTCACCCGCAGATCGGGCAGCGTCTTGTCCCGGGAGATCAGATATTCCATAACAGGTCCTCCGCATCATACACCGGACCGTTCAGGCAGACATGGGTGTAGGTACCGTTTTTCGCCGGTCTGCTGCAGCCGAGGCAGGCCCCCATGCCGCAAGCCATGACGCTCTCGACCGACACCTGGCAAGGGATGCCCTGAGCCCTACAGATTTCGTTCACCCCGAACATCATCGGCTCCGGACCGCAGGCATAGACGATGCATCCGAGCGGCATCTCGATAGACTGCAGCACCTCGGTGACAAAACCGTGGTGGCCGAGGGAACCGTCATCGGTTGCCGTCAGCAGCCGCTGACCGAACTGACGGAAATCATCGAGGAGTGGGGCAAGCTCGCTTTTCTGCCGAGCCCCGAGCACGATCAGGTCGTCGGCACAGCTCTTTTTCACCCGGCAGTTTTCCTTGGCCAAAAAGAGCATGGGGGCGATCCCCAGGCCTCCCCCCACGATAACTGAGGGTGCGAGGGGATTCAGTCGAAATCCTTTACCCAGCGGGCCGAAAACGGACAATTCCTCCCCATTTCTGACATGGGCGAGAATATCCGTGCCTCTGCCGACCACCTTGAAATAGATCTGAATTCTGCCGCCTTTACTGGTCTGATGGATGGAGAAGGGTCTGCGTAAAAGCGGATCCTTGCCCATACTCGTTCGGATCATGACAAACTGCCCCGGTTTGGCGCTCTCGGCAATCAGTGGACAATCGAGGGTGAGCCGGTAGTTTGTAGCAGAAAACTGCTCAACCCGGGCAACCGTTGCTTTTTCCTGGTATTGTGACATACTTACCTATATATTAAGACGAATACTAAACATATCTAACAGCCGTTTCATTTATCTTTTTTGACTTCAGCCGGAATTTTACAACCATGCTCCCGGAATCTTTTTTGCTCATCGCCGCCGGCCTCCTAGGCGCCGTCGTAGGCAGTTTTCTCAATGTAGTCATCCTGCGACTCCCCGACCCCAGCCAGTCTATCGTCTTCCCGGCCTCCCACTGTCCGGGCTGTTCCGCCCTGCTCTCCTGGTACGATAACATCCCGATCCTGAGTTATGCGATGCTTCGCGGGAAATGTCGCCATTGCCGCGGAGCCATCTCAATCCAGTATCCCCTGGTGGAGTTGATGATGACCCTCCTCTCCGTGACACTCATGTATCGGTTTCAGCTCTCCCTCGCTGCCGGCGGCTATTTCATTTTCTGTGCTGCACTTCTGGTGATTATCTTCATCGATATCCAGCACCAGATTATCCCTGATGTGATAAGCCTGCCGGGCATAGCCATCGGTTTCCTTTTCTCCCTTATAAGCGATACCGTCACCTGGCAGAGCTCACTGATCGGTCTGCTGGTTGGCGGGGGTGTACTCTATGCAGTGGCCTTCCTCTATGCCTTGCTCCGTAAAATGGATGGGATGGGCGGGGGCGACATCAAGCTGCTCGCCATGATCGGTGCCTGGCTGGGCTGGCAATCGCTTCCTTTCATTATCCTGGCCAGCTCCACTACCGGCTCGATTGCCGGCTTGATCGCCATGCGCAGCCAAAAGAAAGGGGGCCAGACCCGTATCCCCTTCGGGCCATTTCTTTCCCTTGCAGCTCTGGTTTATACTTTTTTTTCCGAAAAGATTCTTTATTTTTATCATCTTTATATCACCGGACAATGGCCATGAGGGCTTTCACCTCATGCATTGCCCAGTAATTTCTCCGCGATTTCCCTGCCCTTGTGCAATGCCTCCAGCGCCTGCTGCTTGCTGTGGCCATAGCCGGGATAGTGCTTCCTGAACCAGGATTTTTCCCTGCGGACCATCTTCCCCCGCAACTGGAGAACCAGGCCGATGATCCGCCACGGTTCCCGGATCGGGTGGGTGTAGACTATCGGCTCGGCGACCAGCGCGCCATAGCGTTGCAGGCGTGCTTTCAAGGTCCAGTAGTGCCATCGCCAGTAGGACCGGCAGGATATCAATGGGATAACCTTCTTTCCGGCGCAAATCTCCCGGCCATATCGATCGAGGAAGTCCAGTACCGGTCCGCTCGGATGATACGACCAGGTAGGACCAGCCAGGATAATGCTATCCCAGTTCCCGACACAATGTGCCGACACCGGCAATATTTTCATCCTCCGGCGAAAGAACGTTTCAATCATTGCCATGGCAAGTCCGCAATTCGTCCGGAAAGGAAACTCATAGGGACTGATCGGTTCAAGCCGTTCCAAGGTTACTTCTATACCGCAACTTTCCATTCCGGCTATCAGTTGCTTTAATTGCAGCTTGGTCTGCTGAGTAAACGAATAGTAAATTATGAGTACCCGTTTTGTTGGCAAATTTAATCCCCTGGCCGTTGCCTTCCCCATTGCATTATTGCAAATAGCACCACTCCTTTTAACAAAAAAAAAAGCCCCCGACAAGTCGGAGGCTTTTGTCTCATAAAAGACAGTTCAACAGAACGAACTATGCTTCTACTTCATGCTCTACTTTTACCGCAATTTTATAGAGAACGGTCACGACAAGAATACCGGTTGCCCAGATTCCCAGGGTGATCCCGATCTCGTTGGCTGTCGGGTAGTACTCGACGATCTCATCCAACGGATTGACAACGAGTCCGCCCATGACGAAACCGAGTCCCTTATCCAGCCAGAGTGCAACAAAAACCATGGCGCAACCGATCCCGATCATCAGGTCGGTGCCGGTATTTTTGATCTTCATGTAGGCGAAAAGTCCGAGACCGCCGAAACAGAGGAAAACGGATGTCCACATGAAGGGAACCAGATTGTTATACACATGACCATGATGCTCAATCCCGAAAAACAGATATTCGAGCGAATGCTTATGGCCCGGGATATTGGAATAGTAACCGACGAAGAACTCCAGGCAGACAAAGAATGCATTGATCATGGCCGCATACATGATAATGGTCGTTATCTTGTTGATCGCTTCCCTGCCCGCATCGAAATGGGTAACGCGTTTCATGATCAGACAGGCGATGACGATCAGCGCCGGTCCCGCCGCAAATGCCGAGGCAAGAAATCGCGGAGCGGTAATGGCGGACAGCCAGAAATGCCTTCCCGGCAGACCGCAGTAGAGCATGGCCGTGACGGTATGGATCGAGACGGCAAACGGCAGAGAAAGATAGACGAAGAAATAGACCCATTTCGGCGGTTTGACCTGCTTACGTTCGGCAGTAAGGATAACCCAGCCGCAGATGACATTCAGGGTCAGGTAACCGAGCAAGACGACCATATCCCAAAACAACATGGAATTGGGCGTCGGGTACAGCATCATGTTCAGTCCGCGCAACGGCTGACCGATATCGGCCATAATGAACATGAGGCACATTACGATGGAGGCAATGGCAAGGAACTCACCTAAGATGGTGATTCGGCCAAATGCCTTGTAATTGTGGATATAATATGGAAGAACAAGCATCAACCCTCCAGCGGCGACACCGACCAGGAAGGTGAATTGGGAAATATACAATCCCCATGACAAGTCACGGCCCATGCCAGTCAATCCCATACCATAGAAATACTGTCTGAGATAACAGATCACTCCGACTGCGATGAATGCGCTCAGGAACGCAAGCCACATCCAGTAGTTAGAGTTTCCTTTTAACGCTTTTTCAATCATGACATCCTCACACTATGTAAAAGACTGACGGTTTGGTTCCAAGGGCCGCTTGCCTCTGGATGGTATGTTCCTTGTCAAGAATCCGACGAATTTCCGAATTCGGATCATTCAGATCACCGAAGACAATCGCCCCAACCTCCTTGACGGCCTCTACACACGCAGGTTCTTTGCCAAGCGCAAGACGTTCCCCACAGAAGTTGCATTTTTCCACAACGCCACGCATCCGGGTGGCGAACGCCGGGTTGAACTCCTTGACATACGGACGCGGATCGAACCAGTTAAAACTTCTTGCCCCATATGGACACCCCATCATGCAGAAGCGGCAGCCAATGCACCGATGATAATCCATCCCGACGATACCGGTATTTTTCTCGACAAAAGTGGCTTTGGTCGGGCAGACCCGGACGCAGGGCGGTTCATCGCAATGGTTGCAGAGCACCAGAAAATCGTTTTCCTTGGTAACCTTCGAGGCGTGGTATGACGTCTGGTCGGTAAAAGCATTGGCAAATGGAGTTTTCCAGATCCATTTGATTTCGCTCTTTTTGCTGTCTATCTGCGGAATATTATGGGCCTTGACACAGGCAGCAGTTGCTTTGTCGAGCAGCTCGGGATGGCCGTAAAGCTTGCGCATATCGATGACCAGCCCCAGACGTACTCCCTTGGCAGCGGTCTCAGCCCCATGTCCCGAGGTTTTATGAGCATCCGCAGGAGTACCATGGGCGTCGGTTTTTCCGGGAGCCGATGAGGCCATTACCGGTGAAGCGGTCAATTTGACAACAGCCGGTGCACTGATGCCGGCCAGCGCCGCTACCCCGGCAATTTTCAAAAATTTTCTTCTTTGCTTATCCATTAGTGTGTCTCCTTCTTTGTCGCCGCTAAGGTTGGGGTCAAATGACAATCCCAGCAATAGGGGGTGACGGATGTGTAAACATGACAGGAGTCACAAAATTTCTCCTTGTTTGTATGACATTCCATGCACGCCATCTGCAAACCTTTTCGATATTCCTTCCCGCCTACCGTCACGGCAGTGCGCTTGCCGTCACGCAGCACCTCATTGCGCCATTGGTTGAGCATGACCATATGGCTGGCCCGCATTTCCGCTGCCGGCGCGACACACTGTTTTTGCCCGCCCGGCGGCAATTCCGGTTTCGGTACCGTACTTGCCGTCGAAAATGCGTTGAACCAGAGCGGGAAAGTTACCATCAGGACGAATATTATCAGTCCCGGTATAATAGTTCCTTTATTGTACATTACCTTTACTCCTATGTTCTGTTCAGGATTTTCTAAAGCATGGTACGGAGGCCTTCTTCAAGCTCACCGCGGGTTTCACCTTCTTGAACAAGCGCATTGGCAACCAACTCAGTGAGGCCGCAAACCGATACTCCCGGATTCCAGTAATTCATGAGTGATGTCAGTGTCGCTCTGTCAATCGCACAAACACAAGCCAGCATGTTTACTGCATGTTTCTCAGCAACATACTTGACCGCATTGGCACGCGGTAACCCTGAACGCATTCTCAGTTCCATAATTTCGTCGGTATTGAGACCGGTACCCGAGCCGCAGCAGAATGTCTGCTCGCGGATGGTGTTCTCCGGCATTTCCACCCAGTCGACTACATGATCCAGGATGTAGCGGGGTTCATCCATCAGCCCCATGGCCCTCGCGGTGTTGCACGAGTCATGGTAGGTCGCCTTGACATGGCTGTTACGGCTCTTATCGAATTTGAGTTTTCCATTTTTAATAAGGTCGGCCGTAAACTCACTGATATGGACCATCTTGGTGGATGCGGCATTTTCAAAGACAGTGCCGGTAACCGGTGAAACCGGTTTCTCGAGGAAATCCGCCGGACCGTTCATGGTATCCATGTACTGATGCAGAACACGCCACATATGACCACACTCACCGCCAATGATGTATTTCACGCCCAGACGTTTAGCCTCGGCATACATTTTGGCGTTCAGCTTTTTCATGGTCTCATTATTGGTAAAGAGTCCGAAGTTGCCACCCTCCGAGGCGTAAGTGGACCAGGTATAATCGAGCCCGATCGCCTCAAAGAGAATCATGTAGCCCATCGCGGTATAGAGGCCGGGCTCGGCGAAAACGTCGGCCGAGGGGGTGATGAACAGAATCTCCGCGCCCTTCCGGTTGAAGCTGATATTCGGCCGTACTCCGGTCAGATTTTCCACGTCATCGACGAGAAACTCGACGTTATCCTTGAAGGTGTGCGGCTGCAACCCCATGTGATTGCCGGTCCGGTTGGAGTTGGAAGCAGGTTCCAGAATCCAGTTGATGCCAACTCCGACGAGATGGAGGAGTTCGCGAAGCATCATGGTCACCTCGGCGGTATCGATGCCGTAGGGACAGAACACCGAGCATCGCCGGCATTCGGTGCACTGGTAGGAGTACATGAACCACTCCTTGAGCACGCCTACGGTCATCTCGCGGGCTCCGGCCATTTTGCCGAGGATCTTGCCGGCCAGGGTAAAATCATTGCGATAGACCGACCTGAGCAGTTCCGCCCGGAGCACCGGCATGTTTTTCGGATCGCCGGTGCCGAGAAAGAAATGGCATTTGTCCGCACAGGCGCCGCAGCGGACACAGCAATCCATGAATATTTTCAGGGACCTGAACTTATCAAGGCGCTCTTTCAATCCCTTGAGAATAATTTCTTTCCAGTCCGCCGGCAGCTTCCAGTCTTCGTCTTCCGGCGACCACTCGCGGGCATTGGGAAAATGCAGGCCGGACTGGCTGTTGAGATATTCAACTTTTTCCTTTTTGGCGGGGTAGGCATAATTCCCGGATTTAAAAACCGCCGGGATTTCCATCCAGTCCCTGGTAGGTATTGCTCCTGTCGCCAAGGATGGTCCCTGCACTACGCTTTTCGATAATTGTTGTAATTTTGGAACAGCCATCGTTCACTCATCCTTATAAGCTAGTATTAAGCTGGTATTTGTTCAATGTATTACTCTTCAGCCTTTGCCGGAGACAGCTCCTTTTCAACCGGAATCCCCGCATTCACCATATATTCGCGGAAATCATCCTCATACCCGGCATAGGAATGGGGCAGGATTCTCGGGTTCCAGGGGTTGATATGCCGCACGGCACGGCTGTTGTTTTTCAGGTTACGGGTCGGGCTGAGAAATACTCCGGCAAAGTGCATAAGCTTGCTGAACGGAAAGTATGCCAGCAAGGCGCAAACCAGGAACAGATGGATGTAGAAAATAGCGCCGATCTCGGCGCCGATGGTCGGTGACAGCGTAACCAGTCCAACGGTCAGCTGTTTGATGTTGACGATATCGATGTCAGTCCGCAGGAAATAGCGCATCAGGATGCCGGTCAGGGCGATGGCGAAGATAAGAACCAGCGGGAAATAATCGTTCATCAGGGAGATAAACCGGACATGGCGGGTGATAAGCCGCCTGCTGAACAGGAGCAGACAGCCAAGCAGCAGGCCGATATCGCTCATGTACCAGTTGGGAGCACCCACCTGGAAAAGTCCGTCGCCAATTTCCAGCCAGTCGACCCAGAACGGAATCGGATCGAGGAAAAGGCGCATATGCCTTACCACGATGGACAGGAAAGAGTAATGGAAGATCAGAGCAAAAACCCACAACCACTTCGATGACTCATAGGTGATCTTGGGGCCGTCGTAAATTTCCGATTTGGTGTTTCTGAACAGTGACCTGAAGGTGACTATCTCAAGAAACATTCTTGCCACAACCTCGGCGGTCGTGTTGGGAGCCTCAAGCTTGTTGTGCTTGATAAAATCGAGTGATTTTCCCTGGCCGCAGGTGGTCTGTATCGCAAACGGCACAGGGGATTTAGCCCACTGCACCACTCTGTAGACACAACCGCCCAGGAAGATCATCATGGCCAGATACGGCAGGGCCACCCCAAACAGATAGGGCATCCCCGGTATCTGAGATCCGAGCCCGGCAATCAAAATCAACGCAATGACTGCCAGGAATGAGAAGGCGTACTTCATTTCTTACCTCGCTTCAATTGAACTGTTTTGGAAACCACGGAGCAGGGCTGCAACCCACCAGCCACCCGCGCCATGGAGACCAGTTAAATACCGTTAACCTTTTTTAAAACTGTTGTATTTTCTTCAGACAACATACGCGAAGGACATCTGCTGTCTGTCAATATATGACTTCCCGATTTTATTTCGTTGATGCGAACCTGATACAAGCGCTCCCGATACTGCATGTAGATATCAAATGCCGCGAGCACTGCCAGATCGACGGCAAATTCAAAATCGTACAGTTCATTCACCAGTTGGCTTCGTTCCTTGTCGGCACCAAAGACTTCCCGGGTGATATGTTTCACTGCATTCAGCGGGGCAACCGCCTGTGACGGCGAGAATTCCTGCACCGACCGAATGCTCATTATCTGTTCAAGCGAAGGAACGAATTCTTTGGGATCGGCACCTTTGCAGAGCAGCAGAAAAAGCCTGCCCAAGGCCTCCCGGATATTGCCGCCGACAGGATTGGCAAACTTGTCGTGTTCTTTGAGAAAAAATCCTGACGAAATATACGTCGACAGGGTGTATTCCACCCATTTATTGACAATTTTTTCCCTGTGGTTTCTAAAACCTTCGGCGAGATCCATGTGATTACAACCTTAAATTTTACAATTTTGTGACGAGCGAACAGTCAATAAATGGAGAAAAAACGAGTGAATGACCATTCACAAATAGACATCTCTAGCACCTTTTCCCCTCTTTTTCAAGAATATTTTTCTGGCGCACAACCGGCTCAAAATCCTGGAAAGAGGGGGGCGGTCAAGATTTGGAAAATCGAATGATATCGCCGACGATGTTCACCGCTTCCCTGATGTATGGATCTTCCTGCACATTCTTCAACCAGACTTCCTTGGGGTCGGCTTTTTCATCTTCGAGTTCATCAAACTCGCCATCGTCTTCCTGCTCCTCACGGTATTTTCGATAATGGGCTCCGACTTTCTCCCGCATCAGTTTTGACTCTTCGCGTTTCCCGCGCATATCTTCAAGATCGATGGAGACGACGGTATGTTCGACTCGTTCGGCAGCTTTTACCGCTTCCTCGGCGATTATTTTCAGACCCTCGTCGGTGGCCGCCCGCTCAAGACTCTTCTTGCGGAGCAGTTCAAGATCAAACGGTTTGTCAGTCCAGGGGGTGAACGGCACGGCTTCAATGGAGTCCCAGGGCAGCGAATAGTCAAGATAACGCTCCCCCGACTTAATGTGCTCGAAAAGATTCGGCAGCACGATATCCGGCTCCACCCCTTTCCACTGATTCGAACCGCCGGTTACCCGGTAAAACTTCTGGATCATTACCTTGAGAGCCCCAAGATCCTCATACTTTTTGAGATGCAGCAGGGGAATGTTTTCGTTGAGGTCAATGATCGTCTGCACCGTTCCCTTGCCATGGGTATGCTTCCCCCCAACGATGACGGCTCTTTTATAGTCCTGCAATGCTGCCGCGACGATCTCGGAAGCCGATGCGGAAAACTTGTTGACCAATACCACCAGCGGGCCATCGTAATTCACCTTGTTGTCGGTGTCGCTTAAGATTCGCTTGTCCCCGAAGCTGTTCTTTACCTGAACAACCGGTCCCGATTTAATGAAAAGGCCGGTGATGTCCACTGCGTCAACCAGGGCCCCGCCGCCATCGTCGCGCAGATCGAGCACTATTCCATCGACTTTCTGCTTCTTCAGGCTCTCTATCTCGTGCAGGGTGTCGTCGGTCGAGTTCCTTCCTTTCGAACCATTCCGTATTCCCTCAAAATCCCGGTAAAAGCTCGGAATAAAAATATACCCGGTCTTCCGGCCGTCGGGCGAATCGACAATGGAACTCTTCACGAAAGTTTCTTCGATTTGGACGACATCACGGACAATTTTCAGAACTTCCGATGTCCCGTCGGGTTTTTTCACCGTAAGCGTTACCGCCTTTCCTTTGGGACCGCGGATCAGGCGTACCGCATCGCGCAGCCGCATGTCGGTGATATCGACGGGTTCTTCACCCTCCTGGGCCACCTGCAGGATTATATCCTCGGCCTTGAGCCGACCCTGAATCGCCGAAGCGCTGCCCGGTATGATCCGGATCACCTTGATGAAGCCGTCATCCTCCCGCAGCAGAGCACCGATCCCTTCCAGGCTTCCCCGCATGTTGATATCGAACTGCTCCTTGCCGGCCGGTGGTATATAGGTGGTATGAGGGTCAAATGCCCTGGTAATACAGTTAAAGAAACGATCATAATGGTCCTGCAGGGTCTCCTGTTTGAGGCGCTGGAAGAAGGTCTTATTTCTCTTGCCGACCTTGTTTATCGCTTCTTTCCAGAGTTCCTCATCGCTCTTGACCTGGAGCGGCTTCTCCTTTGCCTTATCCTTCTGCCCCTTGGCCTTTTCCTGATCCTCCACCAGATCGAGGTACTGGGAAACAACCTGAGCTTTGAGCACCCTCTGCCATCTCTCCTTCAATTCCGTTAGATTTTCAACAAAACCTGCTTTTTCTGGGTCGGTTTCATATGTTTCCTTTTTACGGACATCGAAGTTGCCGACAAACAGCTCGCCCTTGCCTGGCGATTGCCTGATCGTGTCGTTTGCCAGCATGGATTCCACCATCTTCTGGACCAGCGATATTTTCTCATTCAGGATATCGTAACCGGTATCGGGGAGGGAGATGCGCCCGTTGGCAAGATTATCGTCGATATAGGGGGCAAACGCTTCAAGCTGTTCGACATCTTTCTTCAAGAGAAAGCGCTTCTGATAATCCAACTGCTTGATATACAGACGAAAGGCAGCCCGAGCCAATTCGTCATTGACGACTTTATCGCTGAAATGCAGAGCGGGCAGCTGTTTGCTCAGGAGATAGCCGATAAACCTGTTTCTCTTGACGTCTACTTTTGCAGCATCGTCAGCCGCCAGGCTAAAGGTTGCCGCAACCAGGGTCAGAAAAGCAAAGACCAGAGAAAAAACGCAAATATTTCGTGAATTTTTCATATCTATCATTGAGGAGGGAATGAGCCATATGCCGAAAACGACCTTCGTCTCGTGCTTTTTAAAAGAGATAACAGAACAGCCGGACAAATACCACGACAAAGACAAATTCAAATAAAATAGCAGCAGGATCCGGCTATTCGGTACCGGCACAGTGTTCGGCAAGCTCGGCAAACCTGGCATCAAGCTCGATTCCCAAGTCTGCCGCGAAGCATTTCAGCTCTTCGTAGGGGCAGTCGATGAGAGGAAGCCTTTGCCCGCGCCCGACTTCCGCAATCTCAATTTCGAGAAAGTTGAGCAGGGCTGCGGCAGTCTGGCGTTGAACTGCCGACCGATCTATCTTCTGCCGCTCGCAAAAAGTGCGGAACCGCCGGTAATTGACGATCGATCTGTTTATTCCCCGGGAGACCGGAGTCCCATAATTGGCATGCTGCAGATCCCGGACAATGATTTCATGGAATCGATCGACCGCAGCCTGCCGCAACCAGGCAACCTGTTCCTCCGAGAGAGTGATCCGTGGGCCGTCCTTGGACCGCGTAAGATAATAGAGAGCAGAATGCAATGCTATTTCCGGCGTTTCGCCGGAATGCCTGACGATATACCATTCATCCTCCAGCAATTCGGCATCGCTACCGTTCATCGTTCCCGTTGCCATTGCTTAAGCCAAACAGTTCGCGAACGACGGTAATCTTGAGATCGCTGTTATCGCGTCCGGCACATGATTCACTCTTCAGGTATACCAAAGGGTCGTGCAGTATTTTGGCGATGATGGCAGCAACCATCTTTTCCAGGCTTTTGCAGTCGACCTCACTCATCCCGGGCATCCGGGCCAAAGTCCTGTCGAGTTCTGCCTGACTGATCCCTTCCAGTTTATTCTTCAGCGCCAAAATGGTTGGTGTAACTGCCACCCCCTGATACCACTTGTGAAACTTGAGGGTTTCCTCATCGACAATGCGTGCCGCTTTCACCGCCTCCCGGTCGCGATCCGACTTGTTTATCTGAACGACATTGCTCAGGTCGTCAATATCGTAGAGATACACATTGTCAATTTCGATAAGCCTGGGATCGAGGTCACGGGGTACGGCAATATCAATAAAAAAAAGCGGCCTGTTCATTCTTGCCCGCATCACCGATTTGACCTGATCTTTATGCAGAATGATCTCCGTCGCTCCGGTGGAACTGATAATTATATCGACATATTCGAGTTGTTGAACCAGTTCTTCAATTGATACGGCCTGCCCACGGAAACGTTTTGCCAGATCGACGGCCCGGGCAAGCGTACGGTTGGCGACGATTACCTCGCCAACGCCCTGGCCGACGAGATGTTCGGCCGCCAGTTCAGCCATCTCCCCCGCTCCCACCAGCAGAACCTTTTTGTCCTTGAGATTGCCGAATATTTTTTTGGCGAGCTGCACGGCGGCATAGCTGATGGATACGGCGGAGGAGCCGATTGCCGTTTCGGTGCGAACCCTTTTGGCAACCGAAAACGACTTGTGCAACAATTTATTGAGAAGAGGCCCGGTACACCCGAAATGGGCGGCATGCCGGTAAGCCTCCTTCAACTGCCCGAGAATCTGGGCTTCGCCAACCACCATCGAATCGAGGCTGGCGGCAACCATGAACAAATGGCGAACCGCCGCCTGCCCGGCAAACATATACAGGTACCGGCGCCACTCCTCACGGTCGACCCGGCCATTGAACAGAAAATCGATGATATTTTCCTCAACCGCAACATCCGGATCGGCGATCAGCAGCAGTTCAACGCGGTTGCAGGTAGAGAGCAGGTAGTATTCGCGCAGGCCGGATATGTGCTTCAATGCCGCAAGCGGTTCTTCGTAGCCGTTGGTCAGAGCGATCTTTTCGCGTATCTCGACCGGGGTAGTCTTATGGTTTACTCCCAGCAGCAGTATCTTTTCACCCGGCATAACTGTGAACACCTCCCAGCAGATATGTTACGCCCCACAGGGTAAAGACTACTGCTGCAAAACCTATAATAGCCATCACCGCCGCCCGCTTGCCGCGCCAGCCGACGGTAAAACGCTGATGGAGCTGCACAAGGTAAAGGAACCAGGTGATCAACGACCAGGTCTCTTTCGGATCCCATTGCCAATACGTTCCCCAGGCTTGTCTGGCCCAGATGGAACCGGTCACGATGCCCAGGGTCAAAAAAACAAAGCCGGCGGTAAGACAATGATGATTCAATTGATCGAGGGAGTCGAGCGATGGGAATCGTGCAAAAAAATACCCGAATTTCTTGCTCTTCAACTCCCGCTCCAAAAGCAGATACATAAGGCCGCCGCAGAAGGCAAGGGACAAGAAACCGTAGGCAATAAGCGATACGCCGCCATGAATCGGCAGCCATACGCTTTGCAGGGCCGGGAGCAGGGGGGTAATTTCTCTTGATGAAATGGCCGAGATAAGAACCAGGCATAAAACATTGAGAGATACGAATGTGCCGAAATTCTTGACGGTATACCGCCAACGGAAAGAAAGGTAGGCCCAGGTGGTGGCCCAGGCAAAAAAAATCACGACCTCATGCTGCGAAGTGATCGGCGTATGACCGGCCTGAATAGAGCGCAACACGATGTATCCTGTCTGGAGAATTCCAGACAAAAGCAGGAGAATTCTGGCTGCTTTTCGGATCCCTTTGTTCTGGCTGATAAAAAATACAAGGTATGCGGCAGCCGCGAAAAAGGTCGCGCCGAGAACAGCCGAAAAAAGGAGAAAGTTCAGTTCTTCCATGATGGGGTATCCGAGCATACGATAATAATCAGAAAGGTTTGTTGCCACCCATACAATTTTTTCCTCAAGATCCGGTTGTATCGTGCTTTTCCAGAAATTGCCGCATTAATGCCACCGCGTCTATGTCCTCCGGCAGTTCACGCAGCAGCAGCATCTGCAAATCAAACCAGTTAGCCTCAAGGAGCAAATCGACAACACCCAGCTGCAACAGCCGGCGAAACAACTCGGCATGGGCCGCCGAATCCTCGTGCCTGCCGACAACCTGCTCCCTGACGAGCGACAGCAGATCGACCACCGCGGCGTATTCCGGCACGATATCGACTTCCAGCCGTTCCCTGATTTTCTTTGCCAGGGCAGGGCTGCCCCCGCCGGTGGAGACGGTAATCAGCATTTTCCCCCGCCGGAAATGGGCCGGAACATGAAAATCGCTTCCCAGGGGGTCGTCGCCACTGTTCAACAGAACAGCCGATTTCTCAGCCTCCCTCATGATCATGGCCTGCACCGCACGGTCATCCGTCACCGCAAAGGCGAGAAAACCGCCCCGCAGGTCGCCTTCGACATATTCCCTTTTCAGCCACTCGATTTGTTGTGATTCGCTCAGCCGCTGCAGCTCCGGCTCCACCTCCGGGCTGATAACGCGAACACGGGCTCCGCCCTGCAGCAGCCCCAGGACCTTTCGGCAGGCGACGGAGCCGCCCCCTATCACAAGGCAGAGCCGGTCTGCCAATCGTATATTGATGGGATAGTAAGACATGAGGATTTTACGATCTTTATTCCGTCTCCTGCCGGCAACTGCCATGAATGGTGCATGACTGCCGTACCCAGGGCGATCAATTCCGTTTATGGCGCAACCGATTGACGATTATAGTTATTTCCTTGCCATCCCGGGTGAGAGTCTGCTTCTTCAAGGAGATATCGAAATCTTTCTGGGCAATTTTTAAAAATTTCGGGAGACTTTGCCGGGTAGCGTCATGGGCTAGAAAAATCATGCCATCTTTTTTTAAATATTTTTTAAAAATATTCAGCAACGGTAAAAAAAATTCTTCCCGAAAGAGTATTTCCGCACCGATCAATACATCAAAAGGATCTAAGTCCGGTGGATCCAGCCAGTCGAGATGAACGAACTCAATTCCCTTAAGACCAGATGCCGCGGCACTCACCTGCTGAAAATCCATGATAATATCTTCATAGTCGCTGATGGTCACATCGTATCCGGCGGTTGCGGCGGCAAGACCGGGTGCTCCGAGTCCGGCCCCCAGTTCGAGCAACCGCTTTCCGGCCACATCCTTCTGGCCGCCAAGAACGTAGGCCAGGACCATGGCTGCATCCCACAGACGTATCCAGAATGGAAATTCCGAGACATTGGCAAAAGGATCCTTGCCGCCGAGAAATTCCTCAAGATCGGCAATTTTTAAGAGTTTCAGCCTCTTCTCACCAATCTTCAGGCGATCGAAAGTCAGGCGGTATTTGGCCCGGATACGGTTGTAAATCTGCCTTTCCCGTTCCGGAAGAATTCGTATATCCATGATCTGCTGTCCAAATGAGGCCAAGCTCATTCTCTTAACGTTAATATCCGGCTTGCACGGCCATCGATCGGAGGAGAGAAAGACCCTCTCCTCCCCCTAAAAAAAAAGGGCCAGCTGATCTGAAAAATCAGCTGACCCGGCAAAATACTGAAAAAAGAAAACTATGTCAATCAACAACCCTCAACCGCACCCTTCTTGGCGCTTGCGACTTTAACCTTTTCGCCGGGAGCAAGTTTAGCGGCGTCCTTACAGGTCATGGTAACCTTTTCGCCCTCTACTGCTTTCACTTCGCAATCCACTTTGGCAGCATAACCAAATCCCGCCACGCCCAGCGCAAAAGCAAAAGTTACCACACAAGCCGCAATCTTCTTGTTCATTGTCTTTCTCCTTATATTTCTGGTTGGTTATTGGAGTCGAACTCCCACATAGTATCACAAACTCTAGCTGTCGTTTCCAAACCAGGTCATTGTATTTTAATTTTAGATTAAATGCAATCGGGATCGATCAATTCATGAGGCTGCGAATATCTTTTTCGAGCACGGCGTGGTCTACGTAGCCGGTGTATTTCTTCACCACATTGCCTGCCTTATTCACCAGGAATGCCACGGGAATACCATATATCCCGCCAAAATCCATCGTTGTTTTGGATTCGGCCAGAAGTACGGGATAGTTGATAGCCTTTTTTTCGACAAAACTTGCCACAATGGCCGGCCCCTGCTGATCGACCGACATGCCTATTACCGAGAAACCGGCACCTGCCATTTCGCTCTGCAGTTTGACCAGAATGGGAACTTCCTCCATGCATGGCGGGCACCAGGTCGCAAAAAATGTCAACAATAAGACTCTCCCTTTGAAGGAACTCGATTCGAGAATTTTCCCGTCCCGCACATCCTCCAAGGCAAACGACGGCATTTTCGTGACCGCCTTGCAATCAGCCGCCCACATCAATCCGGTCAATGCCAGCGCGGCGACCAGCGTTCTGAGACAGTACATATTTATTTTTTTCATCCATCGGCTCCCGGGAAGATTTCAATATTGAGGCTTCTATGATATACTCATTCGACAAAATATTCCACTATCTTTGAAAGTCAACCGCAGCCCCGGAAGCAGGGTTGAACCGAGCGCTCTTTATATTAGTATTGCGTTCTGCCATCCCCCAAGGCTATTATATGCGGTTGTGTCCCTCCCGGAAGCCCCACTGCGTTTCTCCAGGAATTGTGCTTTAATGCTTTAAGATAATTATCAAGGATTTCCATGAAACTTCATTTTTTCCTGCAGCTGCAACGAAACCTCTTCAAGCGGACGTTGACATTATTTCTGTTTGTCCTTCTTTTTCCGTTTAACGGAACAGCTGAACTCATCGACAAGGTGGTCGCCGTCGTCAACGACGACATAATCACCCTCTCGGAGGTCGAAGAAGAGGCGGCAAGAGCGTATCAAGCCCTGGCTAAGGAGAAGTCCGGTGAAAAATTGCTCGACTCCCTGGCGGAGGTCAGGGAATCAACCCTCAACTCCATGATCGACCGTCGGCTCATCAACCAAAGGGCTAAGCACTACAACGCCACTGTGACCGAAGAAGAAATCGATACTGCCTTCGAAAGCACCAGAAAGCGCCTTTCCCTCGACCCCGCCGAGTTCAGAAATAAACTTGCCGGATCGGGCCTCACGGAGGAACTCTACCGAAAGCAACTGAAGGACCAGATCCTGCAAAGCAAGCTTATCAGCTATGATGTGCGCGCCAAAATAGTCGTCACCGATGAAATGATTCAGGACTATTTTAACGAACATAATACCGCCAAAGCGGATAAAGGCAGTTATTATCTGCTGCAGATGGGGTTCACCTGGAAAACACGCTCCGACGACGAAGAAGAGCTGGCAACCGCTAAAGCGGAAACACGGAAACAAGCGGAACGCATTCACGGTCTGGTTCGCGACGGACAGGATTTTAAAACCCTTGCCAAAAAATTCTCCGATCTGCCCTCTGCAAGTGATGGCGGCGATATCGGCATCTTACAGCTCGACGACATGGCACCCACCATGCGAACCGCAATTTCCCCTTTAAAACCCGGAGAACTGACCGATATAATAGAAACCTCCAATGGCTTCCAGTTTTTCAAATTACTCTCCGGTGAAGAACATACCAAGGCTTCTTCCTCCTCCTTTGAAGCGGAAAAAGAAGAAATCAGAGAAAAACTGTATGAAGAGAAAATGAAAGTTGCATACTCCGAGTGGGTTAAAAAGCTCAAAGAAGACGCTTTCATTCAAAAATTGTAAATTCACCCCTTTAATATTCAGGATAAAAGCATGACATTTCAATCTTCTGCGATGGAAGGCGCCACCGTCGGCGAACTCCTCCGCGAGACAAGAATCAAACGCGGCCTAGATCTCATCGCCGTGGCCGAGGAAACAAGAATCTCACCAAGAAACCTGCAGGCAATCGAAGACGGTAATTTCACTTCCCTGCCGGCGGAGGTTTTTACCAGGGGATTTTATTCCCTGTATGCCAGGCTGCTCTCCCTTGATCCCGGTGAAGTTCTGGCGATGTATAGCGAGGAAAGACAGAAGACTTCGAAAACAGGTGCCAATACGACGCCGCCTCCCAACCGGCTGGCCCAGGATATGGCGAATTTGGCCGAACGTCCTACCTCATTATCATTCTCATATTTTGGCCTGATACTCTTTCTCTTTCTCCTTTTCGGTGCTTTTCTCTGCTGGTACTTCAGGTGGAATCCGGCATCCTACCTCAGCGAAAAACTTCGCAGCCTTGAAGAACCGCAACGGATTGAACAGGTGCTGAACAAAGAGACAAAGCCCGGGACGCCGGACCTGGTTTTTGAGGCAGCACCGCCTGGTGCTCCCCCGCGATCGTTACAATCCGAGACAAGCAGTCTCTTCTCGCTCTCGACGGTTACTGCCGCCACGACTCAACCCGAAACAGTAAACAATATCCCGGTCGAGCTTCCCAAAGCAGACAAAGAAAAAATAAGGTTCGCCGTTCCCGAAGACATCCTGCGATAGTCAAATAGCCTGTGCCATGGATACAGAGGCCATTGTTCTGGACTGCATCGATCATGGCGAATCGGACCTCATTGTCTCGCTCTTCAGCCGGGAAGCCGGCAGACTCACGGCAATAGCCAAAGGTGCCAAGAAAAGCCAGAGACGATTCGTCAACAAGCTGGAACTTTTCAGCTTCCTGCGAATCTCCTGCAACCGGAAATCCGATCGGGATTTGGCCTTTCTCGCCGAAGCGGACCTTCTTGCCAGCTTCATGAATATCCGGCAGGATTTGGAACTCTACGCGCTTGCTTCGGTAATCCGGGAATTTCTTCTTCTTGGCATCAGCGAAGGCGAACCGGAAGAAAAAGTGTTCCGCCTGAGTCTCTGGGCTCTGCATCGCCTTGACCGCAAACAGCAACCCAGGGCTATTCTCGTCCTCTTTCTCATCCGCTACTTTGCTTATCTCGGCTATCGCCCGGACCTGGGTATATGCAGCACGTGCCGAACCCCGGTTACAACGGAGAAATGGTATGCCTTTCATCCGACCGGGGGAAGAATCTTCTGTTCGAGTTGTAACGCAGCAAAAAATAAAAGCAGAACACTGTCGCACGGCACCATCAAGATCCTGAGAGCAGCGCAGGATAGTCCGCTGGAGAGATTGCACCGCCTGAAAATATCCGGTTCAATCCTTGAGGAGTCCCTCTCTCTTCTTCATTCTTACGGCAGAACTCTCTTTCAGCGGGATATTACTTCCTGGAAGACCATGCACAAATATGTCGGCGGGTAAGCTTTGCGCCGGTTATGTAGTTCTGTAACGGACTTCACCGCTGTGCTCGGTTTTCACAAAACCATCGGCGAGGCGCAGAATGAGGCCGCCGGTTGCATCGAGTCCGAGTACCTCCGCCTGATATTGGGGGGCGGTCATCACATCGAACCCGTAAACAACCTGCTTGCCGATGGTGTCGGACAGGTTCAGCCATCGGTCGAGCAGGAGATGGTGCCCTTGCCTGCCGGAAAACGATTCCCCGCTCAACTCGCGAGCCTCTTCATAATAAAGAAGGCCGAAATTCCACGCCAGCCTGGCAAGAAATATCGTTGTGAATCCGGTAATATCCACTTCTCGGTCAAGAACCTGCCGGAGACTGATCGCAGTATCGGCCAGCTCGGCGGGAAAGGAAGTGTTATTCAGATTGATCCCGAAGCCGACCAGCGCAAACTCCTCGCCGTGGACAGGCTCGGTATATCCTTCAACCAGGAAGCCGGCAAGCTTTCGCCCACCGCAGAGGACATCGTTGACCCAGCGAATGCGACTCTCCGCCCCGCCACATTCGCGCACCGCCTCGCAGCAGGCAACTCCCGCGGCCAGGGGAATGAAATTCCGCGACTGGGGCAACAGCGTATTGGCAAAGATCATACATCCCCAGACACCCCCGAGGGGGGCATGCCACGATCTGGAGAACCGTCCCTTGCACCGACTCATGGTATCGGCGAGAATTACCGTTCCGCTGGCGATCGCCCGGTTCGCTTCCGCGGAGGCGGCGATACGACTGCGGGCATACTCCATCGCCCGCGGCAAAGAGGCGTGGCTCTCAATCACTGAGCCGACAATAGAACCGTACCGGACGATCGCCGCCGCATCGACTTCCGCCGCCATCGCGCCCGTCAACTCCTGCCGCAGATGCCGCAGTACGCCCTGCGGTGTGGGTCTGTTTTCGGCCATTTCCAAGGTATCGCCTGTACCATCCATCACTTGTTAATGCTCACTGTCCCAATCGGCCTTTACCCGGGTGATAATCTTCTGAATCAGCGGCAGCTTTTCCGGAGCGCACACGCCGAGCAGCGGCGCCCCCTGCCCGACCGACACACCCGGCTTGAAATAGACGGAGTGGATAACCCCGCGTTCTCCTTTATAATATACAGGAGTGTCCCGCTTCATCAGCGACATGGTCAAGATCTCATCTCCGGGCTCGATGGTGACCGCCCTGGCGCCTTTTTTATCGATGCGCGACTGGATATCCATGGCAAAGAAATACTTTGCCGATTCCGGAGCGGGAAAAAGCGACAGCACCTCCTTCAGAATATTCTCAATGATCTCTTTCTTTTTGAGGGGATGCTTGATGGTCATGAGCCTTTCCCCGGCCTCGACAAATTGACCGTCAAGCTCGGTGTTGATCTGCGACACGATACCGTTGGTCTGGGCGGCAACAACTTTCGGATTCCGCTCCCGATCTATTTCATAGAGAGGTGTTCCGGGAATCTGCAGCCATTCACCGGCGGCAATCGCCACTTCCTGTCCCCCCACCACCTTGAACAGAACCCGGCCGGTATGAACGGCAAAGACATCCACATAATCAAAGGGATCTGCCTTATATTTGCTCAATAATTCATCGAAATCTATTTCATTAGACATACCAACAACCCGTTTTTCCTTTTATCTGAACAAACCGGAGGCGGGAATCCCGGCCCCGGAACACCATACGGTTACTGCAAGTCTCTGGCAATATGCAAGTCTCTGGCAATACGTTTATACTGGCTGACGTGATTCAAGGCAAGACCAATTTTCGCAGGGGGTGAAGGGTCGCTCAACGGGCCGGCCGCCGGCAGGCGATACGTTCCTGGCGCCTGTTTTTTATTTTCCATGGCCGGCAGGAGTGGTATAGTCCGCTGCCATTACTGCCGACAGCCGGCTGCGGGATTGGCCGCCCTCAACCGAGCTGCATACCTCGATCAGTCACCGAAGGTTCTGATGTATGACAGATACGCCAAAGGATACCCTCTTCAAAGTCGATTCGATTCCGGAAGATTTTGTCTTCAACGAACGGGTGGTCGAGGTTTTCGACGACATGCTCGATCGCTCAATCCCCTTTTACCGGGAGGTGATCGAAGCGTCCGCCCAGTTGCTGGACTCCATTTTGATACCGGGCGACACCGTCTATGATCTCGGCTGCGCAACCGGCACCAGCCTCCTTGAATTCAGCCGGCTGCTGCAGCACAGGCAGCTTGCTTTCGTAGGCATTGACAATTCCAGCCCGATGCTCGACAAGGCCCGGCTCAAGGCCGAATTGTATAAAAAACAGGACAGGATCGCCTTTTCTTGCGAAGACATCACCGCCTTTAGCCATCCGGGGGCCGGCGGGGTAATCCTCAACTACACGCTCCAGTTTATCCGGCCCCTGCAACGGGAAGCCTTTCTCAAGAATATTTTCAATAACCTGCGGGCCGGTGGAATGCTCCTCATCAGTGAAAAGGTAATAAGCCACGATCCCCGCCTCAATCGAGAATTTATCGAGATCTATCACCGCTTCAAAAAATCGCGGGGCTACTCGGAGCTGGAGATCGCCAAAAAACGGGAGGCCTTGGAAAATGTTCTCATTCCCTTCTCGGCCGAGGAGAACCAGGCGATGCTTACCCGAGCCGGCTTTATTTCGGTCGAGACCTATTTCCGCTGGTTCAACTTCGCCTCGTTTGTCGCGATAAAACCCTCGTAATCCGTAATCCGTAACTCATTGTCATCCTGTCATGAATTATCTTTCTTTCCTTCCCCCCTCGGTGGACTCGGATGCAATCATCAGGGAACACAACAGACGCCAGGACTGGGTCAACCAGGATAAAAAGGGCTTTCTGCGCTACCGCAATCCCGCCCGGCAACTGGCCCGATATGAAGCGCGACACGTCGACTGCTCGGGGGACAAGGTGGTTATCGGCCACGCCGACGAAGTCGACGACCGCGAGCGCTTGTCGATCACCGAGCACCTCAAGGCCTTCATGCCCTGGCGTAAAGGCCCTTTTTCCGTGTTCGGTGTCGATATAGACGCCGAGTGGCGCAGTGAAAGAAAATGGCAACGACTCGTCCCCGCCCTGCCCGACCTGAGCGATAAGGTCATCGCCGATATCGGCTGCAACAACGGCTATTATATGTTCAGAATGACCGCCGCGCGCCCGCGGCTGGTCATCGGCTTCGAACCATCGGTACAGCATTACTACTGCTTCAAGGCCCTCAACGCCATGGCCCGCTGTCCGGCCCTGGGTATCGACCTGCTCGGGGTCGAACACCTCCCCCTCTTCGCCTCATGTTTCGACGTGGTATTCCTGATGGGGGTCATTTACCATCGCCCGTCCCCCATCGATACCCTGCGGGATATTCTCACCGCCCTGAAACCGGGTGGTAAGCTCATTCTCGAGTCGCAGGCCATCCCCGGAGAACTGCCGGTCGCTCTGTTCCCCGACGAGACCTATGCCAAGGTGCCGGGCACCTACTTCGTCCCGACCGGTCCATGTCTTGTCAACTGGCTGAAGAAGGCCGGTTTCACAGCCGTCGAGCTCTTCTGCAGTCACCCCATGTCATCTCTCGAACAACGCCGCACGGACTGGATGAGTTTTGAATCATATGAAGACTTTATCGACCGGTCCAACTCCACTCTGACGGTCGAGGGCTACCCGGCCCCCTGGCGAATATTTGTCAGGGGACAAAAAAAAGTCTGAGCTGCCGGCGGCAAAACGGTACCAGATATTGCCTTTCCTTATAACTCAGGTTACACTTGTCGAAATTTCAGTCATTTCTTTCTTCCCGAGCCAAGGAGTCAATCAATGAATTTGTCAAATTACACCCTGTTCAGCAGCGGCCTCAAAGGCGCCGAAGCAACCTTCGGTGAAGCAGCGGAAAAGTTGGGCATCACAGAGGTTATCTACTCCTTTGACGGCCACAAACTCGCCCGTGAAAAAAATGTGACAATCCTGGGGAAAGAACAGCTCGAACGGGGTGACATCAGCATGGAACTCGCGTCCCGCATGCTCAACCGCACCTACTACGAAACAGACAAGATCAGAAAAGTCCTGCAGACCATCTTCCATATGGTCAACAGCGGCCACCAGGTCTTTGTTATCGGGGCAATTCAGGAGGACGATTCGGTCAAGGGCGGCACCGGCTGGGCGGTGGAACTGGCCAAGATGTTTAATCGTCCCCTGCATGTTTTCGATCAGCCGCAGAAGAAATGGTTTACCTGGAAAAACGGCTGGCACGAGGATTCCCCCCGCATCGAATACGACACCTTCGTCGGCAGCGGCACCCGCTATCTGAGCGATGCCGGGCGGGAAGCCATCGAAAAGCTCTTCGCGGATTCTTTCAGCAATAAAAAATAAAAAAAATTCTCGTAATTTCTCCCGCCTCGCCGGGGTGGTGCACCCAGCCACCCCCTTTTTCTTTTTTTTTCACCCGCTTGTCGTCCTCCTCCACCCGTTGTCCTTTTCGTCCCGAGCCCCCTCCGCCGAAAAAGCACTTGCATTAAAATCCATGGAATATTAAAATTCCATTTAATTGTTAAATACCGTGCTGTATTTCCGTTTAGCCAAAAAACCGGGCGACAGAGTGCTTTCCCACGCCTATCTAATTAAGTATTACAGAAGATGCCACCACATCGTGGGCGTCTCGATTGTCGGGGTGAGTGCTCTCTCCCGGACTTTTTCAACAACAATGAGGTGACAAATGAAGAAGACATTCCTTAAACTGGGACTTGGTGCCTTGCTGACAGCCACTGCGCTGATGCAGAACGAGGCGGCAATTCCATTCGCCGGCGTGGCCCTTGCGGCGGATGCGGCGACGGCGACAACACCGGCTGAATCGAAGACGATTCAGGGGAAAATAGCCAATATCTCGCAAAAGGCCAAAACCATTGCCCTGTCGACCAAAGAGGGCGAATTTTTCCTGATGAAATTCACCGATGCAACCGTCCTCAAGGGTGCCGGTTCCGCCGACGAATTCAAGGAAGACGAGGCCATCATCGCCCTGTACACCACCAGCGGCGGTGAAAACATTGCCACCTCGCTGGAGAAAGATGTGGTCAAGTTGCCGGAAGGCATTCAGGAAATAAAAACCGAAGAACTTGCCGGACTGATGTCGGCTGAGAAAAATCTCGTCATCATCGACTCACGCCCGGCAGTCAAATACGACGAAGGTCATATTCCCGGTGCAGTTTCCATTCCCTTTGCCAAGCTTGTGACCATGGGCGACGAGGGTGCCCAACTCCTTGCCCGGTACCAGGACCGGCAACTGGTCTTTTATTGCGGCGGAACTACCTGAACGATGAGTCCAAAATCCGCCGGTCTGGCGAAAAAATGGGGTCATAAAAATCTTTCCGTGTATGTCGATGGCCTGCCGGCCTGGAAAAAGGCAGGGAAAAGAACCGTTCCCAGCATCGACCTGATTGCCGACGGCAATATCGTTCTGGTCGATCTGCGAGCCAGGGCCGAGGCTGAAAAGGGCTTTATCCCACGAGCCTATTCTATCCCCTCAAGCGAGCTGGCAGATGCCGAGGACGCATTGCCGAAAGGCAAAGGCACACCGATCTATCTCTATTCCGATAATGACAAGGACATCGCCGCCGCGGGCAAAGTGCTCAAAGAATGGGGCTATAAAAACATCACCGGCTTTTACGGCGCTCTCGCCGCCTGGACCGGAGCAGGCAGGCAGCTGCAGACGGGGCCTCCGCCCGCCGCAACAGATGACCAGCCCATCAACTGGCAGAAACAACTGGGCGCGGGCGAGATCAGCATCTCCGATTTCACCAAGTCCCTGCAATCCGATCTGATCTTCGTGGTCGACGCCCGTACCCCGGCGGAATATGAATCGGGCCATTTCCCCAATGCGGTCAGCATCCCGCTCGAGCAGATGAAGGGCCGGCTGGCCGAGATCCCGCAAGACAAGTTTGTCGTTGTCCATTGCAAGACCGGCGGGCGTGGAGAAATCGGCTACAAGATGCTGAAAGATGCGGGCTATTCGGCAAAGTTTCTCAATGCCGAATGCGAATGTTCACCCTCGGGGCAGTACGAAATCTGGTAACAGTTAGCCTTCCATCCTTTTTCAGTGTGCCATTACCCTCGTGGCATGCTGAAATACCGGCCCGGAGAAAGCCTTTTTCCGGGCCGGTTTTTCCTTGCCCGCCGTCGAAACCGCGCCTTCGGCAAACAGAATTTACCTCATTCCCGCAACCTCATCGATGACGGCATTGCCGATTACGACGACATTCCTCCCTGGTATAAAGGGAATGACGAAATCGCCGCGCGAAACACCCGGTTAAAGAAACGCCGGCAAAAGGGTTCGGGGAAACGGGAATCGCCGGATGCTGACTCCTGATCCCGGCCTTATCGGTCAAACAAGCCGTTTCCTTTCCCCGCCGCGGCCCTGGCCTGATTTTCAGCGGCCAGCCTCCGCAGCTCCACCATCACCCCGCGGATGCCGCTACGCGCGGCAATGGGTCGAATCTGCGCCATCAGGTTGCGCAAAAGACTTGCGCCATCGACATTGATATCGAAGATCAGCCACCGTTCCGATCTGGACAGCATGGTAAAAACGATGGAAGAGATTCTGCCGGAAGCGGTGATCTGAGTCTTCACCAGGGCCTTGTCGCCGCTGATCTCCTCATCGACCACAATCATCTCCCCGTCCCCGTATGCCGCAAGCTTTTCGGCAATCGCCGGCTGAAGGAGAGCCCCCAGCTGCATGGCAAACTCATTCCGCTCCCCGCCCGTCAACCCCGGCCATATTTTACTGCCGAGAATATGGACGGCCGCTGCCTCGACAGCAAGATTCGCTGCCACTTCCTCCAGCGCTCGGGCAGACTTCTCCCGGTCTTGCCGCCCCTGCTCCGGTGGCTCCGCCCGAACGATATCCGCCACGCTCGCTATAATCCGCTGCAACTGGCCAGCCGGCCCGGCATCGAGAGGCCGGGCGGCAGACAGCAGGATCGATAAAACCAGGGCGCCGGACCACAGGATGATATGAACCCACAGGATGGATTTTCCGCCGGGTCTGCCGGCCGCAACAGAATGATATCTATTCATAACGCAGGGCATCGGCCGGGCGAAGCCGAATCGCCCGCCAGGCCGGATAGACGCTGCCGATAAGCCCCAGCAGCAGCGTGGCGATGGTCACTTCCACAAGGAGGCCCAAGTCGACGGAGGGGTGGATCAATCCCTGCATATGGGGCGAACCGGCGATGGCGTAAAGACCGGAAAGGCCGATGATTACTCCGGTAAAGCCGCCGAGCACTGAAAGCGCCAGGCCTTCGATGACGATGAGGCTGAGGATCCGTTTGCCCGACCAGCCGACCGAGGCAAGCAGTCCAAGTTCGCGGGTCCGTTCCATCACCGACATAAGCAGTGTATTGATGATGACCACCAGGCCGATAAAGAGGGCGATGGTCGATGTCCCCCAGGCCATGGCCCGGAACAAGGCGAGGATTTTGTTGTTTTCCGCCAGATCGATCGCCTCGGTGAAGACATAGTCGGGAAACAGGCTGCGCAGCCGGGCCATGGTATCCGCCACCCGGTCCCGATCGCGGAAATCGGCAAGTCTAAAATTGAGGGTCGACACCTGCCCCTGGCGGTTGTTCAGCTCCTGAAGGGCCGACAGCGACAGGAGCATGGCGTGATTGCGCATCACCCCTCCGGCTTTGCAGACACCGGCCAGGATAAAGGTCATGGTCCTGACCTGAAAGATATCCCCGACCTTGTAGCCGAGGGTTTCGGCGGCATTTTTACCGAGAACGACCCCATTCGGCAGATCCTTGCCCGGCACCCTCCCAGATTCCAGCGCGACACTCTCCCACAGATAGCTGTCGAGCGGCCAGCCGGCGACGACAATCATTTCCCCGCTGTCGAGATCGACCATATCGACCAGTTCGCCACTGACCGCGGTCACCCCGGCCACCCCCGCCATCCGCGCCCCCACCTCTTCATCTATCGAGGCCGAGAGGATGTCTACCACCCCGCGCGGCACGGCAAAAACATGGGTATCTCTTTCCAGCAGGGCCAGCATCCAGGCATTTTCAAAACCCCGCGCCAGGCCGACCAGAGCAACGAAGGCAGCGACCGCCGAACCGATGCCGAGGAGGGTAAATAACGTTCTCATCTTCCGTCGCATGAGGTTTTTTCCGGCAACCGTAACGAAGTACATCACTTCACCCCGGTATCCATGACAATCCGGCCATCCCGCAGCCGTATTACCCGGTCGGCCTGTTCGGCAATTTCCTGCTCGTGGGTCACGAGGATCAGGGTCATCCGGTCCTCCCGTTGAATCCTGGCAAACATGGCGATGATCTCCCCGGCTGTGCGGGAATCGAGATTGCCGGTCGGTTCATCGGCCAGAAGCAGAGACGGCCTGTTCACCAGGCTCCTGGCGATCGCCACCCGCTGCCGCTCCCCGCCCGAGAGTTCGCCCGGCAGGTGGTCAGCCCGGCGGGCGAGACCGACCCGGTCCAGGAGTTCGCCGGCCTGCTGCCGCCGGGCCTTACTTCCGGCCAGCCGGCCGAACAGGGGGATTTCGACGTTTTCAAGCGCGGTGAGGGTCGGCAGGAGATGGAAGGCCTGGAAGACAAAGCCAATGCTTGTTGCCCGAACCTCCGCCCACTCGTCATTGGTCCGCGGAGTGCCGCCGAACACCGTGACCCGGCCGGCATCGGGCAGTTCAATCCCGCCGATGAGATTGAGGAGGGTGGATTTCCCGCTGCCGCTGGTGCCTATCAGGGCGACAAAATCGCCTTGATCGATCCCGAGAGTGAGGTCATCGACGGCCCGGATGCCGGCCTTGCCGTAGGTCCTGCAGACCCGGTCGAGCTGGACCGCCGGAGCCTGACCCGGCCGATGGCTTAAGGTATTTCGACCGGATATGGCGGACATGGTGAAAATAAAAATAAAAATAAAAGTAATGGCATGACCTTCGAGTTTCCTCGACAGAATGGGATCAAGAAAATATAGTACCCCTGCCGCCTGCTTCCTTACTTTTGTATCCTGACTCGAACGAATGGGGCAAGGAAAATTCCAGGTGGCCGAACGATACTTTTTATCCATTCCGCTCTATGGACAAAGTTCCCCCTCCCCTTGCGGGAGGGGGGTT
>CAYTVF010000013.1:3103-13388 GCA_964441345.1 uncultured Desulfopila sp. | reverse complement strand
CCCTCAATCCCCTCCCGTCAAGGGAGGGGAGGCTAAGACCAAGCGGACAAAGTGGATACTATTGAAATAAACTGAATAGTTACGATACTTTTATATCTTAGGCGTTCGCCACATTCAAAAAATCTGAGATGCTCGCGGAACCAGGCCAGCTGTCAGCTGACAGCTCAGGAATACTTTTAACGGAGTTGGTGAATACATGGCAGGAAACAATACTACCCGGGCTCAGCTCTGTCCCGGCTGCAGAAAGCTCGTCAGCAGTTCGTCCGCCAGTTGTCCCCACTGCGGCTTGCGTAACCCCGGGGCCAGGTGGAAACACACGTTTCTCTTTAACGGGCCCGGCGGCTCGGATCGGCTTGTTACCGCACTTATCGCCATCAACGCCGTCATGTTCCTTTTGTCCCTGATCATCGATTTTCACCCGTCGAACCTCAATTTCAACCCCATGGCCTTTCTTTCGCCCAGCAACCAGAGCCTCCTGGTCCTCGGTTCGACCGGAACCTTCCCGGTTTTTCAACTGGGCCGCTGGTGGTCGCTGGTGACGGCCGGATATCTGCACGGCGGGCTGCTGCATATCGTCTTTAATATGCTTGCCCTGCGGCAGCTTGCCCCCCTGGTTATTCACGAATTCGGTTTGAACAGGACGATCGCCCTCTACACCATAGGCAGTGCCGGCGGCTTTTTCCTGTCATGCCTGGCCGGTGTGCCTTTTACTCTCGGCGCCTCGGCGGCGGTCTGCAGCCTGATCGGTGCGTTGCTCTATTACGGCAAAAGCCGTGGCGGGGTGTATGGCGAAAGTCTCTTCAGCCAGATCGGCGGCTGGGCCCTGGGCATAGCCCTGTTTGGCTTTGTGGTGCCCGGAATCAATAACTGGGCCCATGGCGGCGGCATGCTGGCCGGGGCGCTGTTTGGCTATCTCCTCGGATACCGGGAGAGAAAACAAGAAACCTTCGGCCATAAGGTGCTGGCCATGGGATGCGTGGCCGTTACCCTCCTGACTCTGCTTTGGTCGTGCCTGAACGGCGTCCTGTTTCTCTTTATCAGACAATGATGAGATCGCCCTGCAACGGGCGAGGCCGGCCGGAGGGACAGCTCAACCCTCCGGCCGATTTCCGGAATCTGCCTACTCGTCTTTGTCGATTTTCAGAATTTTGCCACCTGGCTTGAGACTGTCGCCTTTTTTGGCATGGATGGTCGTGACGATACCGTCCGTTTCGCAGAGGATGGGTGTCTGCATTTTCATGGCCTCCATGATCGCCACCCGGTCCCCGCCCAGGACCTCCTGCCCTTCTTCCACGGTGATCTCGACAATCTTGCCGGAAAACGGGGAGCGAATATCCCCCGCCTTGGCAAGATCGAGGATTTCCTCCTTGCTGAGAATCACCGTTTCTCCCGGCTGACCGACAACCGGCTTGGTTTTGAAATTGAAGATCGACTGGTGATGATCGACGATCAGATAGACACTGGTTTCGCCGGTATCAGTGACCGGAGAGGGCCCGATTTCAACCATATGCTCCTTGCCGTGGTGATCCCTGAACGCCAGTTTTTTGCCGATCTCAAACCCGCCCTTCTGAAAAAAGATCGACGGCGGCAGCACATAGACCTGACCGTACTTTTCGGTAAACTTGAAGAACTCCACGGCATCGTTGGGATGCTGCAGGTATAATACAAGCTGTTCGTCGGTCGGCTCAACCCCGATCAGTTCGGCCAGGGCATAGCGTTCATGGCCGAGATCAATATCGGTAATCTCTTCCACCCCGCCTTCTTCCTCGAGCACTTTACGCCAGTCGTCGCCGAGTACTTTCCGGTAAATCCACTCCTCCGGCTGGTAGAAAGGAAAGGGCCCGTATTTCCCCAGAAGCAGATTACGCAGGTCGCCGGACGGATTGCCGTAGCGTTCGCCGCCGAGCACATTGGCTACGGCGGTAGTCCAGAGAATCTGGGAGCCGGGGGTGACCGACCAGTAATTGCCGAGTTCCTTCTGGACCCGGGGCAATTCCTTGTGCAGGATATCCGGCATCCGGTCGAGAAATCCGCCTTTTGCCGCCTGCTCGAGGCTTGATCCCATTGCCCCGCCGGGCAGCTTGTGAATCTGCACGGTCGGCTGGAATCCCTTGATCTGCGACTCAAACTGATCGTAATACCTGCGCTGATCGCGGATAACTTCGGAAGTGGCAATCACCGCCTCCTCATCGAGTCCTATCGGCTCGTAACCGTATTCCTTCAGGGTCTGGACCACCGTGAGCACCGGCGGCGGCCCGTAAAAACCGCTGAACGCGGAATCGGCCGCATCGACGATGGTCGCCCCGTTGCGCACCGCCTCGACAATCCGGCCGACATCGTTGCCGTCGGTATTATGGCCGTGGTAGTGAACGGGGACATCGGCAAACCTCTGCTTCAGAGCATCAACCAGTTCGCCGATTCTCTTCGGCGTGCCCAGCCCGCCATGGTTTTTGATGCACAGGGTGATGTCCCGGCCGGTGACGTCGATGATCTCCGCGGCCTTGGCTACATAATAGTCGTTGGTATGTTCCGGGCCGGTGGAAAAGCAGATACAGGGCTCGTTGAGCTTGCCCGCCTTGCCCACCTCCTCGAATACCGCGTGCATATTGGGCACATGGTTGAGAAAATCGAAGGTTCGCCAGACATCGACATATTTGGCGAATTCACGCACGGTAAAACGAATGACATTTTGCGGGTACGGCCGGTAGCCGAAGAGGTTCACACCACGGCAAAGGGTCTGAAACATGGTGTTCGGCATCCCTTCGCGCAGCTTGCGGAGCTTCAGGAAAGGATCGACCTGTTTGCGCAGAATATCGACATGAATCGAGGCGCCACCGGTAATTTCCAGCGAAAAATATCCGGATTTGTCGCGCTGTTCGGCGGCCAGCAGATCCGTATGCAAAAGAATCCGGTTCTTAAAGTCGGACTGGGACTGATCACGGGCCGTGTTGGTGATATAGTAGCCTTTGGCCGTGCGCAGGGTATCGATTATTTCTTTAACGGGAGTTCCCGGGATAATACGCGTCATATACATTCCTTTGTTTGAAAAACAAGACATGAATTGCTAAGGTGCTGACAAGGCAATTGCGCCCGGCGACAACCCCTCACCCTACTTGGCAAACGGGTTCTCCCGGCGATGCTGAAGCTCAGCGATAAATCTTGATAACTTACCGACTTCGCTTGAATTCTCGTCATAGTGGAAAATATGCGGGTGGGTGTCGATATAGGAGGTGTCGAAATTACCGGTAACAAAATCCTTCTCATTGGCAATATTCACATAAAACGGGATAGTCGTCTTCGGCCCCCTGATGGCAAAGTTCTGCAGGCATCGTTTGAGCCGCCCGACCGTTTCATCCCAGGTGAAACCGTGGACCGTCAGTTTTACCAGGAGTGAATCATAGACCTCGGGAATAATATAACCTTGATAGACAAAGCCGTCGAGGCGAACCCCGAAACCGCCGGTCGAACGGTAGACCGAAACCTTCTTGCCCCCTTCCGGCATGAAATCGTTTTTCGGATCCTCGGCATTGATCCGTACCTCGATGGCATGGCCGCGGATCTGCACATCGTCCTGGGTGAAGGAAAGCGGCTTACCGAAGGCAATATTGATCTGGTTTCTGACGATATCGATGCCGGTGATCATTTCCGTAACGGTATGTTCCACCTGGACCCTGGTGTTGATCTCCATGAAATAGTAATTCATGTCCTGATCGATCAGGAACTCGACCGTCCCGGCGTTCAGATAGTTTGCCGCCTTGGCGGCCTTGACCGCCGTGTCGCAGATCTCATCGATCAGCTTCTTGTTCTGGATCATCGAGGGCGCGATCTCGATGAGTTTCTGGTTGCGGCGTTGGATCGAGCAGTCACGGGTGCCGAGATGAACGGTATTGCCATGGCTGTCCGCGAGAATCTGGACCTCGACATGTTTGGGATTGACGACCACCTTCTCCAGATAGACGGAATCGTCATTAAAGGAAGCAAGGGCTTCGGCCCGGGCAACCGGAATCTGCTCTTTCATCTCGGCATCCGATTCAATCCGGCGAATCCCCCGCCCCCCTCCCCCGGAGGTGGCTTTCAACATGATGGGATAGCCATACCGGGCGGCGAAATCGAGCGCTTCGGCGACACCTTCCTTGCCCTGTTTGAGGGTGGTCGTACCGGGTACCATGGGAATACCCGCCTCGGCCATGATCCTCCGGGCAACCACCTTGTTGCCGAGGTTGCCGATTATTTCCGAGGTGGGACCGATGAAGAGTATATCGGTCTTCTCACAGGCCTTGGCAAAAAACGGATTCTCGGCCAGAAAACCATAACCCGGGTGAATAGCGCAGGCCTCCGATCTTTTTGCGGCGCGAATAACCTTTTCGATATTCAGATAGTCACAGCGGGGGCCATCACCCAGCAAGACTGCCTCATCGGCAATGCGAATGTGCCTGGACATCTCATCCGGGGTTTCATACACGGCGATTGCTTCATACCCAAGTTCCTGAATTGCCCTGATCAGGCGAATAGCAATTTCGCCACGATTTGCTACGAGAATTCTCTTTTTCAATGGAGCTCCTTATCCGGTCTGTTCTTCCGGTTCCTTCCTGAATCGACTTGCGCAAAGTTATCCAGCCGGGAATGATTCGGCATAACTTATTTCCTTTTCCTCACCCCGCAGGCGGCAATGTCACCATCCCCGCCGACGACGCGGGTTGAATTTTAATCAGTTCTACTGGCTAAATCAATCAGTAATATTGGGACGACATGCGCCATTCTTACCCAACCCAGCCCAGCGAGGATGAGCGGAGCCAGCCGGCATCCCTTCGGCAATCCCTCCGAAAGGTCCGCACCGGACCGTTTACAGTTGACGAATCCGGCCTTATCAGGTTATATATTGCAGTTTTGTCTGCAGATTCAAGAGGGACAAAAAAAACTCCCCTCCCACTCGCCTGAGATGCACCGCAAAGTCATGCCGACCGCGGCGGAGCGTCGATGGAATGTCGATGGAATGTCGATGGAATGTCGATATTAGTTCGAAATCGCAGCATACACAGGAAAGAGTACGATGTAACCCTCCTTTCCTTCTTCATCAGTCAGCAAGTTACCTTCGACGATCATCGTCTTAAGATTAAAGGAAAAACTGCCATGAAAGCACTTATCGCCCTCGAAGACGGAACTATCTTTGCGGGTCAATCGTTTACCGGCCACGGTGAGGCTGTCGGGGAGATTGTCTTCAATACCTCCCTCAGCGGGTATCAGGAAGTTCTGACGGATCCGTCCTACACCGGCCAGATCGTTACCATGACCTACCCGCTGATCGGCAATTACGGAATCAACCCCGAGGACATGGAATCGGCGGCAATTCACCCTAGGGCGTTTCTGATTAAAGAGTACAGCGCCTATCCGTCCAACTTTCGTTCGACCCGAACCCTGGCCGATTTTCTCAGAGAATTCGGGATACTCGGCGTCGAAGGCTTCGACACCAGGGCGCTGGTCCGGCATATCCGCTCCAAGGGCGCGATGAAGGGCATGGTCTCCACCAGGGACCTCGACCGGGCCTCCCTCGTCAGGCGCGCCGGGGAGTGGCCCGGCTTTATCGGTAAGGATCTGGTGAAAGACATCACCTGCAAGGAGCCCTACGGCTGGGCCGACAATCGCCCGGTCCCCGGCACGAATTTCACCACCGCGCAGAAGGGTTTGATCAATCCGTTCAAGGTGGTAGCCTTCGATTTCGGGATTAAATACAACCAGCTCCGGCTGCTGACCGAAAAGGGCTGCCGGGTCCAGGTGGTGCCGGCCCATACCAGTGCAAGCGATGTCCTGGCCATGGCACCGGACGGAGTTTTCCTCTCCAACGGTCCCGGCGATCCGGAAGGAGTCGAGGGTGTGGTCGACACCGTCAAGGCACTGCTCGGCAAGGTACCGATCTTCGGCATCTGTCTCGGCCATCAGATGCTCGGCCTCGCCTATGGCGGCAGGGCCTATAAACTGAAGTTCGGTCACCGCGGCGGCAATCAGCCGGTCAAGGATCTGACCACCGGCCATGTGGAAATCACCGCCCAGAACCACGGTTTTTGTATCGACGCGGACAGCCTGCCGAAAGGCGAGGTCGAGGTTACCCATATCAACCTCAACGACAACAGCCTGGAAGGCATGCGCCATACCAGATTCCCGGCATTTTCCGTGCAGTACCATCCGGAATATGCTCCCGGCCCGCATGATGCGATCTATTTGTTTGACCGTTTCATCGACATGATGCGTAAATAACGGCGGACATCTGGCGACAGCGGCAACACTTTCAACAAGATCGGAATATCCTCGGAATAACCCCGGAATAACACCTAACAACGGAATACAAGACGGAAAACTGACAGATCATGCCGAAACGAACAGACATAAAAAAAATCCTCATCATCGGCTCCGGCCCCATCATAATCAGCCAGGCATGTGAATTCGATTATTCCGGCGCCCAGGCGGTCAAGGCCCTGAAAGAGGAAGGCTATGAAGTGGTCCTGATCAACTCCAATCCGGCGACCATCATGACCGACCCGGAATTGGCCGACAGCACCTATATCGAACCGATTACTCCGGAATTCGTCGCCAAGGTCATCGAGAAGGAGCGCCCCGACGCCCTGCTACCGACCCTCGGCGGCCAGACCGCCCTGAATACCGCGATCAAGGTGGCGGAAATGGGGATCCTCGACAAATACAACGTCGAACTCCTGGCCGCCAATATTGCGGTTATCAAGAAAGCCGAAGGACGGGAAGAATTCCGCGATGCGATGCGGAAGATAGGGCTCAAGGTGCCCGAATCGATCATCGTCAAGACCCTCGATGGGGCCATGACGGCGGGCGAAGTAATCGGTTTTCCGCTGATCGTCAGGCCGAGTTTCACCCTCGGCGGCACCGGCGGCGGGGTCGCCTACAACCGGCAGGAACTGGAAAATCTCTGCACCTCCGGCCTCGATCTGTCGATGACGACCGAGGTCATGCTGGAGCGTAGCCTGCTCGGCTGGAAGGAATACGAGCTGGAGGTGATGCGCGACCGCAACGACAACGTGGTCATCATCTGCTCCATCGAAAACGTCGACGCCATGGGGGTGCACACCGGCGACAGCATCACCGTGGCCCCGATCCAGACTCTCACCGACCGTGAGTACCAGGCGATGCGCGATGCGGCCATCGCCATCATCAGGGAAATCGGGGTGGAAACCGGCGGCTCGAATGTGCAATTTGCGGTCAATCCGGAAGACGGTGAGATGATGGTCATCGAGATGAACCCCAGGGTCTCGCGGAGTTCGGCGCTCGCCTCCAAGGCCACCGGCTTCCCGATCGCGAAAATCGCCGCGAAACTGGCGGTGGGCTACACCCTCGATGAACTGAAAAACGACATCACCCGGGAGACTCTGGCGGCATTCGAACCGTCCATCGATTACTGCGTGGTCAAAATTCCCCGCTGGACCTTTGAGAAATTCCCGGAAGCCGACGACATTCTGACCACCGCGATGAAATCGGTGGGCGAAACGATGTCCATCGGCCGGACGTTTAAAGAAGCCTTTCAGAAGGCCATGCGCTCGCTCGAAACCGGTCGCTTCGGTTTTGGCGGCGACGGCAGGCAATCCCTCACCCACTTGGACCAAGAAGATCTCGAACATGGCCTGCGTGTCCCCAACTCGCGCCGGATCGCCCATATCCACGAGGCCCTGAAAAGGGGCATGGGGATCGACGAAATCTACGCCCTGACCAAAATCGATCGCTGGTTTTTGTTTAATTTTCAGCAGATTGTCGAGACGGAAAACGAGATTTTAGCCCGCGGCTTCCAGGGGCTGGATGGCGAATTCCTCCAGTACTGCAAGGAGCGCGGCTTTTCCGACCAGCAACTGGCGTTTCTCACCGGCACCACCGAGAACGACATCCGGCAACTCCGCAAGAAACTGGCGGTCCTGCCGGTCTATAAACTGGTGGACACCTGCGCCGCCGAGTTCGAATCCTACACCCCGTATTTTTATTCGACCTATGAAGAGGAAAACGAGGCCAAGAAAACCGACCGGAAAAAGATCGTGATCCTCGGCGGCGGCCCCAACCGCATCGGCCAGGGCATCGAGTTTGACTACTGCTGCGTGCACGCGGCCTTTGCCCTCAAGGAAATCGGAGTCGAATCGATCATGATCAACTCCAATCCGGAGACGGTGTCGACCGACTACGATACCTCCGACAAGCTGTTCTTCGAGCCGCTTACCCGGGAAGATGTCCTCAACATTATCGACCAGGAACAACCGGACGGGGTCATCGTCCAGTTCGGCGGCCAGACGCCGCTCAACCTGGCCGTGCCCCTGGCAGACATGGGTGTCAAAATCATCGGCACCCACCCGGACGCCATCGACCGGGCCGAGGACCGTAAGCGCTTCCAGCAGTTCCTGCAGAAACTGAATCTGCGGCAACCGGACAACGATACCGCCAACAACCTTGCAGAGGCCCTGGCGGCAGCCGACCGCATCGGTTATCCGGTAGTGGTCCGCCCCTCCTATGTACTTGGCGGCCGCGACATGCGGATCGTCTACAACCAGCAGGGAATCAAGGATTTCATGACGGCCATCGGCAGCACTCTTGAGCACCCGGTCCTCATCGACAAATTTTTGAAAGACGCCATCGAGATCGACGTAGACGCCATCAGTGACGGTATCCGGACTGTGATCGGCGGCATCATGGAGCATATCGAGGAAGCGGGCATCCACTCCGGCGACTCCTGCTGCGTCCTGCCGCCCCACACCCTGAAACCCGACCTCATCGAGGAAATCAAACGGGCGACCAAGGCCATGGCGGAAGAACTCGGAGTTATCGGCCTGATGAACGTCCAGTACGCGGTGAAAGACAACGAACTCTATATTCTCGAAGTCAATCCACGTGCTTCGCGAACCATCCCCTTCGTCAGCAAAGCGACCGGCGTGCCCCTGGCCAAACTCGCCACCAAGGTGATGATGGGCGCCACCCTGGAAGAGCTGGGACTGACCACCGAGGTAATCATCAAACACTGGGCGGTCAAAGAGGCGGTTTTTCCCTTCGACCGGTTTGAAAAGGTCGATACGCTGCTCGGGCCGGAGATGAAATCGACCGGCGAAGTAATGGGGATCGACGACAATCTCGGCATGGCCATTGCCAAAGCGCAACTGGCGGCCGGGTCGAAGGTACCCCAATCGGGCAATGTCTTCATCAGCGTCCGGGATGGCGACAAAACTGCGGTGGTCGCCGTGGCCAAGGACCTGGTGGAACTCGACTTTACCATTTTCGCCACGACCGGCACCGCCTCCTGCCTGCAGGAAGCGGGAGTTGCATGTCAGCTCGTCAACAAAATCTCCCAGGGCCGGCCGCATATTCTCGACAAGGTGCAGGACGGGGAGATTTCGTGGATTGTCAACACCTCGCTCGGCCGGAGAACCACGGAAGACGCCTACAGCATCCGCCGGGCCGCCCTCGATTATCACATCCCGTACACCACCACCGTCAGCGGAGCCGCCGCCCTGGTCAAAGGGATCCGGGAATTAAGGAAAAATCAACCAGGAGTTCAGCCGGTCCAGTACTTTACATAATGGATGTGACAGGGTAAGATAAATCAATTACGGGCTCGACATTCTCATTTTCAGATTTATCTTTAGGCTGTGCGTTGGCATGGAGCCATGCATGTATCATCCACCGATAACAAACTAACCAGGAGCCTCCGGAGACCTCGTTGAATACCTTTTATAAAAATCTGAGCATGTGGTTGGTGATTGGCTTGACCATGATCCTTCTCTTCAATCTGTTCAATAAACCCCAGACGAATCAGACCTCGCTCACCTACAGCGAGTTCATGTCGAGCATTGAAAACAAAGCCATAACCCGAGTCACCATCAGTGGCGATGTAATTTCCGGCACCCTTCAGGATGGCAAACCATTCCAGACCATCTACCCGATAGCCGACACCGAACTCATCTCCATCCTGCGGCGAACCGGCGTTGACATCGCGGTCAAGGAAACCCAGAAAGATTCCTGGATGATGACGATCTTCGTTTCCTGGTTTCCCATGCTTCTGCTTATCGGCGTCTGGGTGTTCTTCATGCGTCAGATGCAGGGCGGCGGCAAAGGCGGGGCGCTGTCTTTTGGCAAGAACCGCGCCAGATTGACCGAACAGAGCAACAACAAGGTCACCTTCGCCGATGTGGCGGGTATCGACGAGGCGAAAGAAGAACTGGAAGAGATCGTCGATTTCCTTAAAGACCCCGGCAAATTCACCGCCCTCGGCGGCCGGATTCCGACCGGAGTG
>CAYTVF010000013.1:0-3075 GCA_964441345.1 uncultured Desulfopila sp. | reverse complement strand
GCGCCCGGCACCGGCAAGACGCTGCTCGCCAAGGCTATTGCCGGTGAAGCCGACGTCCCGTTTTTCAGCATTTCCGGCTCCGATTTTGTCGAAATGTTCGTCGGTGTCGGCGCCTCCCGGGTTCGCGATATGTTTGCCCAGGGCAAGAAGAACGCACCCTGCATTATCTTCATCGACGAGATCGACGCCGTTGGCCGTCATCGCGGGGCCGGTCTGGGCGGCGGCCACGATGAACGGGAACAGACCCTCAATCAGCTGCTCGTGGAAATGGACGGCTTTGAAAGCAACGACGGGGTTATCATCGTCGCGGCAACCAACCGTCCCGATGTCCTCGATCCGGCCCTCCTCCGTCCGGGACGTTTCGACCGCCAGGTGGTGGTGCCGGTACCCGATGTCGGCGGCCGCCTGAAAATTCTTGAGATTTATGCCAAGAAAACAAAAATGGCAGCCAATGTCGATCTGGATATTCTCGCCCGAGGGACTCCGGGTTTTACCGGAGCCGATCTGGAGAATCTGGTCAACGAGGCAGCGCTCATGGCTGCCCGTACCGGAGCCAAGGAAATCAACTTGGATTTGTTGGATAAGGCCAAGGATAAAATCATGATGGGGGCCGAAAGACGGTCCATGATCATCAGTGAAAAGGAAAAAAAGGTCACCGCCTACCACGAGGCCGGTCATGCTCTGGTGGCCTGGCTGCTGGCCGATACCGATCCTATCCACAAGGTGACCATCATTCCGCGTGGCCGTGCCCTTGGGCTCACCATGCAGCTGCCGACGGATGACAAGTATACCCACTCCAAGACCTATCTGGAGAGCACCATCTGCATCCTCTACGGCGGACGACTGGCCGAGAAAATTATTTTCAACGAGATCACCACCGGGGCGGGCAACGATATCGAACGGGCCTCGGCCCTGGCGAGAAAGATGGTCTGCGAATGGGGCATGAGCGAAGAACTCGGGGCTCTCACCTACGGCAAGAAGGAAGAGCAGATCTTCCTGGGCCGGGAGATCGGCCATAACCGCGATTTCAGCGAGGATACGGCCAGACTCATCGATGTCGCGGTGAAGAAGATCATCGACGACGCCATGACCAAAGTCGCCCTGCTGCTGGAAACACACAAAGACATCCTGGCCCGGATGAGTGAAGAACTGTTGGAGAAAGAAACAATCGTCCTCACCGACATCGAACGGATCGTCGAGGATTTCAGACCCGGCCAGTATACGGCGCTGATCGCCAAATCGCAACAGGACAGGAAGAAGGCCGCCAGCAAGGGAGTAAAACCCGCGGCGCCGGCTGCAGAAACGGTGCAGCCCGAAAAGCCTGAAGAAAAACCGGCTGCCGCAAACGACGAAAACCCTGCACCGGCCAAAACTGATGAGCCGCCCGAAGGGGCGGGACAGATCTGATGACCGGAGTGGCTGGGACCTGTGTCAGGATAATGGGCATCCTCAACGTGACGCCCGACTCCTTCTCCGACGGCGGCGACTTCGCCTCTTTTGAGACGGCGCTCGCCCAGGCAGACCGGCTCGTTGCCGATGGCGCCGACATCCTCGATGTCGGCGGCGAGTCGACCCGGCCCTTTGCCGACCCGGTTTCCACCGAGCAGGAGTTACAGCGGGTTATCCCGGTCATCGAAGCAGTTCGAAAGAAACACACGATCACCATCTCCATCGATACCACCAAGGCTGCCGTCGCGAGAGCGGCATTACGCGCCGGAGCCGATATCATCAACGATATTTCAGCCCTGCGCAAAGATCCGGAGATGGTTACGGTGGTCCGGGAGAGCAAGGTGCCGGTGATCATCATGCATATGCAGGGCACCCCGGCCGATATGCAGATAAAACCTCATTACGACGATGTCATCGCCGATATTATCGACTTTTTTGCCGAGCGTATCGGCTGGATCACCGCCAACGGCGTAGCAAAAGACCGGCTGATCATCGATCCCGGTATCGGCTTCGGCAAGAACCTTCACCACAATCTGTCGATTCTGAAACACCTGGATGAATTTTCGACTCTCGGCTTACCGGTCCTCCTCGGCCACAGCCGCAAGCGCTTCCTCGGCGATATTACCGGAGTTCCCCGGGAAGCCGAAAGGGATTTAGCCACTGCCGTGGCATCGGCGCTCTCTCTCGGCAAGATGGCCATCGTCAGGGTGCATAATGTTGCCGCAACCCGTCAGGCTCTGCTGATCGCCGACGCCATCCGCGGAGCCGCCTGATATTTTTTTTATTATTTTATTTTTTTTAGCTCGTCACTCTTCCCGGCGAACCAGACTAAATTCATCGAAGGTAATGAAGCGGAAAATATACGGGGTGCCGACAGCCCCCATGGCGATCAGATCGCCGTCATGCAGTTCCGCTTCTCCCCCCAAATCGTCGCCCCCGACATTCACTCCGTCAATCTTCGTGCCGCAGGCGCTGCCCCGGTCCACCAGAAAATAGCCGCCGGCTCTCTTTTCAATCTGGCAATGTTCCCTGGAGATATTCAGGCGCTGGCCGCAGTCGACGAGGTAGAGGTCGTTGTTCGGAGGGCTGTCATCCTTTTTAGGGCGTTCAATCCGTTCCAGTCTGCCGTCTACCCTGACCACCCTCGACTCCCTGCCGATTCTGAAGGGAAATCGGCTGATGACGATCAGATCGCCGCGAAAAAGACCATGGGGAACAGCCCCGGCCGTTTCCGGGTTCTGCGCCTGCAGCACAGCCTTGGGGAGGCTCTCGGTTAAAATTGTCAGTTTATCATCCATGCGGTTATGCCTGTGGGTAGGTGAGAGATTCATTTTTTGTATTTGTTTTATGTTGTTAGTTTGTATCCATTCAGCTTTACGGACAAAGTTCCCCCCTCTCCTTGCGGGAGGGGGATAGGGGGAGGGGGAAGCCGCAACGTGCAACTTCGGCCCACACTCACCCTCCCTTGTTTCAAACTCACCCTCCCCTCAATCCCCTCCCGTCAAGGGAGGGGAGGTTAAAACCAATCAGACAAAGTGCATAACTATTGAAATAAACTGAATGGTTGCTTTTGTTTTTTGTTTTTTAGCCCGCAACATATCTTCTCTCCCGCCGAAGATCAAACTG